>JBBDRY010000126.1:18278-71130 GCA_040905225.1 Chloroflexota bacterium | reverse complement strand
GCTAGTGCTCGAGTGGCTTGCCGCTGCGGACCACGGTGATGGCGTTCTCGAGCCGGAGCTTCGCGATCGTCAGGTACTTGGCGAGGTTCTGGCGGTCGACATCGCGGATCTCCGCAAGCACCGACGCAGAGGCGAGAACGATCGCCAGTTGATCGAGCGCGTCTGCCAGCATCTGCTTGGCGTCGATGAGCGCGTCGTCGCGAAGCGCCCCGTCGTGTCTTCGGACGGGTGTCGGCTCGATCTCCTGTGCGACCGACTCCGCCTCGTCGGCTTCCTTGACAGCGGCCGGCTCCCGGGCGACCCGCGGTCGGCCCTCGATCTTCTCGCGCAGCTTGACCAGGCTCAACTCGCCTGACGCGACCTGCTCGGCCAGCCGCCGGCGCTTCTTCGGGTCCTCGACCTTCAATAGCTCATACGCGTGGGAGAGGGTGTCTTTGCGCAAAGACACGAGCTGCTTGATCTCGGTCGGGGCACCGGCGAGGCGCAGCCTGTTCTCGATGTAGCCCTTGTCCTTGCCCAGCTTCTGGGCGAGCCGCCGGACGCTGTAGCCGTGCTCGTGGGTCATCCGGTCGTAGATCATCGCCTCCTCGAGCGGCGACAGATCCTCGCGCTGGAGGTTTTCAATGATCCCGATCTCGAGGGCTGTGTCGTCGTCGAACCGCTCGATCAGTGCCGGCACCTCGCGCAGGCCCGCCACCCGTGCAGCGCGCCAGCGTCGCTCGCCGGCGACCAACTGGTAGCGCTGCAACTCGTCGGTGGGGCGGACGAGGATTGGTTGCAGGACGCCGTGCTCGGTGATCGAGGCGGCCAGCTCGGCCAGGGCGTCCTCGTCGAATGTCATTCGTGGCTGATCGGGATTGGGCACGATCCGGTCCAGGGGGATGTTGCGGACGCCCAACGGGCGCTCGTTTCCCTCCGGAGATATGAGGCTCAAGACGGCAGGTGAGAGATCTCGCTCCTCGGCCAGCCGTCGCGCGGCGGTGCTGCGGAAATCCGGCCTAGCCAAGTTCGATCACCTCCCGTGCCAGCCCGCGATATGCGCGGGCGGCATCCGAGTTCCCCGCGTAGGACGTCACCGGCCGGCCAACCAAAGGTGCCTCGCCGAGCTTGACGGTCTGCTTGATCATGTTCTCGAAGATGTGGTGGTCGCCCATGTCGCGCAGCTCCTGGAGCATGTCGCGGCCGAGCAGAGTGCGCGAGTCGTAAAACGTCGGCAGCAGGCCGAGCACGCGCAGACGCGGGTTGAGGCCCTTTGCCTTGATCTGGTTGATCACGTTCGTGAGCGCGCTGAAGCCCTTCAGGGCGTAGTACTGGGTCTGGACCGGGATGATCACCCCTTCGGCGGCGACCAGCGCGTTGAGGGTAAGCAGCCCCAGCGTCGGCGGGCAATCGATCAGGACGTAGTCGTAGTCGTCCGTGGCAGATGCCTCGAGCGCCTCGCGCAGGGCGTGCTCGCGACCGATCGCGCTGAACAGCACGGTCTCTGTGGCGGAAAGGTCGATAGTCGCGGGCGCGACGTCAACCCCGGCGGTCTGCGTCGGCAGGATGATCTCGTCGAGCTTCACGCCTGGGTCAATCAGCGCCTCGGCCATGGAGTTCTCGACATTGCGCAGGTTGATTCCGAGCCCGACCGTGAGGTTCGCCTGCGGATCCATGTCGACACACAGAACGCGAAATCCCTGCTCGGCCAACGAGCCGGCGAGGTTGATCGCGGTTGTCGTTTTACCGACGCCGCCTTTCTGATTCGCGATGGCGATGATTCTTGCCAACGGCTGCGCCTCCTCCTGCGCGGCTCAATCTAGCAAGAAAGCGTCGTGCCACACAGTCCGGTTATCCACAGGATGGGTGAGTTGTTCACCGAATCTGTGGACATCTGTCGGCGCTACGATAGGCCGTCCCGAGCGATTCCCAACCAATCAACTCCGTCCTGGATCTTGGAGGCGCGCGTTGGCAAAGCGCGAAGAAGTCGAGCGACTGCTCTCGCTGCGCGAACAATCGCGCCTCGGCGGGGGAGAGGAACGCATCACCCAGCAGCACGATCGCGGAAAGCTGACCGCGCGCGAACGGCTTGATCTGCTGCTCGACGCGGAGTCCTTTGTCGAGTTCGACGCCTTCGTCACTCACCGCGCCACCGACTTCGGCCTCGAACGCGAGCGCTATCTGGGTGACGGAGTAGTCGCCGGCCACGGGACCATCGACGGCCGACTGGTATTCGTATTCAGCCAAGACTTCACCGTTTTCGGCGGATCTCTCTCCGAGGCTCACGCCGAGAAGGTCTGCAAGATCATGGATCTCGCGGTAAGTGTTGGCGCGCCGATCATCGGGCTCAATGACTCAGGCGGCGCGCGGATCCAGGAAGGAGTCGTCTCGCTCGGCGGGTATGCCGACATCTTCCTGCGCAACACTCTTGCATCTGGTGTGGTGCCGCAGATTTCCCTGGTGCTCGGACCGTGTGCCGGTGGCGCTGTCTACTCGCCGGCCATCACCGACTTCACGATCATGGTCGAGGGTACGAGCTACATGTTCGTCACCGGTCCCGAGGTGGTGAAGACAGTCACCCACGAGGACGTGGACCGCGAGCGTCTCGGCGGTGCCTCGATCCACACATCGGTCAGCGGCGTCGCTCACCTCGCGGCGCGCGACGAGGCCGAGGCCATGGCTTTCTGCCGGCGCATCCTCGATCACCTGCCACAGAACAACCTGACTCGACCACGCATGCGCGAGACATCCGATCCGACCGATCGACGAGATGCGGCGCTCGACGACGTCATCCCGAGTGAGCCAGCGCAGCCCTACGACATGCACGAGGTGATCACGAGAGTTATCGACGATGGGGACTTCTTCGAGATTCAGCCGGCGTGGGCGGCGAACATCATCGTCGGCTTCGCGCACGTCGGCGGGAGAAGCGTCGGCATCGTCGCTCATCAGCCCGCGGTTCTCGCCGGCGCCCTCGACATTGACGCGTCCGACAAGGCGGCCCGCTTCGTGCGCACCTGCGACGCGTTCAACGTTCCGTTGCTGACGTTCGTGGACGTGCCCGGTTTTCTGCCCGGGGTCGGCCAGGAGCACGGCGGCATCATTCGTCACGGCGCCAAGCTCCTTTACGCGTATGCCGAGGCGACCGTTCCCAAGGTGACCGTGATCACGCGCAAGGCATACGGCGGCGCCTATGACGTCATGAGCAGCAAGCACATCCGCGGCGACGTGAACCTGGCATGGCCATCGGCACGCATCGCGGTGATGGGCGTCGAGGGCGCGGTCAACATCATCTTCCGCGACGAGCTGGCCGCGGCGAGTGACGTCGAGGCCGAGCGCGCGCGACTGACCCACGAATACGAGGAGCGCTTCGCCAACCCATACATCGCCGCCGGGCGGGGGTATATCGACGACGTGATCCTTCCATCGGAGACGCGCCCCCGCGTCATCGCCGCGCTCCAGATGCTCGACGGCAAGCGCCAGGCCAACCACCCGCGCAAGCACGGCAACATTCCTCTCTGAGGTGTGTTTGCGCAAAGACACCGAGCGGCCCTTCAAAAGGGTGCTCATCGCGAACCGGGGCGAGATCGCCATCAGGATCATCCGCGCGTGTCGCGAGCTGGGGATCGAAACCGTTGCCGTGTACAGCGACGCAGATGCGGATGCCCTGCACCGCCGGGCCGCCGACACCTCGGTTCACATCGGACCGGCGCCGGCGACCGAGAGCTACCTACTGGTGGACCGAGTGGTCGAAGCAGCCCGGTCGAGCGGCGCGCAGGCCATCCACCCGGGGTATGGATTCCTGTCGGAACAACCGGAGCTCGCCGAGGCGTGCGTTGCGGCCGGCATCGTTTTCATCGGTCCCGCGCCCGAGACGCTGGCCCAGCTGGGCGACAAGCTTGCCGCTCGTCGCCGGGCGTCCGCCGCCGGCGTGCCGGTTGTGCAAGGGACATTCGAGCCGATCGACCTCGCGACAGATGACGGGACAGCGCAAGTGCGAGCTGAGGCAAAACGGATTGGCTGGCCACTACTCGTCAAGGCCGCGGCTGGCGGCGGCGGCCGGGGAATGCGTCGCGTGGACGGCCTCGACCAACTGGACGAAGCAGTCACCTCGGCGTCGCGCGAAGCCGCTGCGTCATTCGGCGACGGGTCGGTCTACCTCGAGCGCTTCGTCGAGCGGGCGCGGCACGTGGAGGTGCAGCTCCTCGGTGACGACCACGGCAACGTGGTCGCCCTGGGCGAGCGCGACTGCTCGGTTCAGCGGCGCCACCAGAAGCTCGTCGAGGAAGCGCCGGCACCTGGGCTCACCACGGAGCAGCGCCGACACCTGCACGGGTTGGCCGTCAATGTCGCCTCGACGGTTGGACTGCGCAATGCGGCTACGGCGGAGTTCCTGCTCTCGCCGGATGGTGAGTTCTGGTTCCTCGAGGTCAATGCCCGCCTCCAGGTCGAGCACGGCGTCACCGAGCTCGTCGCCGACGTCGATCTCGTCCACGAGCAACTCTGGATCGCGGCGGGTCACCCGATCTCGGCGCGAGCCCTGGCTGCGGCCGGTCGCGCCGCCGCCCCGGAGAGGCACGCGATCGAGATCAGGCTCAGTGCGGAGCATCCAGGGCTCCATTTCGCACCTGCGCCTGGTCGGGTCACCCGTTGGCGGCCGCCAACGGGCCCCGGGGTGCGCGTTGACGCCGGCGTGGAGGAGGGGAGCGAGGTGAGCGAGCACTACGACCCGCTCATCGCCAAGCTCCTGGTCGTCGCCGAGGACAGGCCCGAGGCTCTCGCCCGCCTGGCCCGCGCGCTCGACGAGCTGGAGGTCGGAGGTATCCAGACCACGCTGCCGTTCGATCGCTGGCTGCTTCACCAGCCCGACTTCGCCGACGCCACTGGGCTATCGACAGACCTCGTCGACCGGCTGTGGCAGCCCCTTGAGCTTGTATCGGTCGCGGCGCTGCGAGCAGCCGAGCTGGCAGCGGTGGCTGCTACCTCGTCGTCAACGGAGGCCGCTCCACCGCCGGCAGACGGGGACGGTCGAGCGGACGACTCGTGGTGGCGCGCTGGAATCCAGGAAGCCACGGAGCGGCTCGAGTGACGGGCCCCCGACGGACTCGCGTGACCATCGAGGCCGTGCCCCTCGTGATCCAGCCCGACGAAGCGGAGATCGCGTCATTCGAGCCGGCGCGCCGGGGCGAGCACGTCAGCCCGCTGCCTATGACGGCGGGGGACCGCGCCGACGGCATTCGCCGTTTCGAGGTCGTGGTCGACGGCTGGTTGTTCGAGGCCGCGACCGAACCGGCGGTCCGCGCTGAGCTTCGCGAGCGCGTTGCGCGCTCGGCGGCCGTGCATCACGCCACGGCGCGCCTGACACTGCGCGCCCAGATCCCCGGCCGGGTCGTCCGACTGTGGGTCGGAGTGGGCGAGAAGGTCGAACGCGGCCAGCGCCTGCTGGCGATCGAGGCGATGAAGATGGAGAACGAGATCCGTGCGCCCCAACCAGGTGTCGTCGAAGACATCCGGGTAGAGATCGGCGCCCGGGTGGAGCGCGAAGACGAGCTGCTTAGCATTGGCTAGCTCCTAGACTTCAGATCGAGTGGCAAACTCTCCAGCGTCCGGCAGGTTGACTCACAGCCTCGGAGCCGTGCTCGTCTGTTCGCATTGTGGCCAGGAGAACCCGCCCGGGGCAGGGTTCTGCAATGCGTGCGGTGGCCTGCTCTCCGACCAGCGTGCGGCGGGCGTGCTGAAGACCGTTACCGTTCTCTTCTGCGACATGGTGGGCTCGACATCCCTCGGCGACTGTGCCGATCCGGAACTGCTTCGCGAGGCGATGAGTCGCTACCACGCCGAATTGCGCGCCGCCATAGAACGCAACGGCGGGACAGTCGAAAAATTCATCGGCGATGCGGTGATGGCGCTCTTCGGCCTCCCGCAGACTCACGAGGACGATGCGCTCCGCGCGGCGCGTGCGGCGCTCGAGGCGAGGGCAGCGGTCCAGGCGCTGGGCCTCCAGGTCCGAATCGGCATCAACACCGGCGAAGTCTTCGCGGGAGGCGGCGAGACGCTCGTGACAGGCGATGCGGTCAACGTAGCTGCCCGACTCGAACAGGCCGCTGGCCCGGGAGAGGTGCTCATCGGCGAGGCCACCGAGTCGCTTGTGCGCGGCTTGATCCGCGCCGAGCCGATCGAGCCACTCACCCTTAGGGGGAAGGCCGAGCCTGTGCGCGCCCACCGACTGCTCGAGGTTGATCCCGGCGGTTCCAGCTTCGCCCGGCGGGACGAAGGCGCGTTCGTCGGTCGCGAACGCGAGCTCGAGACGCTTCGGAGTCTCCTCACCACGACGACCGTGGAGCGCTCTCCCCGGCTGGCGACCATCATGGGTCCGCCCGGGATCGGCAAGTCGCGGCTGGTGCGCGAACTTGTGCGGCGCGCCGACGCGCGAGTCCTGATCGGGCGCTGTCTGTCGTACGGCCAGGGGATCACGTACTGGCCTCTGGCGGAGATCGTCGCCCAGGTCGGCAACGTCGACGCGGCGCTGGGCGGTGACCAGGCGGCGGAGTTCGCTGCCGCCCGGATTGCGGCGGCGCTCGGAACGGGCGGGGCGACCGCTTCTTCGGAAGAGATCGCGTGGGCTTTCCGCCGGTTGTTCGAGACGCTCGCCCAGGCCGGGCCGCTAATCGTGGTGTTGAACGACATCCATTGGGCCGAGCCGACCCTGCTCGACCTCGTCGAGTACATTTCAACCTTCGCCCGCGACGCAGGACTGCTCCTGCTATGCACCGGGCGGCCAGAACTGCTCGACGCCCGGCCCGGCTGGGCGGCGCTCGGGCCGAACGCCACCATGATCGCGCTCAAGCCGCTTGCACGTGCCGAGACAGTTGCTCTCGTCGAAGAGCTGGGCGGGTCTTCAGTTGAAACCCAGGCGATCGTCGAAGCGGCGAATGGGAATCCGTTCTTCGTGGAGCAGCTCATCGCGCACAAGGCGGAGAGCGCCGGGCGCGCGCCGAAGATCCCGCCCACCATTCAGGCGGTGCTGGCGGCGCGTATAGATGGTCTCGAGCCCGAAGAGCGGGCCGTGATCGAGCGCGCCTCTGTTGAGGGACGCGTGTTCCACCTCAGCTCGGTGCGCGAGCTGCTGCCGGAGAGCGCCCGCCCGGGGCTGGGCGGCCACCTGCTCAGCCTGGTGCGCAAGGAATTCATCAGACCCGACCGCGCCCAACTTCCGGGCGACGATGCATTCCGCTTCGACCACACCCTGATCCGCGACGCAGCCTATGAGTCGATCCCGAAACGGGTGCGCGGCGACCTGCACGAGCGCGTTGCGGATTGGCTCGAGTCACGACTCGGCGAGGACGCCCCGCGCGAGATCCTCGCCTATCACCTCGAGCAGGCTCACCGCTACCGCGTGGAGCTGCTCCTCCAGGACGGGCACACCGACGCGCTTGCGCTGCGCGTCGGACGCCTGCTCGGCGAGGCCGGGCGGAAGGCACATGCTCGGGGGGACGATGCCGCCACGCGCGCCCTCCTGGAGCGGGCGGCCAGGCTTCTGCCGGAAGCCGATCCACTCGTGCCCGAGTTGCTGGCCGTCCTGGGCAGCTCGATCTACCAGGCCGGCGACGCGCAGCTGGCGCTCGAATATTTGCGCCGGGCGCAGTCGGTGGCGGCACCGACCGAGCAACGCGGCGTGTGGTTGCGTGCTCGGATGGACGAGCTGGCGATCCTGGTCAGGATCGACCCGACGCAGGGAACGGAGGGGGCGCTGCTCGAGGCGAAAGAGGCGATCGCCGAGCTCGAGCGGCTGGGCGACGCCGAGTCGCTGGCCCGGGCATGGCGGGCAGTCATCGAGATCGGCTTCGTGCGTTCCAACTTTGCGCTGGTCGGCGAAGCCTCGAGTCAACTGCTCGAGTGCGCCACCACGGCGGACATCCGTCGAGACGCCGTCTGGGCCGTCCGTGGACTCGCTGCTGCGCTCGCCTACGGGACGACGCCGGTCGAGGAAGCGATCGTTCGAGCGGAGCAGGGGCTCGCCCGGTTCCCCCAGGAAGGTGCAGGCGAGGACCACCTAGCTGAGCTCTATGCGTTCGCCGGTCGCCATGAGGATGCAGGGCGGGCGATCGAGCGCTCGAGGCAGCGGTCGCTCGAGCTGGGCCAGAAGATCGAGCATGCGTATGCCTCCCAGGAGCATGGTTGGATCGCGCTCCTTGTCGGCTCGCCAGAGCGAGTCGAGCCCGACCTTCGCGCCTCGGCGCAGATGCTCGAAGAGGCGGGCGAGTCCAGCGGCCTGGCTGGGGTTGCGGTGGTCCTGGCGGCAGTGCTATACCGCCTGGCTCGGTTCGACGAATCCGAGGCGTGGCTGGAACGAGCAAAGCGGGCGATCCAGCCCGAGGATGTGTTGGGCCAGGCCGACTGGCGCGCCCTTCAGGCGAAGCTCCTTGCCAGGACCGGGCGGGCAGAAGAGGCCCTGCGGCTTTCCGGCGAGGCAATCGATCTGGCGCGCCGCACCGACGGTCTACCGTTCCTGGGCGACTATCTGTTCAGCCGCGCGGAGGTCCTCCTGCTGCTCGGACAAGAGGAAGCAGCCCGGCCAGTCCTGGAGGAGGCACTCGCCGTCTATCAGCGAAAGGGAATCATTCCGTCAATCGCGCGCACCCGCGCGCTGCTTGCCCAACCCGGAGCTGCGGTGTGATCCTCGTCGCGGCGCTGTCATACAGTCTTGCGGCATGCGCTGCCGCAGCTCGACACAGGAGCATCGCATGAGCGACCAGGCTCGGCGTAATTTCCGCACGACCAGCGACATTGAGGTCGCCGAGCTGTACACGGCCGACGATCTCTCCGGCTGGGACCCGAAGACGGAGCTGGGTACCCCTGGCGAGTACCCGTTTACGCGCGGCGTCCAGCCGTCGATGTATCGCGGCCGCCTATGGACGATGCGCCAGTACGCCGGCTTCAGCACGGCCGCCGAGACCAATCGGCGCTTCAAGTACCTGCTGGAGCAGGGCCAGACGGGTCTGTCGACCGCGTTCGACCTGCCCACCCAGATGGGCTACGACCCGGACGCGCCTGCCGCATTGGGGGAGGTGGGACGCGTCGGCGTTCCGATCAGCTCGATCGACGACATGGAGGTCCTGCTGGCCGATCTGCCGCTGGGCGAGATGACGACCTCGATGACGATCAATTCGACGGCGGCGATCCTGCTGGCGCTCTACGTCGCCGTCGCCGATTCGCGCGGCATTCCGCGCGAGATGCTCGGCGGCACGGTCCAGAACGACATTCTCAAGGAGTACATCGCCCGCGGCACGTACATCTACCCGACAGGGGCGTCGATGCGCCTGGTGACCGACATCTTCGAGTTCTGCGCACGCGAGCTGCCGCGCTGGAACACGATCTCGATCAGCGGCTACCACATGCGCGAAGCGGGAGCAACGGCGGCCCAGGAACTGGCATTCACCCTCGCCAACGGGATCGCATACGTCGAGGGAGCCCGTTCGCGGGGGCTCGACGTGGACGCGTTCGCCGGCCGCCTGTCGTTCTTCTTCGCGGCGTGGAGCGAGCTGTTCGAAGAGGTGGCCAAGTTCCGCGCCGCGCGGCGGATGTGGGCGCGGATCATGCGCGATCGATTTGGCGCACGCGAGCCGCGCTCATTGATGTGCCGCTTCCACGTACAGACGGCCGGCTCGAGCCTGACCGCACAGTCGGTCGATAACAACGTCGTCCGTACCACGATCGAGGCGCTTGCCGCGGTCCTAGGCGGCGCCCAGAGCCTGCACACCAACGCGCGCGACGAGGCGCTGGCCCTGCCCAGCGAAGCGTCCGCCCGCCTGGCGCTGCGCACGCAGCAGATCATCGCTCACGAGAGCGGCGTCGCCGACACGCCCGACCCCCTAGCCGGCAGCTACTTCGTGGAGTCGCTGACGAACGACCTCGAGGATGCGGCCCAGGACTACCTGGACCAGATCGAAGCGATGGGCGGGGCCCTGGCGGCGATCGAGGCTGGCTTCCAGCAGCGGCAGATCCAGGAGGCGGCCTACCGCGTCCAGCGCGAAGTGGAGGAAGGGGACCGCATCGTGGTCGGCGTCAATCGTTTCCGCGACGACGAGGTCCACACGCCTGATCTGCAACGTATCGATCCGTCCGCCGAACGCGGCCAGGTCGACAGGGTGCGGCGACTGCGCGCCGAGCGCGACGCCGGCGCCTGGGCAGCTGCACTCGACCGGCTCGCAGACGCCGCCGACGGAACCGACAACCTGATGCCGCCGATCATCGACGCAGTGAAGGCCAACGCCACCCTGGGCGAGATCAGCGATCGGCTGCGGGCCAAGTTCGGGGAGCATCGCGAGCTGATCACGGTCTGATGGGAGAAACAGAACAACCGTTCGGTTTCTCCTTGAGCCGGCCTGGGCGAGTTCATCACGTCGCCGTCGTCGTGCGCGACATCGAAGGGGCGCTCGCCTTCTACCGTGACCGGCTCCACATGCCGGTCGAGCTCGTCCTGCCGCTCGAGTCGGACGGCGTGACCATCGCCTTTCTGCAAGTCGGTGAATCGAAGATCGAGCTCGTTATGCCGACTGATCCGTCGACGGGAGTCGCCCGATACCTGGAGTCGCGCGGCGAGGGCTTCCATCACGTATGCCTCGAGGTCGCCGATATCGCAGCCGAGCTGGAACGGATGGCCGGGGAGGGAGTCGAGCTGATCGACTCCAAACCGAGACGCGGCGCGGAAGGCCCCGTTGCGTTCATCCACCCACGCAGCTGCAATGGGGTTCTGGTCGAGCTGATCGAGGCGCCAGGCGGTCCGGCCTGGTTCGCGCTGGGCTACCCACCGGACTGAGAGCCGCTGTCGTCTAGAGTTGAGACCTTGATCTGCGCCACCTGCGGGACCGCGAACGATCCGGGCACCAAGTTCTGCGAGAACTGTGGAGCGCGGCTGGCAGCCGCGTGCTCGAACTGCGGCAGCCCCCTCAAGGACAACACCCGCTTCTGCGGCGAATGCGGGACTCCCGCCGCACCTGGTCCGGCGACCGTGGGGCCCGCGGCAATGCGCACCGGCGAATGGGAAGCCGGGCTCGAGGAGCTCAATCGCGTTATGGAGCGGAACCTGGATCCAGTTGACTGGGGCCAGGCGGCGGGCTCTGCGTACAGCATCCAGGTGTTCCTTGGCGAGCCCGACGAAGCAATTTGGGGACGACTGGAAACGTTCCGCGCACTGCCGCCTGACGACCCTGGCCATCTCGCGCTGCTGGACGCCGAGTCCTGGCAGTTGCTCGTGGCCGGCGAATTCAAGCAGGCCTACGAGACCTATATGACGCTCGCTCGCAACTCGGCGCTGAACGCGCCCGACTCGCTCCTGATGGCGGCCCACTGCGCCATCTGGCTACACGATAAGGTGGCTGCGCGCGAAGCCCTGGACCTGCTCACAGCAAACGGCCAGCATGGGCCAGTCCTTGACCTGGGTCAGCGTGCTGCGAGGGCCGGCCTCCTGGGGCTCGATGGACGCACGGCGGAGGCGCTGCCCGAGTATCGCGAAGTGCTGCGCGCCTTTCGCGAGCGGAACCTTCCCCTGGACGAGGCCGTCACCGCCATCGACGTGCTGGCGGTCTTCGGAAACGAAGACCCCGAGGGCCGCAAGCAGGCCGAGCGCGCCCGCGAAATATTCGAGAGCCTGGGCGGGAAGGGGCTCCTCGGGATGCTCCGTGGCTTTGGCGGCGACCTGACGTTGGAGGCGGTGGAAACCGACCGGGAGGCGGAGAGAAGCTCGGTTCCGGCCGCCTAACTCCTCAGACCTTGTCCCACTCGAACATCATCAGGTTCGGGTTGTCGGCGGCGACACGGACGGGCACCTTCCAGCCGACGTGCACCTTGTGCATCGCCCGGAGCGGGACCATGGCGGCCGACTCGGCCAGCTGCTGGGGCTCTTTGCCGGGCAGCTCAAGCGTGACCTGCATCGTGTACAGACGCTCGTCACCGACGATCTGGCCTGTGTCGGTCAGCTTGTCGATGCGCGCTTCGCCCTGTAACCCTGAGGTTCGCAGGTACTCGCGCAGCTGCTCGACCGAGAGGTTGCCCTGTCCGGCAGAAGCAAAAGGTGCGGCGGCGGCAGTTCCGCTGGCGGCGAGCGCGGCCTGGACCTGGTTGAGGCTCTCGTCAACGCCGGATCCCGACGACGACCCCGCGCCCGCGCTCTGCATCGGCGCCGCGTCGACCATCGGCTGCATGCCCGTCACGGGCTGGCCCATCGGCTGCATGCCCGCCATCGGCATTCCCATCGGCGCGCTGGCGAAACCTGCGTTCTGCCAGTCGACAACGATCTTTTGCGGGTCGACCGGATCCACCTTCACCGGCAGCGGCTGGCCGGACGTCAGCCGTCCGAGCAGGATGAAGGGAACGAACGACTTGTGATTGGCCGTGTAGGGCGGTCGGCCGGGCACCGTGACCAGCAGGTTCAGATCGATCTGCGGCTGCTCGTTGAGATACATGCCGGTCTGGGTCATGCCCATGATCTGGGCCGTCCCGGCGACGCCCGTCGCCAACAGCTGATCGACCGCCGCAGCCCTGCGTCCCACGATCAGGCCGATGACTATCAGCAGGAGGCCGACGGCCGCGAGAATCCCGCCCGTCATGAGCATCGCCCCGCCTGCGAACGGGATGCTTCCGAGCGCGACCGCCATCCCTTCGCCGACGACCAGCAGGATGACTCCCGTGATGATCAGCCAGAGGCGCGAGTACTTGCCCATCGTCGAGCCTGTGAATGCCACCTGAACCCTCCTTTGCCCCCGCTGAATGGCCTCAGTCGGGCCGTACGCCGGCCGCTCGCAATATCTCCGGGATCTGGCTGGGCGCCTCGGCGACGCGCACGCCGGCCCCTTCCAGCGCCGCCACCTTGCTCTGCGCCGTCCCCCTGTTGCCACTGATGATCGCCCCCGCGTGGCCCATCCGTCGACCCGGCGGCGCGGTTCTGCCGGCGATGAACGCAGCCATCGGCACGCCCGACATGTGCTCTGCAATCCAGTCCGCCGCACGCTCCTCGGCGTCGCCGCCTATCTCGCCGATCAGCACCACCGCCTCGGTCTCGGGGTCGTCGCGGAAGAGCTTCAGGATGTCGACGAAGTTCGAGCCGTTGATCGGGTCCCCGCCGATGCCGACGCATGTCGACTGGCCGATCCCCGCTTCAGTCAGGGCCTCGACCACCTCGTACGTCAGCGTGCCCGATCGGCTGACCACGCCGACTCGGCCCGGCTTGTGGATGCTCCCGGGGATGATGCCTACCTTTGCCCGGCCAACTGATGTTGCTCCGGGGCAGTTGGGGCCGACGAGGCGCGCACCGGCAAGATCGACGGCCGCGACAACGCGGAGCATGTCCAGGGCCGGAATGTGCTCGGTGATGCAGAAGATGGTCGCGATGCCGGCATCGAGCGCTTCGAGGATCGCATCCGGGGCGCCGGCCGCAGGCACGTAGATGACGGTCGTGTTGGCGCCCGTCTCTCTGACAGCGTCGCGGCACGTGTCGAAGACGGTCACGGGCTTGGTTAGCGCCGTCTGGCCGCCCTTGCCGGGGGTCATGCCTGCGACGATGTTCGTGCCGTAATCCTGCATCTGCTGTGCGTGGAAGCCGCCTTCGCGTCCGGTGATGCCCTGGACTAGCAGCCTGGTGTCGCTGCCGACGAGGATGCTCACGCGGTCACAGGCGTTTGCGCGGCAACGGCGACGACGCGCGCGACGGCTTCGTCCAGCGTCGCGGCGGTCTCGAGGTCCGGGTCGCCTGATTCGGCGAGGATTCGCGCGGCCTCTTCCGCGTTCGTGCCCACTATGCGCACGACCATCGGCACGTGGCGCTCCTGCTGGGTGCGGGCGTGGACCAGGCCGTGGGCGACCTCGTCGCCGCGCGCGATCCCTCCGAAGATGTTGACCAGGATGGCGCGCACGTGCGAGTCGGCCAGGATCAGGCGCATCGCGGCCTCAACCTTCTCGGCCTTGGCGCCGCCGCCTATGTCGAGGAAGTTGGCTGGCTCGCCGCCGGCACGCTTGATCAGGTCCATCGTGGTCATCGCCAGCCCGGCGCCGTTGACCATGCAGCCGATCGAGCCGTCGAGCCTGATGAACGAGATGCCCTCTTCGCGCGCGGCGACGTCGACCGGGTCCTCTTCGGCGACGTCGCGCATCAGCTCCAGTTCCGGGTGTCGCGAGAGGGCAGAATCATCGATCGTGATCTTCGCGTCGAGGCACTGGAGCGACTCGCTCGTCGACCCGTCGGGGAGGCCGTCGCGGACCACCGCGAGTGGATTGATCTCGACCAGGTCCGCGTCGTTGTCGATCATGGTTCGGAAGATGCCCTGGGCGATGGTCACGAAGTCGCGCAGATGCTGACCGCCGAGTCCCATCTCGAAAGCTAGTGTCCGCGCCTGGTAGTCCAGCAGGCCAAGGTGTGGGTGGGCGTGGATCTGCTTGATGGCGCCTGGATTCTGTGCGGCGACCTCCTCGATTTCGACGCCGCCCTCCGCCGAACCCATGAGCAGGACACGCCTGCTCCCACGATCCAGGACGCACGCCAGGTAGTACTCGCGCAGGATGTCTGCTGCCGGCGCGACTAGCACGCGGCGCACGACCGTGCCCTTGATGTCCATACCGAGGATGGCGGCGGCAACCTGCTCGGCCTCGTCTGGGGTCCCGGCGAGCTTGACTCCGCCCGCCTTGCCCCGGCCGCCGACGAGGACCTGGGCCTTGACGACGATCTTTTCGGCCCCGCCCGCGAAGTAGGCCTCCGCGGCCCGGCGTGCCTCAATGGCTGTCTCGACTACGTCGTAGGCCGGGACCGGCAGTTTCTCGGCCAGCAGGAGGCGCTTGGCGTGGTACTCCTGCAATTTCATGCGGGGACAGGCCCTCCTTGGAGAGTCATTGGGTCGCGCGGAATGGGCGCTGGGGAGGCCGATTGTAGACGTGCACGCAGGCCGGCCGGCCTTCGGCCGCTGCCCCCAGCGCCGAATCAGTGGTTTCGCCCAAATGTACGAGAATTCGATCGCGCGGACGGTGCCGAAGGCCGATAAGGGCCGTTTCAGGATCGATTTCCATTCAGGTGTTCGAGATTTCGTTCATTTGGTTGGAATCGACGCCGTTGCGACGGCACGCTGAACGAGAAACCGTTCAAATGAGCCGAATCCAGTGCGCCCCGCGCAGGCTGGCGTTTTCTTCGCGTGGCCTTCGGCCCGCTGCGCGCGACATGGGCGCGACTCCCGCCATAGCGGTCCTCGCGCGGTCGCTTGCCCGCCGCTCCTGAATGCTCGGCGGTAGTTCCTGCCTCTCGGGGTGACTCCGGCTTCGCTTGCGTACACTGTCCTTCCCGCACCGCAGGCGCTGTGACCTGCGCGAGGAGGCAGATCCTTGACCTACACCGTCACGCTCATCCCAGGCGATGGCATCGGGCCCGAACTGACCGAAGCCACCGTCACCGTCCTCGACGCCACCGGCCTTGCGTTCGACTGGAAGCGGGTCGAAGCGGGGGAGTCCCAGATCGCCGAACACGGCACCCCGCTGCCTGAGTCGGTCCTCGACTCGATCCGCGAGACTCGCGTCGCGCTGAAGGGTCCCATCACGACGCCCATCGGCGAAGGCTTCCGTTCCGTCAACGTCACCCTGCGGCAGGCGCTCGACCTCTATGCCAATCTGCGGCCGGCGAAGTCGATCAAGGGCATCGAGACACGCTACGAAGATGTTGACCTGGTCATCGTGCGCGAGAACACCGAGGACCTCTACGCCGGGATCGAGCATCGCGTCGGCAAGGACGCGGCGGAGAGCATCAAGATCATCACCCGCTCCGCGTCCGAGCGGATCGCGCGGTTTGCGTTCGAGTACGCGGTCGCCAACCGCCGGCGCAAGGTGACCGCCGTGCACAAGGCGAACATCATGAAGCTTACGGACGGCCTGTTCCTGGAGTCGTGCCGAACGATTGCGGCCGAGTACCAGGGCCGCATCGAATTCGAGGACCGCATAGTCGACAATATGTGCATGCAGCTCGTCCAGAAGCCGGAGCTGTACGACGTCCTCGTCCTACCCAACCTGTACGGCGACATCGTCAGTGACCTGGCTGCCGGGCTGGTCGGGGGGCTGGGCGTGGCGCCCGGGGCCAACATCGGCGAGACGGCCGCCGTCTTCGAACCGGTCCACGGCTCGGCGCCCAAGTACGCCGGCAAGGACGTGGCCAACCCGACGGCGCTGATCCTGTCCGGGGCGCTGATGCTGCGCCACCTGGGCGAGACAGATGCAGCGGAGCGGGTCGAGAGATCTGTCCGCGAGGTCATCGGCGAGGGCCGCACGCTGCCGCCAGATCTCGGTGGCACGGCGGGCACCAAAGCATTCGCGGCGGCGGTGGCCGATCGCGTAGCGGCCGTCGTCGTCGCTCCGTAGTTGAAGCCGAAGCTGTAGCGCGCTTGTGAGTCGGATCCCGCTGCTCTTCCGTTACCGCGGCCGTGAGGGGATGGTCGCGTGGGCGTTCCACCGGATCAGTGGCGTCGGCATCTTCGCCTTCGTCGTGCTGCATGTGATCGACATCTATCTCGTGGGCGGCAATCCGAAGCTCTACGACGAGATCCTCACGTTCTACGCGAGCATCCCCGGCCGGCTACTCGAGGTCGTGCTCGGAGCCGCGCTGCTGTACCACGCGCTGAACGGCCTGCGGATCATCATTATCGACCTCTGGCCGCGCATGACCGTCCACCACCGATTCCTGTGGTGGGCATGCTGGGTGATCTTCATCGTCCTCGGCGTGCCCGGGGCATTGGTCATCCTGCGCCCGGTCTGGGTGCCGTTGCTTCAGCAGCTTGGGTTGATCTCGTGACCCGCGAAGTAACGCCAACTCAGCCGCCGGCCGTCGAGGTTTCGCGGATCAGCCGCGCCCGGATGCGACCCACCGGCTCGCGCCGCGAGCTCTTCGCCTGGTACCTCATGCGCGTCACGGGCGTGGCCCTCTTCGTCCTGGCACTGGCCCACTTCAGCATCCTGCACTTCATCTGGGACCCGGCCGTGCAGACCGCGGACTTCATCGCCGCCGAACGCTGGAACCAGATCTTCTGGCGCGGCTTCGACTGGTTGCTGCTGATGACCGTCCTGTTCCATGGCTTCATCGGGATGCGAACAGTGGTCATGGACTACGTCCGACGCCCGCGACTGCGCGAGTTCACGTTGATCATGCTCTACACGCTCGCGCTGCTGTTGTTCGTCATCGGGACGCAGGTCATCCTCACGCTGCCCATGCGCGGGGCGTAGTGGCGTCGCTCAGGTGACGCCCAAGCCGACCGTTCACGACTACCCGGCCGTCATCGTCGGTGCCGGCGGCGCGGGCCTCTGGGCGGCACTCGAGCTGGCGCGCAACAACGTCAAGACCGCCGTCCTGACGAAGCTGTACCCGACCCGTTCCCACACGGGCGCTGCCCAGGGGGGCATCTGCGCGGCCTTGGGGAACCTCGAGGAAGACAACCCCGAGTGGCACATGTACGACACCGTCAAGGGTGGCGACTACCTGGTCGACCAGGACGCGGCCGACATCCTGACCCGCGAGGCGATCGAGACGGTCATCGAGCTCGAGCACATGGGCCTGCCGTTCAACCGAACGCCCGACGGCAAGATCGACCAGCGCCGCTTCGGCGGGCACACGCGCAACTTCGGCGAGGCTCCTGTCCGGAGGGCGTGCTTCGCGGCCGACCGAACCGGCCACATGATCCTCCAGACGCTGTACCAGCAGTGCATCAAGCACGGCGTCGAGTTCTTCGACGAGTACCACGTCGTCGACCTGCTGCGCGACGAGGGTCCCGGAGGTGAGACGCGGGGGGTAGTGGCGTACCGCATCGCAGACGGCGAATTGCACGTCTTTCGGTCCAACGCGGTCATGTTCGCAACGGGCGGCTTCGGACGGATGTTCAAGATCACGTCCAACGCTTTCGCGCTGACCGGTGACGGAGTCGCGCTTACGTACCGACGCGGCGTGCCCGCACAGGACATGGAGTTCTATCAGTTCCACCCCACGGGGATCGTCGGCATCGGCATCCTGCTGTCCGAGGCAGCCCGCGGTGAGGGTGGCTATCTGCGCAACGGCGAGGGCGAACGGTTCATGGAGCGCTACGCGCCGACGCTGATGGAGCTCGCACCTCGCGACGTGATCAGCCGGGCGATCTACAGCGAGATCCGTGAGGGTCGCGGGATCGACGGCAAGGACTTCGTACACCTGGACCTGACCCACCTCGGCCGCGAGGTGATCGATAACAAGCTGCCCGACATCACCGAGTTCGCCCGCGTCTACCAGGGGGTCGAGCCCATCACCCAGCCGGTCCCCGTGACACCCACTGCGCACTACGCGATGGGTGGCATCCCGACCAACGTCGAGGCACGTGTCGTCGGCGACGAGAAGAACACGGTTGTGCCCGGCCTGTACGCGGCAGGGGAGTGTGCCTGCGTGAGCGTCCATGGCGCCAACAGGCTGGGGACGAACTCGCTCGTCGACATCCTCGTGTTCGGACGCCGCGCGGGCCTTTCGATCGCCGCAGACCTGGCTGGCGGCGGAGAGCTGCCCGACTTGCCGGCCGATGCCCATGAGCCGGTCCAGGCCGAGCTGGAGCGGATGCGCACGCGCCCGCGGGGCGAGAACGCGCACAAGATCCGCGTCGAGCTGGCCGAGAAGATGATGGATCGCGCTGGAGTCTTTCGGACGCAGGTAGGCCTCGCCCAGCTGACGCTGGAGCTGCGCGATCTCCAGGGTCGATTCGCGAACGTCCGCGTCAACGACCGCGGCAGGGTGTTCAACACGGACCTGCTCGAGGCGCGCGAGGTGGGCTACCTGCTCGATTGTGCCGAGGCGACCGTGGCCGCGGCGCTGGCCCGCCAGGAGAGCCGCGGGGCGCACTTCCGCGAGGATTTCCCGGAGCGCAACGACACCGACTGGCTGGTCCATTCGCTGGCCTACCGCGCCGAGGGCGGTCCCGACATCCGCTACAAGCCGGTGACCATCACGCGCTTCGAACCGAAGCCGCGGACATACTGATACCGATGCAAGTCGACCTGCGCGTCCTGCGCTACGACCCCGAGCGGGACAAGAAGCCGCACTGGGATCGCTACTCGGTCGAGTCCGAGCCGATGGACCGCGTGCTCGACCTGCTCCACCGCGTCAAGTGGGAGGTTGACGGCAGCCTGACGTTCCGCCGGTCGTGCGCTCACGGCGTGTGTGGCTCTGACGCCATGATGATCAACGGCCGAAACCGCCTGGCGTGCAAGATCCGCGTCGATCAGCTCGGCCGCAAGATCTCCGTCGCGCCGCTGCCGGGCATGCCCGTCATCAAGGATCTGGTCGTCGACATGGACGACTTCTTCGCGAAGTACCGCAGCGTGATGCCGTTCCTGGTCACCAACGACGCGCCGCCGCAGCGCGAACGACTCCAGTCCGCCGAGGACCGCGAGCGCTACGACGACACGACCAAGTGCATCCTGTGCGCGGCCTGCACGTCCTCGTGCCCGTCGTTCTGGGCACAGCCGTCATACGTCGGGCCGGCCGCGATCGTCAACGCTCATCGCTTCATCTTCGATTCGCGCGACGACGCGGCACACGAACGGTTGGAGATCCTGGCCGATGAGGACGGTGTCTGGCGTTGCCGCACGATCTTCAACTGCGTCGACGCCTGCCCGCGCGGCATCAACATCACCCAGGCGATCCTCGAGGTGTCGAGCGCGATCGTGGATAGGCCGGCCTGATCGAGCGCGTCGTCATACGCGCAGATGGTGCAGCGCGTGGCAATCCCGGCCCGGCGTCGGCTGGCGCTGTGATCATCGATGCCTCGATCCCCGACGCGTATCGGCCCGATGCCCCGCCGCTGGCGGTCGTCTCCCGGCCACTGGGCATCCAGACCAACAACTACGCCGAGTACACGGCGGTGATCCTTGCGCTGGAGAAGGCCCGCGCGCTCGGCGCCGTCGAGGTCGAACTGATCCTCGATTCGCTGCTCATCGTCGAACAGCTCTCGGGCCGCTGGAAGGTGAAGCACCCCGGCATCAAGCCGCTCTTCGCTCAGGTCAAGGCGCTTCTCTCTGGTTTCGAGCGTTGGTCGGTTCGGCATGAACGCCGCAAATCAAACGTGGCCGCCGACGCCCTCGCCAATCTGGCGCTGGACGACCCCGCCGCGGCGCGCACCGCCGAACTCGCGGGGTAGATCAACGCCCGATCCCTAGAGGGCGTGCTGAAGACGCGGAGGCTCGTTCGCGTCGACGCAAGGGGCGACAGCATCCGCGGCGATCGGGACGCGGCCGAAAACGGTGTGTCCGTGACCGACGACCAGCGTGAATGGAGGAGGCATGGCACGGCACCAGTTGTCCCAGAAAACAGTGCGTCCGCTCGTCCCACCCGGCTCAATGAGGGTGCCTCCGAAGATCTCGGGCGGTCGACCAGAGTCGAGCAGGAAAGTGCCGTTCGCATCGATGAGGGCCACGGGAAGGTCACTTGCCAGGAGACACGCAACGTCCGAGCGGTTGGTGAACAGCAGGTCGATCTGACCGCCAACGGGCCTCGCTACGGCCGAGACAAGTCCGACCGATACCTGGCCCGACAGACAGAGTGGGCCTAGCGACGGGTCGGCGGAATCGTCTGCCGGGAGCGTGGCGGTGACCGGGGTTGCGACGGGAGCCGCGAACACGGGCTCCTGAGGCCGCACGACGGTCATGCATGCCGTGGCGATTGCCGCCGTGGCGAGCCACAGTGTCAGGCGGGCGGTCCTCATTGCGACGCAGCATACTCGCGGCTTGTTGAACAAATGTTCGAAAAGGGGCTGGTCAGGCTGGGATCCGGAAGTTAGAATTAGGGAGCCAGCGAGATGGTCGGATGGTCGCGTATCCCGTCGGGGAAACCCGTTACCGATACGAGGAAAGTCCGAGCTCCGCGACGCAGGGTAGCGGGTAACTCCCGTCCGCCGAGAGGCGAGGACCAGTGCCACAGAGACGAGCCGGCAGACCGGGCAACCGGTTGGGCTGGGTGAAACGGGCAAACTCTACCCGGAGCAAGGCCAAATAGGAGAGCAGTCGGACTTTTAGTCCGGCGGGAGTGCGTCGCTTCGCTCTCGGGTCGGCCGCTAGAGACGTCGGGCAACCGCCGTCGTAGATGGATGACCGTCCCCGCGCTGCAAGGTGCGGGACAGAACTCGGCTTACAGACCGTCTCGCTGGCTTTGGTCTGCCTGCGCTTGTCTGGGAGAGTCGCCGCTCAGTCGGAGTCGGGGCGGAAGATCCCCTGGTAAGTGCACGAGTCGCAGATCGGCCGTGCTGACTCCACGTCACCCAACGGTATGGCCCTGCGCCTGTCCGGGAACGTGCACGCGACCTCGTACATCGGCAGCTCGCGTGGGCGGGCGATCGAGGTGACCTTGCGGAATGTGCATCGGCGGAGTGGCGTCGCCGCAGCTTCGGGCGCGCGCGGAGGCGTGGAGACAAACGGCCGCTGCATGATCGACATTGCGGGACCGTAGAGGCAGCCCTGTGTTGCGACAAGGCAACCAGCAGTACTACGGCGGACGACCCACTCGTGGCGTTCGCATGCGTCGCTACCATCGCCGGCAATGAGCTACGTGTTCGGCGGGCGCCCCGCGTTTCGGCCTGTCAGATCTCGCCCTTTACGCCGTCGGAGTGGCCGGCCTGGCGATGTGTCTCACCCTGGTGTTCCTTGCGATGCGAGCCGTCATGGACGTCGGCGGGTTCTGTGCCGAGGGCGGTCCATACGTCATCGAGACCCATTGCCCAGAAGGCGTGCCGCTGGTGCTGATTGGCGGGATTTTCGGGCTGTTCGGGTTCGGTGGGTTGATGGCCTGGAAGGGCTCGATCGTCGGCGAACCGTACGGAGCGCTGGTGCTGCTTGCGTGGCCCGCACTTTTCCTGAGTCTCGGCTGGAACTTCGTCGAGTACGCGCTCAATCCACCGCCGGGTGAGGGCATCGTGTGGGGCTGGTTGATCCCGGGTGTGCTGTTCGTGCTGATGGGCGGCGTGCCGCTGATTGCGCTGCTGCCCCTGTCGAATTCCGGACGCGTTGGCGACGCCAGGGCGCGACTGTCAACCGGACTGGCCCCTCGGCCGCGACCGTCGCCTGTTATGGATGCCGAGAGGGCCGCGATGGCGACCGTCATGTCGGAGTTGTTGGGCCAGAAGGCGGCGGAGGGGCAAGACGAGCCCTCGGCTGACCTGGTGTCCAGGCTCGACCGTCTGGCTGCGCTACGTCAGTCAGGCGACCTGACCTCGTCCGAGTTCGAGCAGGCCAAGCGCGCTCTGCTGGCGGAGGGTCGGGCCACGTGAGCACGTTCGGGGAGCCATCGAATCGCCCTCCACGCTGGGTAGCGGTGTTAACCGTTGTCGCGGTTGTGCTGGGTGTCGTGCTCGGCTTGTGGGTGTTCGCCGCGCTGACCTAGGCCGCCGGGAGATGCGCCACGCGCATCTATACGGCGCGGTGTGTCCGGGCGGATACCACTCGACGAGATCTGACCGACGCAGGCCTCCACGGCCGCGCGTTGGTATCCGAGCCGGCACTTCCGGGCCGATTCGCGCCGGGCCGGTGTTCGTGCCGATACAACCATGCCGAATCGCCGTTCGGTGGTATCGGCTCAAGCACGAATCTCCCGCGCCCACCGCGTCTCGGTGGGGAGCGTCGTGCGAATTGGGGCTTGACGGCCCTGAATCTACCTCTATGATGCGCCGAAGTGGTCCAAAGTGGATCAAAGTGGGGAGAGAGGGTGGAAGGGTCTCGCGACCGGGTGGCAAACACAGCCTCCGGTGGTGAACGCGACCGCCGTCTGTTAGTCGGGGCAGTGGGCGAACCAGAGGTAGAGGTGTGTTCACCGGCGAGTACCGCCATGCGATCGACGCCAAGGGGCGGGTGGCCGTCCCTGCGCGATTTCGGGCCGAGCTCGCGGCGGGAGCATTCGTTAGCCGCTGGATCGACTCCTGCCTCGCAATCTTCCCGCGAGCGGAGTGGGACAGGTTCGCCAACCGTGTGGCCGAGCTGCCCGTCTCCGACGCTGGAGCCCGTGTCTTTTCGCGTTTCGTCTTCTCGGGGGCGTTCGAGTTCCTCCTCGACGCGCAGGGCCGCTTGGTCCTCCCCACGGCCCTGCGCGATTTCGCAAGCCTGACGAGCGAAGCGATGGTGGTTGGCTCGCGCGATCACATCGAGCTGTGGGAGCCCGGCAAATGGGCTGCCTACAGCGCCGAGATGAACTCGGCCGATGCGCTCGCTGCGCGAATCACCGACCTGGGCATCTAGCGCACCAAATGAGCCTCCAGGGCACGCAAGGACCGTTACCGACGGCAGTGGAAATGAAGGAAGGGCACCTACCCGTGATGGTGGAAGAGGTTTTGGAGTCTCTTGCACCCGCTCCGGGCAGCTTCCAGATAGATGCAACCGTCGGTGGCGGAGGGCACTCCGTGCGAGTCCTGGAGGCCAGTAACCCTGATGGCCGCCTGCTCGGCCTTGATGCTGATCGGGCGGCCATCGCCACGTCCGCGAAGCGACTCGAGCGATTTGGCGAGCGGGTCACCCTGCGCCAGACGAACTTCGAGAACCTCGCCGACGCGGCTGCAGAAACGGGTTTCGTGCCCGCCGACGGCGTCCTGTTCGACCTTGGCCTCAGCTCGAACCAGCTGGCCGACGCCGACCGCGCCTTCAGCTTCCGCGCGGAAGGGCCGCTCGACATGCGCTTCGACACCAGCCGCGGAGTGCCGGCCAGCAGCCTGATCGCGGAGCTGGACGAACAACAACTGACGACTCTTTTCAGGCAGTATGGCGAGGAGCCGCGCGCCCGTCGCATTGCACGGGCGATCGTCGCCGCGCGCGACTACGAGCCCATCGAAACGGGCATACAGCTCGCGGACATCGTGGCCAGAGCCGCGCCCGCCCCGTTGCGCGGCCGCCGCCGCGTCCATCCGGCGACGCGCGTTTTCCAGGCACTACGGATCGCGGTCAACCGCGAGCTCGAGACACTCCCCAAGGCACTCGAGGCGGCCGTCAACGTGCTGGGCGAGGGCGGCCGCCTTGCAGTCATCAGCTACCACTCGCTTGAAGACCGAATAGTCAAGCGTTTCATCGCTGCCGAGCGCCGTGGCTGCACCTGTCCGCCGGAGCTTCCGGTGTGCGTCTGCGGTCGTTCGCCGCGCCTCGCCCTGGTTGGTCCACAGCCGCGGCGCCCGACCGCCGAGGAGATCGAGCGCAACCCCAGGTCGCGCAGCGCCCTGCTGCGCGCGGCCAGGAGGCTCGCGGCGTGAGCCGGCGTCACAGCTCGTCTCGGCGGCGCAACTACGGGCGGCGTCAGCACGAGATCCGCGAGCGGCGGCCGACGGACATCGCACGCGCCGATTGGCCTGGCCTGGACGCCACCGGGGGTTGGCACTTGATCGAGCAGGACGAAGAGCACCCATCGGCACGCGCCGGCGACGGCTTCGGAGCAAACACGCCGTGACGGTCTTGCAGGGCGCGCGACCAATGGTCGCCGGTGGCCTGGGCATCAACCCTCGCGTTCAGCAACGCGCCGGGGCTCGCCCGCTGGCCAATAGCCACAGGCGTCGCATCTCCAGTCCCGCTCGTGCCCGCCGTCGCTCCCAGCCATTCGGCGCCGTCATCGCGGTCGTCCTCGTCGCGCTGGTGGTCGGCCTGATCTATGTGGCCCAGACGATCCAGCTCGCGGCCACGAACTATGAGATCGACGGTCTGATCGCGGAACGCGACGACCTGGCCCGCCAGGTCCAGACGCTCGAAACGAGCGTGCTGCGCTGGGGAACGGAGGCAACCGTCCTCGAGCGTGCTCAGCGGATCGGGCTGAATCAGCTCGAAACCAGGATTCGATTGCCAGCCCGCTGACCGATGCTCGGTCGGACAGACAGCCGAGCCAGGCTGGTATTCCTGCTTTGCCTGATGGGTCTCTTCGCCGGTGCGCTGGGGCTTCGCCTCGTCTATTGGCAGATCGGCCAGGGCGACGACCTCCGAGCGCGAGCCAGCGAACAGCTCGCCAGGCCGGGCGATACCCAGGCCAGGCGAGGCGAGATCGTCGATAGCAACGGCACGGTGCTGGCCACCACCGCCTATCGCGATCGGTTGGCTGCGTACCCCGACCTGCTGAACGATGAGGAGCGACCCCGTGTGGCACGCCGTCTGGGCGACATCCTCGGATTGGACGGACGCCAGCTCGACGAGCTGATCGGAACGTTCGAAAGCAAGGTCCCGTACGCCATCGTCTCAAGACGGCTGACGGTTGAGCAGAGCGACCGGATTCGTGAGGGTCTCCTCAGTGGGCAGCTCGCGGCGCTCGACCTCGAGCCACAGCCCTTCCGCTTCTATCCAAATAGCGGCGGCTCACCGGACACGACATTGGCCAGCCAGCTCATCGGCTTCGTCACCGACGACGGCGAGGGCCGCTACGGGATCGAGCAGTACGGCCAGGATCTGCTGGCCGGCGCCGACGCTGCGACCGCCGGTCTTGGTGCCGGCGCGCCGGTGCTTCCCCAGATCGGCGGCCAGGTGCGGCTGACGATCGACGCCAGCCTTCAGCTACGTCTCGAGAAGGAGCTTTATGCGGCCTGGGTCGCGGACCGGGCTCCGCGCGTGACTGGGGTGGTGATGGACCCATACACGGGGGCGATCCTCGCCTGGGCATCTGTGCCGGGTTACGACGCGAACGAGTACGCCCGAACAGCCGAGAAGGCGCCTGAGCTATTCACCGATCCCGTTGTGAGCCAGGTGTACGAGCCTGGCTCAGTCATGAAGATAATCACGGCCGCGGCCGCGCTCGAGGAGGGCGTGGTGACGCTCGACACACCCGTCGCGGACGGCAAGGTTCTGCGCATCGGCTCGAACGAGGTGCGCAACGGCGACCTTGGGAGCATCGGCGTGGTGCCGTTCGAGGACATCATTGCGCGGTCGCGCAACGTCGGAGTGGGTCGCGTGGCACTGACGCTCGGCGCAACGACCGACGAGGGTGCATCCGTCCTCTATGACATGTGGCAGCGATTGGGCATCGGGCGACCCACGGGCATCGAGCTCGGCAACGAGTCCGCGGGCATCGTGGCCGATCCGTCGCTTGACCCGTGGCAGGAGATCGACCTGGTTAACCGATCCTTCGGCCAGGGCGTGGCCGTGACCCCACTCCAGCTGGCGACGAGCTTCAGCGCGATGGTGAACGGCGGCCGCCTGCCGGTGCCGCATCTGATTGCCGCACTGGGCGATGAAGAGCTGACCATGCCCGAGATGCAGCAGGTCATGGAAACGGCGTTGTCCGACCAGCTGCGTAGCCTGATGGTCCACGTCGTCGAAGGGGGCCCGCACTACGCGGCCGAGACTCTGATCCCGGGCTATGTCGTCGGCGGCAAGACCGGTACCGCGCAGATCTGGGACCAGCGCGCCGGAGCGTGGATGGAAGACACGTACAACCACACGTTCGTCGGATTCGTGGGCGCCGAGCGCCCTGAGGCAGTCATCCTCGTCCGCATCCACGACACCGAGCCGCACGTCAAGCGCAACTGGGGCATGACCCTTGAGATGTCCTCGAACGAGCTCTTCCGGCGCGTGGCACTCGACACGATCGCGGCACTCGAGATCCCGCCGCTCGGAGACCCGCCCACGACGGCGCCAAGTGACGCCGGCGAGCTGTGAACGACCCCGTGCGAGAATTCCAGCCCTTGTCCGATCCGGTCCGTGACACCGCCACGAGCGTCGCCTTCGATGCAGCGTCCCTGGCGCAAGCCGTCTCCGGCAAAGTCGTGCGCGAGGGAAGACGTGCGATTCGAGGCGGCGCCGTCGACTCCCGCCGAGTCGAGCCGGGCAACGCCTTCTTTGCGCTTCCCGGCGAACGCACCGACGGCCACCGGTTCCTGGTTGATGCCGCACAACGTGGTGCGGCCGCGCTCGTTGTCACGGCGGATGTGCCCGACGAGGAGGCGACACGCCTGCGTGACTCAGGCGGCCCATCGATCATCGCCGTCGGCGATGCGACCGTAGCACTCCAGCAGGCCGCTGCCGAATGGCGCAACCGGTTCGAGCCCCTGGTTGTGGGTGTCACCGGGTCGCTCGCCAAGACTTCGACCAAGGAGCAGGTCGCCGAGGTTCTTTCGGAGCGGTGGAACGTCCTGCGCAACACGGCCAACGAGAACAACGAGATCGGCCTGCCGCTCACGCTTCTGCGCCTGGGACCGGAGCACGACGTCGCGGTGCTCGAGATGGGCATGTACCAGCGAACAGACATTGCCCTCCTCGCGGCGCTGGCACGGCCGAAGATCGGAGTCGTTACTGCGGTTCGCGCCACGCATCTCTCTCGCGCCGGGTCGATCGACGAGATCGAACGCGGAAAGCGCGAGCTGGTTGAAGCCCTGCCGTCTGGGGGCAGCGCGATCCTCAATGCCGACGATCCGCGCGTCGCACGGATGGCAATCCATGTTGCTGAGAACGTTCGCGTGATCACATACGGCTTCGACGTCGGCGCCGACGTAAGGGCTGAACATGTCACGTCGCGCGGATTCGACGGGATGCTGTTCGAGCTGCGCGCCGCGGGCGATGCCGTTGAAGTGACGACACCGGCGCTCGGCAGGCACAGCGTCCATAACGCCTTGGCCGCGGCGGCGGTCGGGATCGTGGCCGGGCTGGACCTGGAGACGATCGCGCGCGGCTTGGCTCGTGTGTGGAGCGCACCACACCGCACGACGCTCATCGACATGGGACCGATCAAGGTCCTCGACGACAGCTACAACGCCAGCCCCGACTCGATGATCGCCGCGCTCGACCTGCTGGCGAGCCTGCCCGGCCGCCACGTCGCAATCTTGGGAGAGATGTTGGAGCTCGGCGGGGCTTCAGAGGCGGAACATCGTCGAGTCGGCGAGCACGCCGGTCAAGTCGTCGACCTGCTCGTGGTCCCCGACGGCGATTACGCGTACGGAGCGCGGCGCGGCCGCGCCGCGATTGCATTCGCAGGCCGGGACGACATCATGGAGGTCCCCGAGGAGGCCGGCCTTCGGACTGGCGACGTTGTCCTACTCAAGGGCTCACGCGGTGCGCGGATGGATGAGCTCCTGCCCGTCCTAGAGCGCCTAGCCAAACAGATGGAGCGGTTCGGGTGAACGTCGCCGCGCCGCTCGTTCAGGCCATCCTGCTCGCCTTCGCGCTCGTCGTGATCCTCATGCCGCCTTTCATCCTGGTATTGCGCCGCGTCGGTTTCGGCAAGCGCATCAGGACCGAGGGCCCCGGCTCGCACATGGTCAAGGAGGGCACCCCGTCGATGGGCGGCGTGCTCATGATCGCCGTGGTTACCGGCTCGGCACTCCTGTTCCACTTCATCGCCGGTGGCGACTTCCTCGGCCCGCAGACGATCGCGCCAATCCTGACGCTCGTCGTTGTTGGCATCCTCGGTGCCGCGGACGACTATCTCAACTCGACGACCGGCGAGGGCATTCGCATCCGCCAGAAGCTGCTCTGGCAGGTGGTTGTCGCCGGTGCCATCGCGTTCCAGATCCAGAGCACTTATGCGATCACCGCCGTAACGGTGCCGTTCGTGGGGGACATCGCGATAGCCCCCTGGGCGTATGTGCTCTTCGCGGGCTTTGCCATCGTGGCCACCACCAACGGCGTCAATTTCACCGATGGGCTCGACGGCCTCGCCGGCGGCACGTTGATCTTCGCCTTCGTGGCTTACCTGATCATCGCTCTCCTGGCCGGCCAGCAGAACCTGGCGATCCTGTGTGCGTTGTTGATCGGCGCCCTCCTTGGCTTCCTCTGGTTCAACGTGCATCCGGCGCAGGTGTTCATGGGCGATTCGGGGGCGCTCGCGATGGGGGCAACCC
This sequence comes from Chloroflexota bacterium, assembly GCA_040905225.1. Classification (GTDB taxonomy): domain Bacteria; phylum Chloroflexota; class Limnocylindria; order Limnocylindrales; family CSP1-4; genus JALYGJ01. The sequence goes on along the minus strand of JBBDRY010000126.1, from coordinate 42,346 downwards.
TGGCTGTCATCGGCCTGATCACCGGCCAGATCCTGCTGCTGCCCTTGATCGGCATCATCTTCGTGCTGGAGGTCGGCTCGGACATCCTCCAGATCGCGAGCTTCAAGCTCACTGGTCGGCGCATCTTCCGCATGGCACCGCTGCATCACCACTTCGAGCTCGCCGGCTGGGACGAAGAGAAGATCACGATGCGCTTCTGGATCGTCGGCGTGCTCGCCGCGCTTCTCGGCGTGACGTTCTTCTTCTCGACGTACGTGCCGACGCCGTGACCGTGATGGCCGAAGCGCCCACGGCGATCGATCTGGACCGGCTGACGCTCGACTCGTTCCACGGCCAGCCGGTGGCAGTCCTCGGCCTGGCGCGCAGCGGAGTCGCGCTGGCGCGGTTCCTGGCCGACCGCGGGGCGCTCGTCACCGTCTATGACGCCCGCCCGAGCTCCGAGCTCACTGCGCAGATCGAGCAGCTCGAGGGCAGGCCTGCCCGGCTCTTGGTCGGGCCGGACGTCGAGCCCGCCGCCGCGCTCGCTGAACAGGCGATGATCGCGACGTCGCCCTCGATCAATAGCCGCTATCCGACGACGGAGCCGCGCATGCGGGCAGCGCTGGCCGAGCTCGAAGCCGCTGGCCGCGTCCCGGTCGTTAGCGAGGTCGACCTGTTCCTGCGGCTGTGCCCCGCCACGACCGTGGGTGTGACGGGCACCAAGGGCAAAACGACCACCAGCACGCTCATCGCGGCAGTGCTCGGACGAGGCGCCGCGCCGGTGATCCTGGGCGGGAACATCGGCGTCCCACTCGTAGAGCGCCTCCCCGAACTCACGCCGGCGCATCTGGTCGTGGTCGAGCTTTCGGAGCTCCAGCTGCCGACGATCTCGCGCGGCACTGACGTGGCCGTTTACACGCACGTGACGAGCGACCATCTGGACCGCCACGGGACACTCGAGGCGTACCGCGCAGCCAAGCGACGACTGGCGGAGCTCACTCCTGCCGACGGCCGGCTGGTCCTGAACTCGGAGGATCCGGTCAGCTCCGCGTTCGCGGCGACAAGCGCGGCCTCTGCCGTCTTCTACGACCGCGCCGAGCCGCCGGCGGGTGGCGTGGGTGTCCGCGACGGTTGGATCGTCGCCGACAACGTTGAGCGACTGCACTCCGTTGGCGCAGGCGCCGCCGCAACCGGTGGAGGCGGCCGAGTCATGCCCCTCGGCGAGGTGCTCGTCCCCGGAGCGCACAACACCAGCAACGTCCTTGCGGCGGTGACCGTGGGCCTGATCTTCGGCATCGCGCCGGACGCCATCCGGAATGCTGTCGGTGGGTTCACCGGCGTCGAGCACCGCCTCGAAGGCGTGGCCACGATCGACGGCGTCACCTTCGTCAACGACTCGCAGGGCACTCAGCCGGATGCCGTCATGGCAGCGCTGCGCAGCTTCGCTCCGCCCATCGTGCTGATCGCGGGTGGGCGCACCAAGAACGTGCCGCTCGACGAGCTGGCCGTTGTCGTGGCAGATCGCGCCGCGGCAGCCGTACTGATGGGCGAGACGGCCGATGAGATGGCCACGCTGTTCTCGAGCGCCGGGCTCGCGCGGGCCGAACGCGTATCGGATCTCGACGCGGCCGTGAGACGGGCGTTCGCGATCGCCCGCGAATTGCGCCCGGCCAACGGGATGGCGACGGTGCTGCTCAGCCCTGCCGCAACGAGCTTCGACATGTTTGCCGACTACGCCGCTCGTGGCCAGGCCTTCAAGGACGCCGTCGCGCGGATCGCCGCGGAGCGTGGCACATGACTGCGACGAGGAAAGCGGGTTCGGCCGCCGTGAAGACGCTCCGAGGCATACAGCGCGAGCGCCACGAGCCTGATTACCTCCTACTGGTCAGCATCGTCGCCCTGGCGTCGATCGGGATCCTGATGGTCTACTCGAGCTCCGGCGTCAGCTCTCTGCTCCAACGCGACGACCCGTTTGCGGTCGTCGGGCCGCAGGCGTTCTGGGCGGTGCTCGGTGCGGTGGTCATGGTCGTCTTCATGCGCCTGGACTATCGATACCTGCGTCTCGTGTCGATCCCGGCCTTCGTGTGCGCGATGGTGCTCCTCGTCGTCGTGCTGCTGCCGCCGATGGGTCCGCTGCGGCCGATCGAAGTCGGTGGCTCCTCCCGCTGGCTCCAGGTAGGCCCGCTGCCCGCGATGCATCCTGCCGAGTTCGCCAAGCTGGCCCTGGTCATTTACCTGGCCCACTGGCTGACGCGCAAGGGATCGCGCGCCAGCTCGCTGTTCGACGGCCTCGTGCCATTCCTATTGATCACCGGGCCATTGCTGCTCCTCGTCCTGCTCGAGCCGGATCTGGGCACCATGGGCGTGCTGACACTGTCCGCCTTCACGATGTTCTTCGTCGCCGGGGGCAGCCTGTGGCAGCTCGCCCTGATCACCCCGCTCGGGGCCGCGGCAGTGGCATATGCCGTCACGAACAGCACCTACCAGATGCAGCGTGTCCAGGCATTCCTGGACCCGTGGGCAGACCCGCAGGGGATCGGCTTCCATACCGTCCAGGGACTGCTCGCGCTTGGGACAGGGGGAGTGCTCGGGATCGGCCTGGGCGAGAGCCGCCAGCCAGGAGCGTTGCACCTGCCGGCAGCACAGAACGACTTCGTGTTCGCTGTGGTGGCGCAGGAGCTCGGGCTCGTCGGTGGGCTAGCGGTCATCGGTTTCTATCTGCTGTTCGCGTACCGGGGCGTTCGCGTGGCGCTCGGTGCTCCCGATACATTCGGGGCGCTTTTGGCGACCGGCATCACGGCCTGGCTGACGCTCCAGGCGTTCATCAACATCGGCGTGGTCGTGGTGCTGCTGCCGATAACCGGTATCACGTTGCCGTTCGTCTCCGCCGGCGGGTCGTCGCTTCTCGTCTCGTTCGCCGCCGTCGGTATCCTGCTTTCGATCTCACGCGAGACCGTTGCCCGAGGAACCTGGAACGATGCGGATCCTGATCGCCGCCGGTGGAACCGGCGGGCACGTGTACCCGGCGCTGGCCGTCGCGCGGTCCCTGCGCGAGCGGGTGCCTGACGCCGAGTTCCGCTGGCTGGGTGGGCGGCGCGGCCTCGAATCGACCATCGTTCCAGCCGAAGGTTTCCAGTACGACAGCCTGCTATTGCGCTCCCTGCGCACGGTCGACGTCTCCCCGCACATCGTCCTTGACCCGCTCCGACTCACGGCATCCGTGCCCCAGGTTGCGGCCTTCCTTGCGCGCTGGCGGCCGAACGTGATCTTCACGACCGGCGGCTATGTCGCGATCCCCGTGGTCACGGCCGCGGCCAGCCTGCGCGTGCCGAGCCTCATGTGGGAGGGCAACCTGGTGCCCGGGCGGAGCGTGCGCGCGACCGCGCGGCTTGCCCGCGCCCTCGCCGTGAGCTTTGCCGAGACTTGCGATGCTTTGCCCGGGCCGTGCTACGTGACGGGGACACCGATCCGCTCGTTTGCGGGCCGCGATCGCGCGCAGGCGCGGGCGGCACTCGGGATCGTCCCCGATGTGCCGGTGCTCTTCGTGTTTGGCGGCTCCCAGGCAGTCCGGCGGCTGAACCGTGCGGTGGCCGAGTCACTCACCCAGCTCGTGAGCAAGGTTCACGTGCTTCACATGACCGGTGAAGCGGGCTATGCCGACGCACTCAAGCGGCGCGAGAAGCTGCCCGCCGAGCAGCGCCCGCGGTACCGGCCGTACGCGTTCCTGCGCTCGGAGATGACAGACGCGCTGATCGCCGCGGATCTGCTCGTCGGCCGCGCCGGTTCGTCAACACTGGCGGAGGCCAGTGCGCTGGGCTTGCCGATGGTCGTCGTTCCCTACCCACATGCGTCCGCGCACCAGATGGCGAACGCTCGTGCGCTCGCGGAGGCAGGGGCCGTGCGCATCGTGCCCGACGATGAGTTCGACGCCGCGGCACTGATCGAAGCCGCGCGGCTGCTCGAGGACCGCGCAGCGCTCGACGCGATGTGCGCAGCGGCTCGAGGATTCGGCCGGCCGGGCGCGGCCGCCGCGGTCGCGGAGCTGGTCCTCGCACTCGCCGAGCGGACCGCGTTGCCGAGCCCGACAGCCATAGAACGAATGTCGCGGGCGGAGGAGAAGTCTTGACGGAGGCGCTGACACTGGCAGAGGGGTCGAGTGGGCGGCTGAGCGAAGAGGACCTGACACGCCTCGGGACGGATATCCAGCGCCGCATCGGCGTCAAGACCTCCCGTCACGAACCACTCAGCCGATTCACTACCATGCGCGTCGGCGGCCCCGCCGACCTGTTCGCCGAGATTCACAACCTGTTCGAGCTGCGCGCGATCGTCCGTTTCGCACGCTCGCGCGGGCTGCCTCATTTCATCCTCGGCCGCGGCTCGGACCTCGTGATCAGCGATGCCGGCGTGCGCGGCCTGGTCATCCACAACCGCGCCCAGCAGGTGCGCTTCGAGGGCGCGCGATTGACAGCCGACTCAGGCTTGCCGATGGCGCGGGCGGCGACCATCTGCCGCGCGGAGGGTCTGTCCGGGCTCGAATTCGGGCTGGCCATCCCTGGCTCCGTCGGTGGCGCGGTGTGGGCCAATGCAGGGGCCCACGAGTCCGACATACGCACGGTCCTAGCGGAGGCATCCGTTCTACGCGGAGACGGAACTGAGGCGACGCTCGATGCGGACGGGCTTGGCCTAGCCTACCGCGACAGCGTGCTCAAGCACGCCCCTCCCAACTCACCGGACGTCGTCGCTTGGGCTTCCTTCGATCTGACTCCCGCCGACTCTGACGAGATCGGTCGCCGCCTTGACGAGATCCGGAAGTGGCGCCAGGCGCATCAACCCCTTGGCATGCCATCCGCCGGGAGCGTCTTCCGCAATCCGTCGGAAAGCCAGTCGGCCGGGGCGTTGATCGACGGTCTGGGCCTCAAAGGGACTCGGATCGGCGGCGCGGTCGTGAGCGAGAAGCACGCCAACTTCATCGTCAACGATCAGAACGGGACGGCCTCCGACGTGCGCCGTCTGGGCGAGCTGGTCCGGGAGCGTGTCCGTCGCGAAACGGGTTTCGAGCTCGTCTTCGAGATCATGTTCGCTGGAGATTGGTCGGGCTGGGAATCGGAGGCGTGAGCCCGACTTCCGTCGCGGTCCTCATCGGCGGCCCATCGGCCGAGCACGACGTCTCGCTGGTTTCTGGCCGCGCCATCGCGGCGGCGCTCCTGGAGCGCGGCCACCAAGTGGAGGGCTGGCTGATCGGTCTAGACGGACGGTGGTGGCGCCTGCCCGACTCGGCGCTGGACCGTCAGCTTCCGCCTACCGCCTACGACGATCCGGCGGCACTGGGCGCCGAAGGGCCGCTGCCGTCCGGCCGTGCGCTCCACCAGATCCGGGCGCAGCAACCGACCCCAATCGTTTTCATCGCCCTGCATGGGCCGTTCGGAGAAGATGGAACGGTCCAGGCGTTGTGCGAGTCGGCTGACCTCGTCTACACCGGCGCACGCGTAGCGGCCTCCGCAATCGGCATGGACAAGGCGCTTTTCAAACGGATAACGCGCGCTCTGGGCATGCCGGTCGTGCCCTGGATAGAGCTCTCGGCGGCGGAGTGGAAACAGGATCCGGCTGGCGCACAACGGCGCATCGCGGAGTTCGCGAGCTCGTTGCCGGACCCGCGCGTCGTGGTCAAGCCCACGCGGCTTGGCTCGTCCGTGGGGATCTCGATCGTTCACAAGCCAGGCGACCCCGAATACGCCGGTGGCGCCGTCGTGGAGGCCCTGAGCTACGGCGACTCCGTTCTGGTCGAGGCCTATCTCGACCGCGCGCGCGAGCTCGAGATGAGCGTCCTCGGCAACTCGGAGCTTGACCTGGAGAGTTATGGCCCCGGAGAGATCTTTCCCGGCCACGAGTTCTACGACTACACGGCAAAGTACAGCGACGGCGTCTCGCGCACGACTGATCGGCCCGACGTTGACCCCGCGTTGCGGTCCCAGATCCACGACATCGCGCGCGGCGCCTATCTGGCCATCGGTGCCGAAGGATTTGCGCGGGTCGACTTCCTCGTGGACAAGGAGGGCACGCTGTACCTGAACGAGATCAACACGATCCCGGGCTTCACGCCGATAAGCCTTTTCCCTGTTCTGTGCGCGACCGGCGGCTACGACTTCGGAGCCATCTCCGAGAAGATTGTTGAGCTGGCGCTCGCTCGCGCGGCCGACCGCCCGGCACGAACGCTGACCCGCGCCGACCTGCCCTAGGTGCGGCTGCCGACACGCCAGCCGATCGCGGGCGGGCGCAGCCGCCGAGTTACGTCGCGTGACCGAGTCGTCCCCTCACTGCTCAACCGCTGGCGTGTCCTGGGTGCACTCGCGGCCGTCTCCACCGCGGCGCTGTTCGGCTGGCTGGTGACCAGCCACCAGTTCGACCTCGACCCGGGCCGCGTCGAAGTCACCAGCCTGGTCTACACGCCGTCCGAGGCCATCCGCGAGGCCATCGCATTGCCGGCAAATGCCACCCCTAACGTGTTTCGCATCGACACGGGCCGCATGGAGCGGGCGCTGGCCTCGCTTCCGGCCGTTGCCGGCGCCGACGTTTTCGTGACGCTGCCCGATCGGCTCGTGATCAGCGTCATCGAGCGCACTCCGACGTTCGTCCTGGCCACCCTGCGCGGCGCTTTCGTCGTTGACGTGGACGGCTACATCCTCGACGAGCTGCCGGTGACCGATGCCACGGGACTGGGGCTGCCCGTGGTCACCGACCTGCGCGAGGATTTCGCGCCCGACGCCGACATCGGCGGCCGCCTGGACGAGGTCTCCCTTGATGCCGACCTGCGTCTGGCCGCGATAACGCCGGCCATGATCGGCACCCGCTTTGGCGCCCTGGCGGTGTCAGCCGACGACGCCGATGGCTATGTGCTGACTGCCGAGCCCGACGGCTGGCGAGCGATCTTCGGCCACTACACGCCCAACCTGCGACCGGTCGACATCATCGACCGCCAGGTGCAGTGCCTGCGCGCGGCGTTGTTGGCCGGCGAGGACGACCTGGCCGTGATCTACCTCGCTCCACTGGACGAGCGCTGCGGCACGTACCTGCCCCGCCCGACCCCGTCCGAGTCGTCCTCTGAGTCGCCGTCCGAGTCGGCGTCTCCCCAGCCGTCCACTTAGGCGAGAATGACCGCAAGCAACGACCGCAGCCCGCCGGAACGGCGGGACGCGGGCGCTTTGCGCGCAGCCGGCGCCAGCAGGCGCCTCGGCGGAGGAAAGTCTTAGGCAGTGGAACGGGAAGCGGTACTCGTCGCCCTCGACGTAGGGACGAGCAAGGTCGTCGCGCTCATCGGCGAAGTCACGCGTGAAACGGGCGTGACTGTCATCGGCAAGGGCTCGCTTGCATCGTCCGGGCTGAAGAAGGGCGTCGTCATCAACATCGACCAGACGGTCGGGTCCATCCGCGCTGCGCGCGAGGCCGCGGAGCGGCTGTCCGGCTACCGGATCGAATCGGCGATCGTCGCCGTCGGCGGGAACCACGTGGAGAGCCAGAACTCGCGCGGCGCCGTTGCAGTGAGCGGCGCACGGCGCGAAGTGACTCGCGAGGACGTGGAGCGCGCCACCGAGGTGGCTCGGGCGGTGACCATCCCGTCGAATCGCGAGGTGCTGCATGTGCTGCCGCGCGGCTTCGTGGTCGACGGTCAGGAGGGCGTCAAGGATCCGCTCGGCATGAGCGCCATCCGGCTCGAGGTCGAGACCCACATCGTTCATGCCAGCGCGACGGCCGTGCAGAACCTGACGAAGTGCGTCCAGCGCGCGGACATCCGCATCGACGAGCTCGTGGCAGCGTCGCTGGCATCAGGGGACGCGGTGCTGACAGAAACCGAGCGCGAGCTGGGCGTCGCGGTCGCCGACTTCGGTGCGGGCACGATCGACCTCGCCCTGTTCATGGACGGGTCGCCGTTTCACACCGCGGTCCTGCCACTGGGCGGCAACAACGTCACGAATGACATCGCGATCGGACTCAAGACAAGCCTGACCGCGGCGGAGGACCTGAAGATCCGCCACGGCACCGCGGACCCCTCGTCGGTCAAGAAGGACGAGCAGGTCGACATCCAGGGTATCGGCGAGGGCGACTCATGGACCGCCTCGCGCCACGAGCTGGCCGAGATCATCGAGGCGCGCATGCGCGAGGTGTTCGAGAAGATCGGTGCCGAGATCGAACGCTCTGGTTACGCCGGGATGTTGCCGGCGGGCGTCGTCATGACCGGTGGCGCTTCGCAGTTGGCAGGTGCCGCCCGACTGGGGCGGGAAGTACTCCAGGCGCCGGTTCGAGTCGCCGGTCCGTCGGGCGTAGCGGGACTGACCGACCACCTGCTCACGCCCGAGTTCAGTACCTCGCTCGGCCTCCTGATGTGGGGGGCCCGCTCGGTCCAGGGGTACGAGGCCTCTCGCTACGAATCGGGACCCACGCCGGGGATTCTGAATCGAATGCGGGAGTGGGCGCGCGGCCTCTTTCCGTAGGCTGTCATGGCCGAGAGCAGGCAGGCAAGCCGGTCTTATGCTCAGCCAACGAGCACTAAACGAGCTTGATACCAAACTTCGGACAGAATCGGATCCCGATCGCCGAGTGCTCACGCTTGACGATGCCTCGGGACACTCGTCACGGCCTACGAAACGTTCCCGCCTCGTGACATAACGCACGGGTGCGAGGCGTTATGTCAAGTCCAACCAGACGCTTTAACCGCCCGACATGAGGCGTACGGAACTGACTGTCCAAACCGGATCGCGCCGCGGGCTGTTCGATATCACCGCCGAGTGAGCCAAATTCGTGGCCGGCGAGGGCGATGGCTTGCTCAATGTCTTCGTGCCGCACGCCACAGCTGGCGTCGTGATCATGGAGCTCGGCGCTGGCTCCGATGTGGACCTGCTGGCGACCCTTGACACGATCCTGCCGCGCGACGATCGCTGGCGTCACGCGCACGGCTCGCGCGGCCACGGCGCGGACCACGTCCTACCGTTGCTCATAGCGCCATCCGTCGTGGTGCCCGTAGTCAACGGTGAACTGCACCTGGGGACCTGGCAGTCGATCGCACTGCTCGACCCGAATACAGACAACGCGAGCCGCCGGGTGGTGCTGAGCTTCATCGGCGACTAGCCCAGCGCCGCCTGTTGACGGCCGCCTCGGCTGTCCACAACTCCTCCACAATCGCGCGAGAAACTGCTACCGAATCGGACTTCGCAGGACCAAAGTCGCCGCCTCGCTTCTGGGTCGCCGGTCTATACTTCGCCCAATCCGAATCGGTTTCCCGGCGGTTGCGCCCTCGCCGGCCCGGTGGCTGGTTTTAGACGCTTGGTGGAGGGGTTTGGTCATGCCGTTGCGGTCGGACTCGGAGAACTTCGCACTCATCCGGGTGATCGGTGTAGGCGGCGGCGGGAGCAACGCCGTCAACCGGATGATCCGTGCCGAGTTGATGGGCGTGGAGTTCATCTCAGTCAACACTGACGCGCAAGCGCTGCTGCAATCCGACGCGCCGCACAAGATCCGCATCGGCGACAAGATCACGCGCGGCCTGGGCGCCGGCGGCGACCCCGGCATCGGCCAGCGGGCAGCCGAAGAAGACGCCGAGAAGATCTTCGAGGCGCTCAAGGATTCGGACATGGTCTTCATCACCGCGGGCATGGGCGGCGGCACCGGATCCGGTGCGGCGCCGGTCATCGCCGAAGTGGCGCGTGACCTTGGTGCGCTGACGATCGGCGTCGTCACCAAGCCGTTCGGCTTCGAGGGCGCCCGACGCCGCCTCAACGCCGAAAAGGGCACGGAGCTGCTTCGCGACAAGGTCGACACCCTGATCATCATCCCCAACGATCGCCTGAAGGACGTTGTACAGAAGGAGACGTCAATCCTCGACGCCTTCCGGGTCGTCGACGACGTTCTGCGCCAGGGCGTCCAGGGGATCAGCGACCTGATCACCGTTCCCGGCCTCATCAACCTCGACTTCGCCGACGTGCGCGCCGTCATGAAGGACGCAGGATCCGCGCTCATGGGCATCGGCCGGGCGAGTGGCGAGGGCCGCGCAGCCGCGGCCGCCAGGGAGGCCATCGCCAGCCCGCTTCTGGAGGTCAACATCAGTGGCGCGCAGGGCGTGCTGTTCAACGTTACTGGCGGTGCCAACCTGGGCCTCTTCGAGGTCGACGAGGCGGCCGAGATCATCCGCGCCACGGCCGATCCCGAGGCGAACATCATCTTCGGCACCGTCATCGACGAGCGCATGGGCGACGAGATCTCGATCACGGTCATCGCGACCGGTTTCGACGCCTCGCGCAAGCGGGAGGTGGCCCGGACGCACGTCCAGATGCCGGTCGAGGTCGCGAGCGGGCTACGAGTCGCACGCGAGCGAGAGGCCTATCGCGACATGGAGCTCGAGGAGCGTCCACAGACGGCGATCCCGGTCACACCTGAGTCGGATGGGCTGCCCGCCGCGGCCATGATCGCGCCGCGCAGCAACGATCGGATCGAACCGCGCCGCGGCCCGCAGACCGAGATCGAAGACCTCGACATCCCGGCGTTCCTGCGCCGGCACCGCTGACCGACCGCCCCACACCCACACCGCCACAGGCCGAGATCGAGGCGCTGCGCGCGGCTCACGAGGCTGTCCTGAGGCGAATCGCCGCGGCCGCTCATCGGGCCAGCCGCGACCCAGCGGACGTAGAGCTCGTCGCCGTCTCCAAGTCTGTCAACGCGTCGCGATTGCGGGCCGCAGTAGCCGCGGGACTGACCACCTTCGGCGAGAACCGGGTCCAGGAAGCGCAAGCCAAGGCGGGCGAGGTTCCGGGGGCGACCTGGCACCTGGTCGGCCACCTCCAGTCGAACAAGGCCGCCCGCGCCGTTGAGCTGTTCGATGTTGTCGAATCGGTGGATTCGGTCGAGCTCGGCACGCGCCTGGCGATGCTCGCGCACGACGTCCGAGATGGACGGCCTCTGCCCATCTACCTCCAGGTCAACGTCGACCGAGACCCGCACAAGCAGGGATTCGCCCCCGACGAGCTCGACGTTGCGCTCACGTTGCTCAGCACGATCGCCGGCCTGGACATCACGGGGCTGATGACGGTCGGCCGACTTGTCGATAGAGCCGACGACGCCCGGCCCACGTTTCGCGCCCTGCGCGAGCTGAGCACCCAAATGCGGCAGTCACATGGCGGGCTGGGCGGCGGCCTGTCGATGGGCATGAGCGACGACTTCGAGGTCGCGGTGGAGGAGGGGGCCACCGTGGTCCGCGTCGGGCGAGCCCTCTTCGGCAACCGTCCCTCGGACTGACCGTCGCTTGCTCCTAAACTGAATCGGTGGAGGTTTCGCGCTGATCGGGTCGCGCCTGAGCCAGACCGTCCGGTTCACGGTTCGCGTCACGCCCCGGGGCGGCGCCGACCGCGTTGACGGCGTGGGGCCAGACGGGGAGCTGCGCCTGAGGGTGCGGGCTCCGGCCGCGGAGGGAGCTGCCAATGAGGCGGTCCTGCGGATGCTCGCCGATGTGCTCGGGATCGCCCGCTCCAGCGTGTCACTCGAACGGGGCGCGGCTGCGCGACTGAAGCTCGTATCGATCGAAGGTTCCCCCGCCGCCGAAATACGAGCTCGCTGGCCGACGCTCGGGCTTACCGAAAGGGGATCCTAGGTTCGAGCCGGACCCGCCATGACGACCGCTGGCGCTATGTGGGTGGCCAGCCGATAATGGTCCTTGTCCGATGAGGACGTTCCCGGGGGCGATTGGCTCAGTGGTTAGAGCACGCGGTTCACATCCGCGGGGTCACTGGTTCGAATCCAGTATCGCCCACCACCTCCCACCTTTCCGCCTCGCGCGCATGATTGGCACCATCGACCAATAAGCGCGAGTCGGAGGTGTAAGCCGCTTGGCGGCCGCATCTGGGCTCTGCCGCGCAAGGGCGGTGGTAGCGAGTTCGGCTTCTCGCTACCCCATAGCCTGGAACGCTGACGCTGCTCGTCTAGGTCATCAGCGTCGGCAGGGCCGACTGGGCGCGCCTGTGCTCACGCAGGTGCAAGAACAGGTCGATTGCCGTCTTCAGCACGACGAGCAGAGCCAGCGCGAAGATCGGCTGGCCTTGGCCGATAAGGAACACGCCACCCAAGACGATCGTGATGTGCAGCACGAACATGCGCGGGTACGGCTGCCACATCTGACTGTCAACCGAGGTCGCGAGGTATTCGCGGCGGCCGATGAAGTTCAGCCAGAAGCTGGCGGCGTGACTGGTTAAAAGCGCCGCGGCCGCGAGCACGAGCGCGGGTTCCGAGAAGACGATCCCCAGCGGGTCGAGCACGCCTCGCGCTATGCCGCGTCCGGTGAGAAGCAGCACGAACACGCCGTGCACGACCCAGAAGAGCCCGTAGTGGACACCAAAGAACGCGGCGATGCCATAGCGGCCGCGACCGCGGACCGCGGCAGGCGATCGCTCGCCCGTGGCCAGCAGAATCTTGAAGACGTTCAGCAGGCCGACGATGCCGTTCTCCAGCCAGTAGGTGATCAGGATCATCCCAACGTCCCAGCCGAACCAGAGGACGCCGATTAGCGGGACGAGGTTGGCCGCGACCAGGATGGCCACGGCGATCGGCGCCGACTGACCGACCGAAAGAGCGCGCGTTAGCCAGCTGCCGGCGGTCACGCTACGCAGCGATCGACTAGTGAGCGGGCTCGCTCGCCAGCCGTCGCAGGACAGCCGGCAGGATTCCGCCCTGGCGGTAGTAGTCGAGCTCGACTGGCCCATCAAGCCGGCAGATGACTTCGATCATGCGCTCTGCTGACCCGTCTCGAACGCGGAGCTTGACCTTCTGTCCCTGCGCCAGGCCGTCCGATAGACCGGCCACATCGAACTCCTCGCGGCCGGTCAGGCCGAGTGAGGCGGCGTTCTGTCCGGGCAGGAACTGGAGCGGCAGGATGCCCATGCCGACAAGGTTGGTGCGATGGATGCGCTCGTATGTCTCGGCCAGGACGGCACGGACGCCGAGCAGCGCCGGACCCTTGGCCGCCCAGTCACGGGACGACCCACCGCCATATTCGCGCCCGGCGATGACGATCAGCGGCACCCCTTCGCCGCGGTATCTCATCGCGGCGTCGTAGATGAACATCTCCTCGCCGGTGGGCTGGTGGGCCGTGTAGGGACCCTCCTTCTCGACCATGGCGTTGCGCAAGCGGATGTTCCCGAAGGTGCCGCGCATCAGGACCTCGTGGTTGCCACGCCGAGCCCCATAGCTGTTGAACGCAAGCGGCGCTACGCCATGGTCCTGGAGCCACAGCCCGGCAGGGCTCCAGGCCGGAATCGAACCGGCCGGGGAGATGTGGTCCGTCGTTACGGAGTCACCGAACACGGCCAGGGCACGCGCGCCGACGATGTCACTGATCGGTGCGGGCTCCATGCCGATGCCGTCGAGGAATGGCGGCCGCGCCACGTACGTGGACGAGGCATCCCATTCGTATCGGTTGCTGCCGATGGGCACGGGTAGCCCTCGCCAACGCTCGTCGCCGTCGAAGACCTTGCCGTAGATGCGCTGGAAGATGTCCGGCGAGACCGCCGACGCGATGGTCTCCTTGACCTCGTCGGCGGTGGGCCAGATGTCGGCCAGGAACACGGGCTGACCCGCGCTGTCGTGCCCGAGGGGTTCGGACAGCAGGTCGATCTCGACCGTGCCGGCGAGCGCGAACGCCACCACCAGCGGCGGCGACGCGAGGTAGCTCGCTCGCGCGAGGGGATGGATGCGGCCCTCGAAGTTGCGGTTGCCCGACAGAACGGCCGTGACCACGAGGTCGTTGTGCTCGATCGCCTCCGCAACCGGAGCGTCGAGCGGGCCACTGTTGCCGATGCACGTGGTGCAGCCGTAGCCGACGATGCCGAAGCCAAGCTGCTCGAGCGGGGCCAGCAACTCGGCTCGGGTCAGATACTCGGTCACGGCGCGAGACCCCGGCGCCATGCTCGTCTTGACCGTCGCGCCCACGGTCAGCCCGCGCGCAATCGCGTTTCGCGCCAGCAGGCCCGCACCGACCATCACTGTTGGGTTGCTGGTGTTCGTGCAGCTCGTGATGGCAGCGATCACCACGGCGCCGTGGTCGATCGTCACCGACTGGCCGCCTGCCTCGACCACGACCGGCTTGCGCTCGGCCACCTGAGGGTAGGCATCCCGGAAGTTGTCGCGCAGCTCGGGCAGGCTCACCTTGTCCTGCGGACGACGCGGGCCGGCGAGGGTCGGCGCGACGGTGGAAAGGTCGAGCTCGAGCGCCTCGTCGAACTCCGGCCCGCGCCCCGGCTCGCGCCACAGCGCGTTCTCCTTGGCGTAGCGCTCGACGAGCTGGATCTGCGACTCGTCCCGACCGGTCTGGCGCAGGTATGCCAGCGTCTCGCCGTCTATCGGGAAGAGCGCCGCGGTCGCGCCGTACTCGGGCGACATGTTCGAGATGGTGGCCCTATCGGCGAGGGCCAGCGAGGCCAGACCATCGCCGGCGAACTCGACGAACGAGCCCACCACGCCATGGGCACGCAACATGTGGCTGATGACCAGCACGAGATCGGTGGCGGTGCTCCCCTTGGGCAGATCGCCCAGCAGCCGAACGCCGACCACGCGCGGCATGGGCACGTACAAGGGCTGGCCCAGCAGGACCGCCTCTGCCTCGATCCCGCCGACGCCGTAGCCGAGCACGCCCAGGCCGTTGACCATCGTGGTGTGCGAGTCGGTGCCGACCAGCGTGTCGGGGAAGGCGACGGTGCTGCCATCGTCGTCCTCGCGGGCGACGACTACCTGGGCGAGATACTCGAGGTTGACCTGGTGCACGATGCCTGTGCCGGGGGGCACGACGCGCAGGCCGTTGAACGCGGACTGAGCCCAGCGCAATAGCTGATAGCGCTCGGTATTCCGTTCGTACTCGCGATCGACGTTGAAGGCGAAGGAGTCCGGCGTCCGGTAGCGGTCCACCTGGACCGAGTGGTCAATCACCAGGTCGGCCGGCACCAGCGGTTCGATCCTCGCCGGGTCACCGCCGATGGCTGCCATCGCGTCGCGCATGGCTGCCAGGTCAACCACGGCCGGTACGCCCGTGAAGTCCTGGAGCAGGACCCGTGCGGGCATGAACGGCACCTCGGCCTCGATGGCGGCTCGTGGTCTCCACGTCGCCAGGACGCGCGCCTCTTCCTCGCGCACGACCCCACGACCAGCGTTCCGGAGCACGTTCTCCAGGAGGACCTTGACCGTCATCGGCGCGTGCGCCAGATCGGCCAGGCCGCTACGATCGAGCCGGTAATAGTTGTACGAGCGGTCCCCGACGTTCAGCGCTGCGCGCGCCGAAAAGGGGTCAGGGATAGGGGATGGGCGGTTCATATGCGTCAGGCCTCCTCTGTCCCGCAACTACGGCGGGGCTGAGCGGCACCTGACGGGAGTGCCCGCCGCGGGTCGCGCTTGTTCGACTCTCGAAGTATACGCCTCGCAGATTCCCGACAATGAGCCAATGCATGACACCGAGGGCGCCCCGGGCGCAGCCCATTCGCACGACGACGGCCATTCGCACGCCGCCGAGGACGGCCGGCCGAGCATCGCCTTCGTGGGGGCCGGGCGCGTCGGCAATGCCCTTGCTGTGGCGTTCGTGCGCGCCGGCTGGCACGTCGCCGCGGTCGCCAGCCGCGACGAGCAGCGACGAGCCCGATTCGTGCAGCTCGTGCCCGGGGCGCGAGCCTTCGCCGAGCCCCAGGCCGTGCTGGACGAGGCGGAGCTGATCTTCCTGACCGTGCCCGACGACGCGATCGCCGAGGTCGCCGGGACCCTGCACCTGTACAGCGGCCAGGCGCTGGTCCACACCAGCGGCGCCCTGCCCGCTTCGGTGCTCGCGCCGGCAATGGCGGCTGGCACCAGCGCCGGCGGCTTCCATCCGCTCGTCGCGTTCGCCGAGCATGACCAGGCGCTGCTGGACCTGGCCGGGTCGACCGTCGCCGTCGAAGGCGACGAGACACTGCTGCCGCTGCTCGCCGAGCTGGCCGAGTCAATCGGCGCGCGGCCGGTGACGCTGCCCGAGGGCGGCAAGACTGCGTACCACGCCGCCGCGATGATGGCCGCCGGAGGACTGATCGGCCTGTTGGATGCCATCGCGTCGGTTGCCCAGGTCGCCGGGTTGGACGAGCGTACCGCGGTGGCTGTCTACGCCCCGCTGGCGCGCCAGGCGCTCGCCAACGCGGAACGCCTGGGCATCGACGGCGCCCTCACGGGACCACTGTTGCGCGGCGACGTGGGGACCTTGCGCGGTCACCTGGAGGCACTCGCGCGGCACGCCCCGGGGGCTGTTCCGCTGTACATCGAGGTGGCCCGGCGCGAGGTGGCCATCGCGCGCCGACGCGGCGAGCTAGCCGAGGACCGCGCGGCCGAGATCGAGCGACTTCTCGACACAGCCTGATACGCGACCGTTGCGGCCAAAACGCTAGCCGCTACCATTCGAACCGATGCGCAATCATCAGGCCGCAATCCGTGGCGACCGTCCCACGACCCGTTTCGCAGCGCCGCTGGATCACCCGCGGGCGGCCCATCTCGGGCTGCGACGGACCACGCCGACCCGGCTGGCCCAGGCCCCGGCCGACTCCCTTGCCACGACCCCGCTGATCGCGATCCGGAATGCCGCGCGCGGCCACCTGGGAACGCGCCCAGAGCTGCGGAGTTCGTCGCCGGCCGGGTCCGGTCCCCGCGCAATGCGCCGGGCAGACTCGATCACGTGGTCGTCGGCGCCATACAGCGTTCCGCACCGGACGCGCCCGCGCAGCGCGGCTCCGTGGCGCGGCTGAACAAGCAACAGCGACAAGACCGATCCCGCCGGGCACCTACTGCCCGCGCAACGTCGTGCGGCGGCGTGGTCATCCGGCAGGTGGACAGCGGGTTCGAGATCTGCCTTGGTAAGCGTCGCCGCGAACGCGACGGGTCGAGCTGGACGCTTCCCAAGGGAACGCCGTCAGATGCGGAGACCGTCGAACAGACCGCCCTGCGCGAGGTCGCCGAGGAGACTGGCCTGGAGGTGCGTATCTCCGCTCCAGTCGGGGCGATCGAGTACTTCTTCACCCAGTCGGGCACGCGCATCCACAAGACCGTCCACTTCTTCCTGATGGAGGCAGTGGGCGGCAGCCTTGACCAGCACGATCGCGAGTTCGACGAGGTCCGCTGGGTTCCGATCAACGAGGCGCGCAGCCTGCTCAGCTATCCCACCGAGCGGCAGGTGATGGAAACCGCACTGTCTGTAGCCGGTGTCGAAGGATGACGGCTGACCCGACCGTGGCATCCCCCTCGGCAACCGGCGACGGGATCCAGCGAACCGCCCTGGTGGAGCGGCATCGCGCGCTCGGTGGACGATTGATCGACTTCGCCGGCTGGGAGATGCCGGTCCAGTACTCGAGCATCCTCGATGAGCATCGTGCTGTGCGCGAGCGTGTCGGCCTGTTCGACCTGTCGCACATGGGCGAGGTCTGGGTCAGCGGCCCGGGCGCGGCCGCAGGTCTCGCAGCGGCACTCGTCAGTGACCCCGGCCGGCTCGCGCCGGGCAGGGCGCACTACAGCATGATCTGTGCCGCGGACGGGGGGATCATCGACGACCTGATCGTCTATCGCGTCGCCGACGAGCGCTTCATGGTCGTGCCCAATGCCTCGAATCGCGAAGCGGTCGCGGCCGCGCTCCAGGAGCGACTGCATGGCCACGATGCCGCACTGGACGACGCCTCGCTGCGCACCTCACTCGTCGCCGTCCAGGGCCCGCGCGCAGCCGAGCTACTTCAGCCCCTGACCGATGTCGAGCTGGCCGGCCTACGCTATTACTCCATCGCCGAAGGCCACGCGGTAGGCGAGCCGGGATTCGTGGCCCGAACGGGCTACACGGGCGAGGATGGGTTCGAGCTCTTCCTGGAGTGGGATGCCGCGCTGCCGGTCTGGGATCGTCTCCTCGCCGAAGGTGAGCGGATGGGCATCATGGCATGCGGTCTCGGCGCCCGCGACACGCTGCGACTCGAGGCAGGCATGCCGCTGTATGGCAACGAGCTCGATCTGGAAACCAACCCGTTCGAGGCGGGACTCGGCCGCGTCGTGAAGTTCGACAAGGCCACGGACTTCGTCGGCCGCGAGGCGCTCCAACAGGTCGCCGACTCCGGCCCGCAGAAACAACTGGTGGGCATGACGGTTCGCGGCCGCGGGATCGCACGGCACGGCTACCCGCTGCACATGCCAGCCGAAGAAGAGACTGCCGGTGTCGTGACCAGCGGCGCGCCATCGCCCACCCTGGGCGTGCCCATCGCGATGGGTTACCTCCCGCCCGCCGATGCGGTTGTCGGTACCATGGTCGAAGTCGTCATCCGCGGCTCCCGAGTCGAGGCGGAGGTCGTGCCGCTACCCTTCTACAAGCGCGCCGCGCCATAGGGCGGCGGGAGGAGAACGCAGCGTGCAGGTTCCCGAAGACCTTCGTTACACGCCCGACCATGAGTGGCTGCGCGTCGAGGGCGACGAAGCCGTGGTGGGCATCACCGAGTACGCCGCCACAGAGCTCGGTGACGTGGTCTTCGTCGAGCTACCCGCTCCGGGCATGACGCTCCAGTCGGCCCAGTCCTTTGGGGTCATCGAGTCGGTCAAGACCGCTTCTGACCTGTACAGCCCTGCCGCCGGCGAAGTGATTGCCGTGAACGCGCAGCTGGCCGACAAGCCCGAGCTGGTCAACGACGATCCGTACGGCGATGGATGGATGATCAGGATCCGCCTGTCCGAGCCTGATGTCGCAACCGCTCCGAGCGAGCGCAACCTCGATGCGGGTGCGTACCGATCGCTCATCGAGGCCGGCTGAGCAGTTCACGGCTGAACCAGGGACGACTGATCGCGTGACTTACGGGCCGCATACATCCGCCGACCGCCAGCGCATGTTGACCGCGCTGAACATCGATTCGATCGATGCCCTGTTTGCCGATATTCCGGCCGAGGTTCGCGCCCACGGCCTCGACCTGCCACCGCCGGAGGACGAGCTCACGATGGCCCGAAGGCTGGAAACGCTTTCGGCGCGCAACCGAGTCGGGCTGGCGAGCTTCCTCGGCGCGGGCGCGTATCGCCACTACATCCCGCCGACCGTTGACCAGATCCTGAGCCGGGGCGAGTTCTATACCTCTTATACGCCGTACCAGCCGGAGATCAGCCAGGGCACGCTCCAGACGATCTACGAGTACCAGTCCCTCATTGCCGAGCTGACCGGCCTCGACGTCGTGTCGGCATCGCACTACGACGGCGGCGCCGCGACGGCAGAAGCGGCGCTGATGACCGTTCGTGCCACCCGGCGCGAGCGCGTCCTGGTCAGCCGGGCGATCCATCGCCATTTCCTCGACACAACCGCGACCTACTTCGAAGGCGGCCGACTGACCCTCGACGAGCTGCCCACGCTGGCCGACGGGACGACCGACCTGGAAACTCTCGAGCGCGAGCTGGCCGACGAGGCGCGACCGGTGGCTGGCGTCCTGATCGGGCAGCCCAACGCGTTCGGCATCCTCGAGCCGATGGCCGAAGCAGGGCGACTTGCGCACGCGGCCGGGGCGCTGTTCGTGGCGGTCGTCGAGCCGGTCTCGCTCGCCGTCCTCGCCCCGCCCGGCGAGTACGAGGCGGACATCGCGGTCGGGGAGGGCCAGCCCCTGGGCATCGCGCTCCAGTACGGCGGCCCGTACCTCGGCCTCCTGGCCGCCAAGTCGGACCTCGTGCGGCAGGTGCCCGGGCGGTTGGTCGGCCGCACGACTGACATCGAAGGCAAGCGCGCATACGTCATGACGCTGCGCGCGCGCGAGCAGGACATCAGGCGCGACAAGGCCGCCAGCAACATCTGCACCAACCAGGCGCTGTGCGCGCTGGCGGCCACGGTCTACGTGGCGACGCTGGGCCCGCACGGGCTGCGCGACGTCGCCGCTCTTGGCGCCGCCAGGGCACACGAGCTTGAAGTAGCCCTCGCAGGAGCCGGTGCCGCCCGGGTCCACGCTGAAGGCACGTACCTGAACGAGTTCGCGGTGCACGTCCCCGACGCGCCGCGGGTGCACGCCGCGCTGCTCGAGCGCGACATCCTGGCCGGTCTGCCGCTAGCCGACTGGTATCCGGACGACGCAGTCCTGCGCGACGCGTTGCTCGTGTGTGCCACAGAGCTGACCACCTCATCGGAGATCGAGCGGTTCGCCGAAGGGCTGCGCGAGGTGCTCGCGTGACCGCGGTGGGCCCGGCCGTCAGCCGCCCGGACGACCCGGCCGTGACCGAGGCAGGCCAGCCCGATGAGGTCGCACAGGGTGGAGCCAGAAACCCGCGGGCAGAACTCGGTCCACACCTCGCCGTTGGCCCGTCGCTCCAGCCCACCCTCGCGGAGCTGTCCCGCCCGGGTCGAAGCAGCACGAAGGTGCCTCATCCACCGGCCGATGCGCTCGACCGGATTCCAACGTCTGCCCGCCGTGCGCGGCCGCTCGGGCTGCCGGAGCTCAACGAGCCGGAGGTGATCCGTCACTTCGTGAACCTGTCGCAGCTCAACTTCGCCGTCGACACGGGCTTCTACCCGCTCGGCTCATGCACTATGAAGTACAACCCCAAGATCAACGAATGGGCGGCGCGCCTGCCGGGTTTCGCGGCCCTGCACCCGCTCGCGCCCGACGCTCTCGCCCAGGGCACGCTCGAGCTGATGTGGGAGCTGGAGCGCTGGTTGGTCGAGATCAGCGGCATGAGCGCGGCCACCCTCCAGCCGGCCGCTGGCGCTCACGGGGAGCTCACGGGGATCCTGATGATCCGCGCCTACCACCAGTCGCGCACAGACACCGAGAGACTCGAGGTGATCGTTCCCGACTCGTCGCACGGGACGAACCCGGCGACAGCCTCGATGTCGGGCTTCAAGACCGTGACCATTCCCTCGGATTCGTTCGGTCAGGTTGACCTGGCCGCGTTGCGCGCCGCCCTCAGTCCGCGCACCGCGGCCGTGATGCTGACCAATCCCTCGACGCTCGGCCTGTTCGAGAAGGGGATCGGCGAGGTACTCGAGGCGGTCCACGCGGCAGGGGCGCTGGCCTACATGGACGGCGCGAACATGAACGCCATCCTGGGCAAGTTCAAGCCGGGCGCGGCCGGCTTCGATGTCATGCACTTCAACACGCACAAAACCTTCTCCACGCCGCATGGCGGCGGAGGTCCAGGGGCTGGTCCAGTGGCGGTGAACGACAAGCTCACGCCGTTCCTGCCCTGGCCCCGGGTGCAGTGCGACGAAGGCCGTTTCCGGCTGGAGCGAATGAATGAACGTTCATCGTCAATCGGCCGGGTCAGGTCGTATCAAGGCAGCGTGGGCGTCCTCGTGCGCGCGTACGCCTATCTACTGGCACACGGCGGCAGCGGGCTCGAGGAGGTCAGCGAGGACGCCGTACTCGCGGCGAACTATCTGAGGCATCGGCTGGCCGATACGTACCAGATGCCTTACGCGCAGGTGTCCAAGCACGAGTTCGTGGCCAGCGCGCAGAACATCCGTGCCGAAACTGGCGTGCGCATGCTGGATATCGCGAAGCGCCTGATCGACTACGGCTACCACCCGCCGACGATCTACTTTCCGCTGATCGTCGAGGAGGGCATGCTCGTCGAGCCCACCGAAACCGAGTCCGTCGAGACTCTCGACGCGTTCGCGGACGCGTTGATCGAGATCGCGCAGGAGGCCCGGCGCAATCCCGAGATCGTGACCACGGCGCCACACGCGTCGCCCGTGCGCCGCCTGGACGAGGCGACCGCGGCCCGTCATCCGGACCTCCACTGGCGGCCGATGACCGGGGCCGAGCCCGTCTGTCCTCAGTAGACCGATTCAACCCGCTTCTGCCTTGGTTCCACGCTCGGGCACCTTAAGAAGCCGCAACTAGTTGACACCCGGTTTGGCGGCGCACCTATAATTCGCCCGCCCCACGGCGTGGGAGAGGTTTGCGCACGCGCGCGACGCGACGCCGACGGGGAGCAGAGCGATCTAAGGGCGTGCCATACGGCCGCCCAGATTCGCACAGAGGAGGAAAAACGCCGATGAGTCTACGGACTCGGCGAAGCTCGGCAGTGCTGGCTTCGCTTATGCTTCTGGCGGTCGCGTGTACGACCGGGCCGGCTGCGACGCCGACCACCGCCCCGCCCGCCACGAGCGCAGTGACCCCCGGCCCAGTCGTAACGCCTGAGCCTGGCGCGACTCCAACCCCCGAGCCGGCCGTAACGCCGGAGCCGGCCGTAACGCCGGAGCCGGGTGGACTTGATCCAAACCAGGTCCTGCGCATCTATTTAGGCGCAACCGACCCGCGCTCGATCAGGCCCCAGGCAGCTTCCGGATCCGATGAGATTGCAATTCTCGGCGGCATCCAGCGTGGCTTGCTGTATTACAACCAGGACCAGAGCCTGCGGCCAGAACTGGCTACCGCCATGCCGACGATCAGCGACGACGGCCTGACGTACACCTTTGAGCTCGGCGACCACAAGTACAGCGACGGCAGCACAATCGTTGCCGGCGACTTCGTACGCGCGGCACGATCCCTGGCCGACCCGCGCAACGCGTTCGACTACGGCTACGAGGCCTGCTGGATCGCCGGCGTCGACGCCCTCCTCGGCACCGACTTCGGTTGCAGCGAAGGCGATACGCCCTACCTCGATCCAGAGACCGGCAGCTTCGACGACGCAGTGATTGACGGACTGCTGGCGGAGATCGGCGTCACGGCGCCCAATGACACGACCGTTGTCTTCACCCTGAAGACGGCGACGAGCTTCTGGAACAACATCGTCGCGATGTGGCTGCTGACCCCGGTTCCCGAGGGCCAGACCAGCTGGGCCGAGGCGGCCGACATCGTTACATCTGGTCCGTTCAAGATCGAGAGCTGGACCCACAACAGCCAGATGGTGCTTGTGCCGAACGAGCACTACACCGGCCCGATCATGCCCACTCTCAAGCGGATTGAGCTTTCTATCGGCGGCGCTCCTGCCGCGGCTGTCGCAGCCTTCGAGCGCGGCGACCTTGATCTCGTCAGCCTGCCGTCGAGCGAGGTCCGGCGAGTCCTCGACGACCCGGCCCTCAACACCATGGCCAACCGAGGCCCGACTCTTTCCATCGAGTACTACGACTTCGCCAACTGCCTCGCCACGGACCCGGCCGGCGACATCCTCTGCCCGCCCAACGCGGCAGTCGGTGCTGAGGCCCGTGTCCCAGGGGGCAGCCCCTCGCAGAACAAGAACTTCCGCGGGGCTCTGACCGCGGCCGTCGACAAGAACGAGACGATCCAGGTCGGCTTCGCCGGCCTCGGACTCGTCGCGAACACGCCGACGATGCCGGGCATTCCTGGTTTCCCGACGGAAACCGATCCGTATCCGTTCGATCTCGTCGCGGCCGCTGCCTTGATGCAGACGGCTCTTGACGAGCTCGGCATCCCTGCGGCCGATCCGGCCACCGTTGTTGCGGCCGACTGCCCGGCCGGTTTCGAGATCGCCGAGGGGACTGCCGCTGGCGATTATCCCGAGTGCGTCGGGCGTGCACGCGTCAAGCTGCTCGCCCCCCTGCGGTTCGGCTACAACTGCGACGCCGGACACGATGACCGAGTCCTGTACCTCGCCCAGGTATGGCGGCAGAACCTCGGCTTCAGTGGCACCCAGATGGACATCCGCTGCACCGACTTCGGTACCTTCCGGACCGAGCGACGCGCGGGCAATGTCTACGACATCGCGCGCAATGGTTGGGGCGCGGACTTCCCGCATCCTGACAATCAGAACCGCGACCTGTTCGCCTGCGGCGCAGGCAACAACAACTCGAAGTACTGCAACGCCGAATACGACGACCTGCTCAATGAGGGCGCCGCGGCGGCAACGTACGACGAGGCAGTGCCCTTCTACCACTCGGCAGAAGAGCTGCTCGCGGCAGATGCTCCGGTGATCTTCCTTCGCTACGGCGAGGGCGTACGCCTGGTTCGTCCGTGGGTTTCGGACATCATGCAGACGTCATCGGATCACCAGAACATTGGTGATGTCTTCTACGAGTCCATCAAGATCCTCGCTCACTAAGTCACGCCCGGCGCGAAGCAGTTCGCGCAAGGCAAGACTCGAAAACCCTGTGGGGGGGG
>JBBDRY010000126.1:0-18268 GCA_040905225.1 Chloroflexota bacterium | reverse complement strand
GGCCGTATGGCCGGCCCACAGGTCTATATGGCACAATCAGCGTCTCTTTCGCGAGCAAGGCAATTCCGAATAGCTAGCGAGTTGCGAAATGGCGGGCTATCTCGTCAGGCGGATCCTGTGGCTGATCCCCGTTCTCTTCGTGGTGACGATCATCACCTTCACCCTGATGCACCTCGTGCCCGGTGGCCCGTGGTCGAGTGATAAGCAGGTCTACGGCGGCGTCGAACGAGCGATAGCAGCCAAGTACCACCTCAACGAGCCGCTCTGGCAGCAGTACGGACGCTGGGTCTTCGACTTCATGCGCGGCGACTTCGGTCCGTCCTTCAAGTACGCCGATCGGAGCATCAACCAGATCATCGCCGAGGGACTGCCGGCCACCCTGCAGCTCGGCGTAATGGCCTTCGTCCTCGCCATCGCGGTCGGGATCCCGCTCGGGATCATCGCCGCGCTCGGTCACAACCGCTGGCCGGACTATCTGGCGACGGGTATCTCGATGCTCGGAATCGCGACGCCCAGCTTCGTGCTGGCCATCCTGTTGATCGTCGTGTTCAGCGTGTGGCTGAAGGCACTCCCGCCGTTAGGCTGGAAGGGTCCCGACACGTGGGTCATGCCCGTCCTGGCGCTGGCGGGCTACCAGATAGCCCAGATCGCCCGTTATACGCGCGCGTCAATGCTCGAGGTGACGCGCAAGGACTACGTTCGCACCGCCCACAGCAAGGGCCTGCGCGAGCGGGCAGTGGTCGTGCGCCACATGATCCGCAACGCGCTCATCCCGGTGGTGACGATCCTCGGCCCCATCCTCGCGTTCCTGGTGACCGGCTCGTTCATCATCGAGGCGTTCTTCGGTATCCCGGGCATCGGCAAGTACTACGTGCAGGGGATCGTCCAGCGCGATTACAGCCTGATCATGGCGATGACCGTTATCTACGCGTTTGCCGTGGCTGCCTTAAATGTCGTGGTCGACGTCCTGTACGGGTATATCGACCCGCGCATTCGCTACAGCTGAGAAGGGTCGACTAGATGACCTCCAGGACCACGGCTGTCGCCCCCGGAAGCGTCGAGGCGCGGCGCAGCACCGGCATCTGGCGAGACGCATTCGGCCGTCTGATCAAGAACCGGCTGGCGATCCTGGGCCTTCTGTTCGTCGGATTCCTGGTGGTTCTCGGGATACTCGGTCCGCGCTTCGCGCCCTGGCCGTTCGACCTGCAGGACACGCCGGCAATCATCGCCAACAACTACCGCGCCCTCGTTCCGCTACAGAGCCCCGCCCACCTGCTTGGCACCGACAAACTCGGCCAGGACATATTGAGCCGGATCATGGACGGTGCCCAGATCAGCCTCAGTGTGGCGCTGGTGGTGCAGATTGTCGTGCTCACGATCGGCCTGCCGATCGGCGCGCTGGCGGGTTGGTTCGGTGGGCGGCTCGACACCTACCTGATGCGCTTTACCGACGTGATGTACGCCTTCCCAGACCTGCTGCTCATCATCCTGATGTCGGTCGCCTTCCGGGACACGGCGTTCGGTCGGCTCTACAGCGGCCTCTTCCTCGTGTTCGTGGCGATCGGACTCACGTCGTGGGTCACGGTTGCCCGGCTCGTTCGCGGACAGTTGCTCTCGCTCAAGGAGATGGAGTTCGTGGAAGCGGCCCATGCCCTCGGCGTCCGTGACCGGAACATCGTGGTCCGCCACCTTCTACCCAACGCGATCGGGCCGATCATCGTCGCCGTCACCTTGGGCATCCCCGGCGCCATCCTGGCCGAGGCGACGTTGGCCTACCTCGGTGTCGGCGTCCAGCCTCCTCGAGCGTCATGGGGCAGCCTGATCGCGGCCGGACAGCCGCTCATCCGGGAGGCGCCACATCTCGTCTATCTGCCGGGCATCATGATCGCCCTGGCGCTGATCAGCTTCACGTTCCTGGGTGACGGGCTTCGAGACGCCCTGGATCCCAAGCTCAAGGGAAAGCAGTAGCTTGGGCCCAACCATGGACCAGGCGTCCGTGGCCGCCGGGGCCGCGGTCGAGATCAGTCTCGACGGCCAACTGGCAACCGAGGCTGCGGAACGCGAGGTAAAGCGCGCCAAGGCGGAGAACCTGCTCGAGGTCCGTAACCTCTCGACGCAGTTCTTCACGGCCGACGGCGTCGTCCACGCGGTCGACAACGTCAGCTTCGAGATCGGCTATGGCGAGACGCTGGGCCTCGTCGGCGAATCGGGCTGCGGCAAATCGGTTACAGCCCTGTCACTGACGCGCCTGGTCCCCGATCCGCCGGGCAAGATCGTCGCCGGCGAGATCCTCTTCGAGGGCGTCGACCTGCTGAAGCTCTCGACGGACGAGATACGCCGGCTACGAGGCAAGGACATCGGCTTCATCTTCCAGGACCCGTTGAGCAGCCTGAACCCGACGCTCACGATCGGATACCAGGTCTCCGAGTCGATTCGCCAGCACATGGGCCTGTCACCGCGTGCCGCCAAGGACCGCGTCGTGGAGCTGCTGTCCAAGGTCGGCATCCCGCGTCCGCGCGATCGGCTGAACGACTACCCGTTCCAATTCTCGGGCGGCATGCGCCAGCGCGCGATGATCGCCATCGCCCTGGCGTGCGATCCCAAGCTGCTGCTCGCAGACGAGCCGACCACCGCGCTCGACGTGACCATCCAGGCGCAGATCCTCGAGCTGATCCACCGGCTGTCCGAGGAGTTCAAGACCGCCGTGTTGCTCATCACGCACGACCTGGGCATCGCCGCCGGCATGTGCGACCGGATCAACGTCATGTACGCCGGCCGAATCGTGGAGACCGGCAGCACCGACCAGATGTTCGACAACCCGCGCATGCCCTACACCTGGGGCCTGCTCGATTCCCTGCCCCGCCTGGACGATCAGCGTGGCGGCCGGTTGCGGACGATCGAGGGTCTGCCGCCGCTTCTGATCCGGCTCCCCGATGCGTGCCGGTTCAACCCGCGCTGCTCGTATACGCGCGACCTGTGCCGTGAGAAGGAGCCCGAACTGACAGAGCGCGAAGAGGGACACTGGGCCCGCTGCCACGGAACGGAGCCCGCCGGGTGGATCCCGTGACCGCACCGACGATGACCAAAACCTCGCCCGAGACCGGCGCGGCATCGTCCGGCGAGGTGAACAACCTCGTCGACGTCACCAACCTCAAGGTGTACTTCCCGATCCGTTCCGGGATGTTCCAGAGGACGATCGGGTCGGTCAAGGCCGTCGACGACATCAGCTTCGAGGTGCGCCGGGGCGAGACCCTCGGTCTGGTGGGTGAGTCGGGGTGCGGCAAGAGCACCACGGGACGCGCAGTGATCCGGCTGCGCGAGCCGACCTCCGGCACCGTGCTGTTCGACGGTGTCGATCTGTCCAAGATCGACAAGAACAAGCTGCGCCATCTGCGCCGGCGGATGCAGATCATTTTCCAGGACCCGTACAGCTCACTGGACCCGCGCATGACAGTCAGCGCGATCATCAGCGAGCCCATCGAGACGCACAACCTGAAGAAAGGGACGGCCAAGCGTGAGCGCGTCGCCGAGCTGCTCGAGATGGTCGGCCTCGACCCGCGCTACGTGAACCGCTACCCGCACGAGTTCAGCGGCGGTCAGCGCCAAAGGATCGGCGTCGCGCGTGCGCTCGCCGTAGAGCCCGAGTTCATCGTCTGCGACGAGCCGATCAGCGCCCTGGACGTCTCTATCCAGGCCCAGGTGCTTAACCTTCTGATGGAGCTGCGCGAGCGCCTCAACCTGACGTACCTGTTCATCGCGCACGACCTCTCCGTGGTCAAGCACGTCAGCGACCGGGTCGCAGTCATGTACCTGGGCAAGATCGTGGAGCTGGCGCCGCCCGATTCGCTCTACACCGGCCCGGCGCACCCGTACACCCGCGCTCTGCTCTCCGCCGTGCCGGTGCCGGACCCAGTATCCGAGCGACGTCGAAAGCGCGTCATCCTGAAAGGCGATGTTCCCTCGCCAGTCAACCCGCCGTCGGGTTGTCGCTTCCACACCCGCTGCTGGTTGTACGAGCGCCTGGGGAAGCCGGAGAACTGCCGAACCGATGATCCGCCGCTGCGCGTGCTCCAGGGCGATCACCGAGCGGCATGTCACTATGCCGAAGAGGCGCTGAAGACCGACGTCGGGATCGCACACGTGTCGGACAGCCCGATCCGTCGTGGTACGCCCCTTGAGGCGCTGAAGATCGCGCGCAAGCCCGAGGCCGCACACCTGGCGGCGCCGATCACAGAGGGAGAGGCAGACCTGGCGCCCGCCCCCGTAGACGGCGAGGAGTCTGCCGCGCCCAGCCAGCCTTCTGCGACCGACTCCGCCGGCCGCACCGAGGACGAGTCGCCGCTCAGCTAGTTAGCTGACCCGCTCCTTCGCGCTCGAATCGAGCACTTCGCGGCTCTGCTCCGCGTAATGACACGCCGCCGTATGGTCGGCATCGGGGCCGAATGCGCGCAGCTCCGGGTCATCCGTCCGGCAGTTCTCAGGTTTCCCAAGCTGCTCGTATAACCAGCACCTTGAGTGGAATCGACAGCCGGTCGGGATGTTGATTGGGCTCGGCACATCGCCGCGCAGGATGATCCTCTGGCGGAGGGCGTCGGGATCAGGCAGCGGGATGGCTGACATGAGGGCCTGCGTGTACGGGTGGCGTGGGTTGGCGTAGATGGTCCGCCGCTCGGCGCCTTCGACCACACGCCCCAGGTACATCACCGCGACGCGATCGCTGATGTGCTCGACGACGGCCATGTTGTGGGCGATGAAGAGGAGAGTCAGCCCGAGCTCGCGCTGCAGGTCGCGCAGCAGGTTCAGGACCTGCGCCTGGATCGAGACGTCGAGCGCGCTCACGGGCTCATCGCACACCACCAGGTCCGGCTCCAGGATCAGAGCCCGAGCAATGCCGATGCGTTGGCGCTGCCCGCCGCTGAACTCGTGCGGAAACCGGCGCGCCTGGTACGGGGCGAGTCCGACCAGATCCATCATCTTCTTGACTCGCTCGCGGCGTTCCGCGGGCTTGCCTATGTTGTGGATCCGCAGCCCGTCGCCGATGCTGTCGCCGATCGCGGCGCGTGGATCGAGCGACGCGTATGGGTCCTGGAAGATGATCTGCATGCGCCGACGAAACGGCTTCAGGCGGTCGCCCTTCAGGCGCGTGATGTCGGTCCCGTCGAAGGTGATCGTCCCTGCCGTCGGCTCGATCAGTCGCAGTAGAAGACGGCCGACCGTGGTCTTGCCGCAGCCCGACTCACCGACGAGCCCGAGAGTTTCGCCGCGGCGGACGGTCAGATCGACGCCGTCTACTGCCTTCACCTCGGCGACCGTGCGCTGAAGGATCCCGCCCTTCACAGGGAAGTACTTGACCAGCCCCGCAATCTCGACGAGTGGCCGCTCGTAGACAGGCGCCGCCTCGATGGAACGTACGGTCGCGCCGATGTTCGCCAGGGTCATGAGGGCGTCACCTGCGCCGCCAGCGGCGGCTTCCAGTCGGGAGCCTCGTCGGACGAGTGGTAGAGCCAACAGCGGACGCTGTGGCCGGGGCCGGTCGCAAGCAGCTCGGGGTGGACGTCGATCGCGGGACGCACGTCGAACTCCTCGCGGCTGCGGCACCGCGGAGCGAAGCGGCAACCCTGTGGGAGCTCGATCAGGTTGGGCACCATGCCCGGGATCACCGACAGCTCGTCCTTCGGCTGCCCCAGGATGGGCACGGACCCGATGAGTCCCTGCGTATAGGGATGCTGCGGCTGGCGGAACAGCGTCCGCGTGTCCGTCTGCTCGATGATCTCGCCGGCGTACATCACGGCCACCGTGTCGCACATCTCGGCCACGACGCCCAGGTCGTGCGTGATCAGGATGATGGCCGTACCCGTCTCGCGCTGGAGCCGGCGCATGAGGTCCAAGATCTGGGCCTGGATGGTGACATCGAGAGCGGTCGTCGGCTCGTCGGCGATGAGCAGCTCCGGCTCGCATGCAAGTGCCATCGCGATCATCACGCGCTGCGCCATGCCACCCGACATCTCGTGCGGATACGAGTTCAACCGTCGCTTCGGATCGGGGATGCCGACCATGCGCATCAGCTCCATGGCGCGCTCGCGGGCCGCCCTGCGCTTCATCTTGCGATGGGTCTCCAGGACCTCGCCGATCTGGAAACCGACGTTGATCACGGGGTTGAGCGACGACGTCGGTTGCTGGAAGATCATCGAGATCCTGTTGCCGCGGATCGAGCGCATGACCTTGTCGTCGACTTTCAGGAGATCCTGGCCGTCGAAGACAACCTCGCCAGCCTCGATCACGCCGGGATTGACGATCAGCCGCATGACCGAAAGCGAGGTAACGCTCTTGCCGCAGCCAGACTCGCCGACGATGCCCAGGATTTCCCCTCGCCGCACCGAGAAATCGACGCCCGTCACGGCCCGGACCGTCCCTTCACGCAACTTGAACGACGTCCTGAGCCCGCGCACGTCGAGGAGGACTTCACCGGTAACGCCGCGTGGCTTGGCCGCCGCCTCGGGAACCAGCTCCTCGATGACGCCCTCATCGAGAGACGGCGCGATCTGGGCGGTTGACTCGGGTTCGGTCACGTCCAACTGGCTCATCTGGGCAACCGTCAGCGCGACAGACGCGGGTCGAACGCGTCGCGCAGGCCGTCGCCCAGGAGATTGAACCCGAGCACGGTCAAGGTCAGGGCGACTCCGGGGATGAAGACCAGGAACGGCGACGAGAAGAGTTGGTTTCGTTCCGCGCCGATCATGAAGCCCCATTCGGGCTGTGGATTCTGGGCCGCGACCCCCAGGAACGACAGTGCCGCGATCTCCAGAACCGCGGTGCCGACGCCAAGCGTGGACTGCACGATCAACGGCGTGATGGAGTTCGGGATGATGCGCCGCCTGAGGATGTTTAGAGGCGAATCGCCGAGAGCTCGCGCCGCGGTCACGAAGTCCTGCTCACGAACCGTCAGCACCGACGAGCGCATGACGCGGGCATAGATAGGAATCGAAACGATGCCGACCGCGAGCATGGCGTTGGTCAGGTTCTTTCCCAGGATCGTCACGATGACGATCGTCAGCAGCAGCGAGGGGAATGCAAGCAGCAGGTCCATCAGCCTCATGAGGATGTTGTCGGCCCACCCTCCTGCGAACCCGGCTATGGCACCGATCAGTGTGCCCACGACGACTGACCAGCCTACGGTGATGAACCCGATCGCCAGCGACACGCGTGCGCCGAAGAGGATGCGGCTGTACTCGTCGCGCGCGTTTCCGTCGAGGCCGAAGAAATGCTGGGACTGGTCGGCCGGGCACCCGAGGATGTGGATACACGGCGGATTCCGCGTATGGGCGTCGGCCTCGATGCCGAGCATGGGCAGGATTGGGTCGTGGGTGGCGAGAAAGTCGGCGAATATGGCGATGAGGAACAGGAACGTGAGGATCGTCAGCCCGATGACGGCTGATCGCTGACGAAGGACGCGCCGCAGGGTCGTCCGTCCGGAACGGCTGGGGGTGGCCGCGGCCGCCTGTTGGAGGAGCTTGCCCTGCTCGAACTGTTCCGCGCCGAGCTGGCTCACGAGAGGCGCACCCGCGGATCGAGGAAGCCGTAGCTGATGTCGACCAGGAGGTTCACGACCACGTAAATGATGGCCACCACGAGCGCGGTTCCCTGGATGACGATGTAGTCGCGGCCGGTGATCGATTCATAGATCGTTCGGCCGATCCCGGCGAGGTTGAAGATCGTCTCGGTCAGGACTGCCCCGCTGAGCAACGCGCCAACCGATAGTCCGATCACCGTGACGACTGGCAGGAGGGCATTGCGCAGACCGTGCCGGAACAGGACGGTCCGCGGACGCATTCCCTTTGCGCGCGCCGTACGAACGTAATCCTGGCCCAACACCTCGAGCAGGCTGGAGCGCGTCATCCGCGCGATGATCGCCATGGGGATCGTTCCGAGGGCGACGGCGGGCAGGATCAGGTGGCGCGCCGCATCGAAGAAGAGATTGCCGTTCAGCGTCAGCAGGCCGTTGACCGTGTACATGTTGGACACGAAGTCCAGGATCGTCCGGAGCGGGCCTGTCAGCCTGGCCAAGCCCCACGCTTCGGCGATCGAATCGGGCTGCGATCCCGGCGTGAGTCGGCCAGATGGCGGAAGCGACAGCGCGGTGTCCTTGAACAGGATCGCAAAGACGTACGCCAGGAGCAGGCCCAGCACGAAGACAGGGATCGAGACCCCAAGGTTCGCAATGAACATCGTGCCAACGTCGGCGCCCGAGTTGCGCTTGTACGCCGAGACGATCCCCAGCGTCATACCGACGACGACCGCGAAGAGAAGCGCGTAGATGGTGAGCTCGATAGTTGTGGGCATGCGCTCTACGAATATCTCGGTGACCGGCTGGCCAGTCTTGATGGATTCGCCGAGATTGCCCGTTCCCAGGTCGCGCAGGTAGAGAACGAACTGGACAGGAAGCGGCTCGTTGAGGCCGAAGCGTGCGTTGAACGCGGCACAGGCGGCCGCGGTCGCCTTCTCCTGGAGCGCGGCTCGACATGGGTCGCCCGGAATGACGCGCGCCAGCACGAACACGATGGCAATAACGCCCAGGACGACCGGGATACCGGTCAGGATCCGTCTGATCAGGAAGCGCGTCATGGCTGTCGCTTCTTAAGCTGCGTTGTTGCTTGACGTTAGAGGGTGGAAGTCCTCTGGGATATGGCGAAGGGGCGCCGGCCGCGTTGGCCGACGCCCCTTTTCCAAGAACGCTTGGTGGACGCTCGTCTACTCCTCGCAGACGGGCTGTCCCTCGATGCCGCACGGTGCGGGCGGGTTGAGGAAGCCTCCCCACAGGCCCGGCCAGTACGTGAAGGTACCCGACAAGCCCACGTGGAGCGAAGACAGGGCATCCCACTGAGCGGAAAGTGAGACGAGGACGTCCTTGGCCTCGAAGGTTGCGCCGTCGTGGAACGTGACGCCCTCGCGGAGGGCGCATGTCCAGACGGTCAGATCCTCGTTGGAGCTGCAGTCGGTCGCCAACGATGGGATGGCGGCCGTACCGTTCGCCTCGAAGCCGTACAGCGACTCCATCGACTGCTCGCAGGCGCGGAGTGCCTCGCCGTCGGTTTGGTCAGCGCAGTACAGGCTGCCCGGCTCGCCGGTCTGCATGAAGATGAGCTGCTCGCCGTGTGAGGCGGAGGGCGTCATCAGGAACAGCAGCTCGGTGCTGAGCGGGGAGATCTGCTGGTTCTCAACGTCCGCGAGATAGGCATTTGCGAAGCCCGCGTGTGAGATTGGAACCATTGGAACTTCCGCGATCAGCGCGTTGTTGGCGTCGGAGTACGCCTGCTCGCGCGTTGCCTGATCTGAAGTCTGGCCACCGATCGTCAGCGGATCAGCGACGGCCGGGTAGCACTCGCCGAAGCCGGCTGCGCAGCCCGCGCCAAAGTGGAAGTCCAGGAAGTTGGTAATGTCGGGATAGTCGGCGCCCCAGCCGAGCAGGAAGAGTCCTTCTAGCTTGCCCGTGTTGGAGTTTGTGATGAACGTCGCCGATTCCTGCTCGTCCAGCGCCGCGTGGATGTTGATCGCTGCGAGCTGCGCCTGGAAGTCAGCCGCAGTCTCTGCCGGCAGCGGAATGTAGCCGCGGGCCGGCGGGCGATAAGCGAGTGTGGTGGTCAGGCCAGCTTCACCGAAGATGTCGGTGATCATCTGGCGCGCTGCCGCGATGTCCGTGTCAGGCCATGGGTCGCCCTCGCAGGCGAACGGGATTGAGCACGGCGTGAAGTGCGTGGCGACTTCCGAGCCCGGGGGTAGGAACTCGTCGACGATGCGCTGCCGGTCAATGCCGATCTTGAGCGCCTGGCGCACTGCCGGGTTGCTCCACGGCTCGTAGTCGTGGTTCATGCCCAGGTAGAGCGTATTCAGGCCGCCAGATGGCTGAAGCTTCAGGTTGGCGTCGGCCTCGACCGTTGCGAAGTCGTCCGGACCAACCAGAGTGATGCCGTCCACGGTGCCAGCCTGAAGCGCCTGAAGGCGCGCAGCGGACTCCGCGGAGAACTGCAGGACGCCTGTGGCCGGTACGGCCTTGGTGCCCCAGTAGTCGTCGAAGCGGCTGTAGTCGATCTCACTGCCGCGCTGCCAGGCCTCGAACTTGAACGCGCCGGTGCCGTTCAGCGTCTCGAGGTGGGAGTTGTCGGCAGTGTGTGCGATCAGCCAGTCGCTGTCATTGATCGCGAACACGGAGAACGCGATCTTGGACAGGAAGGCCACGTCAGGATTGCAGAACGTGAACACGACCGTTTGAGGGTTAGGTGCGGTCAGGGACTTGAGGTTGCCCGTGTAGGGAAGGCCATTCCAGGTTCCCGCTGCGCAGTCAATCTCCTCACCGTAGTTCGGAAATACCTCCGCGATCGTTGCCGGGTCAACCGGTTGTGCTAGTGGCTCCGGATATGGCGTCCCAATGGGTGCCGGTGTCGCGGGCTCAGGTGTGCCCGGCTCAGGTGTCGCGGGCTCGGGCGTTCCGGGCTCTGGCGTGCCGGGCGCCGGCGTCGCCGGAGCTGGCGTCACGACCGGCGCGACTGTGGCTGGCGCCGGCGTCGCGGGGGCCGCTGGCGTACAGGCTGTCAGCACAAACGCTGCCACCAGCCCGACGGTGACTATCGAAAGCCACCTGGGTTTCTGGACCATGCGGATCATTCCTCCTCTATGCGATGTACCGCCTGCATGAGCACTCCCCGGGCCGCGGCCCAATCGCTCATCCAGACGCCGCGCACACGGTGCAACGGCCGTCGCTCCGACAGGTTGGCGAAGCCTAGCATCCGATTCCGGCGTGTGCCACAAGGTTGAGGCCACTTAACGTAGCCCGATTTGCGCTCACGAGAGCGCCATTACCATCAACCGCGTGAGCACAATCCGTGTCGGGCTTGGACAGATCGCACCGCGGCTCGGAATGCTCGATGACAACCTCGCCGCGCACGCCGCGGTGATCAATGAGGCGCGCGACGCGGGCGTCGACCTGCTCGTATTCCCCGAGCTGGGGCTGACCGGTTACCTGCTCCAGGACCTGAACTCAGAAGTCGCGATGCAGGCGGACGATACGCGCCTGCTCGCGCTTGCACAGATGGCAGGTTCGATGAGTCTCATCGTCGGCTTCGTCGAAGAGTCAGCCGACCACCAGCTGTACATCGCTTCAGCCTTCTTCGAGGACGGCGAGCTGTGCCAGGTCTACCGGAAGTCGTACCTGCCCAATTACGGCCTGTTCGACGAGCGCCGGTTCTTTGGCGCCGGGACGCAGATCCGCGCGGTCGACTCGCGCCTCGGCGTGCGACTCGGGATCTGCATCTGCGAGGACTTCTGGCACCTGCCAGTGCCCTACCTTCTCGCGCTCGACGGCGCCCAGATCCTGATCAACATCGCCTCGTCACCCGGGCGGGACATAGCGGCCGTCGTGGCAGGCGGGCTGGGCTCGGCCGAATCGTGGGGGACGATCATGCGCGCGTACGCGCAGTTGACGACCTGCCACGTCGTGTTCGTCAACCGGGTCGGAGTGGACGAGTCGGTCACGTTCTGGGGCGGCTCGCAGGTCATAGAGCCCTCCGGCAAGGTGAGCTTCGAGGCGCCGTTGCTGGACGAGGGTCTCTTTATCACCGAGATCGAGCTGCACGACGTGCGCCGCGAGCGCATCGCATTGCCACTTCTGCGCGACGAGCGCCCCGAGCTCGTCATTCGCCAGCTCGAGCGGTTGATGCAGGAGCGGGCGGGCATCGCGGTTGACGACACGTGACCCAGACCGCCGCAGCGGCAACCTACACCCTGCCCGAGGAGCTGCTCATCGACACCGCCGTCGCGCGGCGCATCATCGCCAAGTTTCTGCGCGGCCACCTGGAGCAGAGCGGCTTTGAACGCATGGTCCTCGGCCTTTCCGGAGGCATTGATTCGGCGCTCGTCGCCTACCTCGTCACCGAGGCAATCGGGGCCGACAAACTGCTGTGCGTGCTGATGCCGTATCGGACGTCCTCACCTTCGTCACGGTCGGATGCGGAGGCAGTGGTGAGCGCGATCGGCTGCACGAGCGAGGTGGTCGAGATCACACCCATGGTCGACGGTTACTTCGGGAGCGCCCTGGGCGAAAGAGAGACGAACGCAGCCAGGCTCGGCAACTTCGCGGCGCGTACGCGAATGGCGGTGCTGTATGACCGCTCGGTGACCTGGGACGGTCTCGTTTGCGGGACGGGCAACAAGACCGAGGCGCTTCTCGGCTACACGACGATCTTCGGCGACAACGCGGCGGCCCTGATGCCCATTGGCGACCTGTACAAGAGCCAGGTCCGACAGCTGGCCGCGGACGTTGGAGTGCCGGCTGAGATTCTGCGCAAGGCGCCGACGGCCGATCTCTGGCCCGACCAGACCGATGAGGGCGAGCTGGGTATGTCCTACTCGGAAATGGACAGGCTGCTGTACTGGATGATCGACAAGCGACGCACCCGCGAACAGCTCACTGCGATGGGCTTCGATGACGGCGTCATCACCCGTGTCGAGAAGCTGGTGACAGGTTCGGAGTACAAACGACAGATGCCTGTGGTGGCGAAGCTGACAACCAGGACGCCGGGCGTGGATTACCTGTATCCGCGGCGTCGACCGGGATCCAGGCGTGGGCAGCTGAAATCGAGCTAGTGAACGCCAGTGCCACGGCGGGCACGCTGTACGTCGTTTCCACGCCGATCGGTAACCTCGGTGACATGACCATCCGGGGGATCGAGGTGCTGCGCACGGTGCCGCTCGTGGCCGCGGAGGACACGCGCCTGACTCGCCGGTTGTGGGCCCGCCACGGGATCGACACCCGTTTGATCAGCTATCACGCGAGGAGCACACCTGCGCGTCGTGAGCAGCTCCTGGGACACCTTGCCGGCGGAGCAGACCTGGCCCTGGTCACCGATGCCGGGACGCCCCTCGTCAGCGACCCCGGGGCCGATCTCGTCGCGGCATGGTCGGCGCGCGGCGGCAGGGTCGTGCCCATCCCGGGTGCCTCTGCCGTCCTTGCCGCTCTGGTTGCCAGCGGCCTGCCCAGCGCGCGCTGGGGCTTCGAGGGGTTCCTGCCGCGGCGCGGGTCGGAGCGGCGATCGCGGCTCGAGCGAATCTGCACCGACGAGCGAACCACTGTCCTGTTCGAGGCTCCCGGCCGCGCCGCAGCCACGCTCGAGGATCTGGCCGCGGCCTGCGGGAGCGACAGACCCGCAGCCCTGTGTCGCGAGCTGACCAAGCTCCATGAGGACGTATGGCGCGGCTCGCTTGGACAAGTGGCCGAGCGAGCATCCGCCGAAACGGTCCGCGGCGAGGTGACGATCGTTATCGCTGGTAACGAGTCGGATGGAACGAAGCCGTCGATGGATATCGCGGCGGCGCGATCCGAAGTGGATCGGCTGGTCGGAGAGGGCATGAGCCGCTCCTCGGCCGCCCGGGAGGTCGCCCAGCGGACGGGTCTCCCGCGCCGCGATCTCTTTCGACAGGGCTAGGCCGGCGACCTGGCATTTCCCAATTCCTGGGAAGGCATCTCCTGCGAGACGTCTGGTCCTTGCAGTTACTTGGGAGCTGTCTCGAAAGACGGGACAACTTGTACGGAGACTAGCCTCTGCGGCTTACCCGGGCAGTCGCGGTTCCGTGATTCGGGAAACAGGGGTTCCTACGCCAGCCGGGCCGCCTTCAAGCGGTCGAGGGCGTCCGCGTACCCGCGGTACCGCGTTTCAATGGACGCCACCGACGCCAACGAGATCCACCGTCTGCGCGATTTGCGCTCACCCACCAGTGGGTCCAAGACGATGATCGTGCTTCTCTCGCCATGCGGGACCGGTTTTCCATTCCACCAAGCGGCGAAGGCGTCCGGCGAGTCCGGACATGTTGCCTGGAAGGTGGCAGAGCGCATGCGCAACGAGTGGAGGACTTCTGAGGACCAGAGTGCAACGACGACGTGATCGATCGACAGCCAGCGACCACCGATCGCGAGCCGTTTCGCCAGCTCGTCCCCCAGGTATGCCCGTTTCGCATTCCAGCTCCCGGCGAACGCTTGTACGTCTGGAAACCGAGTCCTATTTTCGATGTGCAGCAGCGCCCTCGCCTTAAGGTCTGCTGCGATGACATCGGCACGGCCAGCGAACTGGTAGTGCTGGTAAGGCTCATCGAGCCGTACCAGGTGACCGAAGGGGCGCAGTTGCCGTGCTTCGATCTCACCCAGGGCTGCGTGAACAGGATCCACGTCGCGGGCCACAACCGGGCGACGTTGGGTCAGAGTCAGATCGATTTCGAGTCCGAGCGCAACGCTCACACGGACGCAGGCTTCGAGCGACACTCGAGTACCCGTCTCGATGCGGTGGGCCTCGGACTTGGAGGTTCCCGCGGCCTCGGCCAGATCCACCAGACGCCATTTGCGCCGGACGCGTTCGTCGAAGACCCGTCGTCCGAAGGTGACGGCAATCCGATTCAGCGCCGCGTTGACCCTGGGACTTGGCGGACGGTCGAGCTTGCGAGGAGACATTTCCGATAGATGGAACCACGCATGGCTCATCGGCCACGTATCGGTCGATCACCGCCCGATTAGCACTGTTGGTTCCCGTCCTGTGGAACATCTTCCCGATAACAAAGAAGGTGCGGACATTTGGGCGAAGTGGAGTGCGGTCGTTCATCCAGTGGGTTCCGTCATTCGGGAAGTGACCCCGGTAGACTCGCGC
This sequence comes from Chloroflexota bacterium, assembly GCA_040905225.1. Classification (GTDB taxonomy): domain Bacteria; phylum Chloroflexota; class Limnocylindria; order Limnocylindrales; family CSP1-4; genus JALYGJ01. The sequence goes on along the minus strand of JBBDRY010000126.1, from coordinate 3,584 downwards.
CGCAGCAGCGCAGACATACCGGGAGGGCAAGTGACCGTCAAGCCGTCGTCGGTGGACGAATCGGAAATCTCGGGAGCACCGTCGCCGGAGTCGACGCCGCCCGTATCCGACGAGGTGCTGGCGACCCCTGAAGAGGGACTGGAGCCGCGACCCGGGCCACAGAAGCGGGTGATCATCATCGGCGGGGGCATCGCGGGCCTGGTGGCCGCGTTCGAGCTGCGCCGCCAAGGGCACGATCCGTTGGTACTCGAGGCACAGCACCGGGTCGGCGGCCGCGTGCGCACGATCCGCGATTTCGCTCCGGGCCTGTACGCAGAGGCCGGCGCGATGCGCATCCCTCGTGTGCACGATCTGACGCTCGCCTATTGCGACCTATTCGGGCTCGAGCTGCGGCCGTTCGTGATGGGCAACCCAAAGACGCTCGTCCACATCAACGGCCAGCGGATGACCACTGAGGAGGCAGACGCGCACCCGGACAAGCTGCCCTTCGACCTCGCGGACCACGAGCGCGGCAAGACATGGACCGACCTCTGGAACGAGGCCACGAGCGAGTTCAAGCAGCGCTACGAAGAGGGCGGGGCTGGCTCGCTCGACGCCCTGCTGCACGAGTTCGATCAGTACTCGATCCGCGAGTTCCTCGTGATGCGCGGGTTTTCAGAGGGCGCTATCGAGCTCTACGGGGTGATGAGCTTCCGCGAGTCAAACATGAACGCTGCCGTGGTCGAACAGCTGCGGGAGATAGTCGGGCGGAGCTTCGAGGACATGCAGGAGATTGCCGGCGGCATGGACCTGCTGCCGCAGGCGTTCTACGAGAATCTCAAGCCCTACGTGCGCTTCGGTGCCGCGGTCACCACCATCGAGCAGGATCCTGATTCCGTAACGGTCCACTACAAGGGGCCTGCCGGCCGCTCATCCGTCACCGGCGATTACGCCATCTGCGCCATCCCGTTCTCCGTGCTGCGTGACATCGAAGTCCTCGGCACGCCCTTCTCGAGGCCGAAGCAAAAGGCCATACGCGAGCTCAACTACAACGCCTCGGGCAAGATCCTGTTCCAGACCCGGCATCGGTTCTGGGAGCAGCAGGACGGGATAATCGGCGGCACGACGGTCACCGACCTGCCCATCCGGCGCATCTGCTACCCGTCGTACTCGGATCCCAGCGACGAGCGCGGAACGCTGCTCGCTTCCTACACCTGGGGCCAGGACGCGCTGCGCTGGGGAGCGATGGACGCGGAGGACACGATCGAGCAGGCGCTCGAGGACGTCGCCCAGATCCACCCCTCGATCACGACCGAGTTCGAAGTCGGCGCCGTCCAGAACTGGTATGACGATCCCTGGGCGCGCGGCGCGTTCGCGCTGTTCGAGCCTGAGCAGCAGTCGCGGCTGCAGGAGTCCATAGTGGCGCCCGAGGGACGCATCCACTTTGCCGGCGAGCACACGTCGCTCTACCACGCCTGGATCCAGGGAGCGCTCGAATCCGGGATTCGCGCGGCTAAGGAGATCAACGAAGCGAGACAGGATGTGCGGCCGTGAGCTTGCCACAGGACCTACCCGATCCTTCTCCGCAGCCCTCGCCAGAAGGAGCGCCACCCGTCCCCAGAGACGTCCTCTCCGTGCCTGATCAGGGTCTCGGCAATCGGACCGAAGGGCGCAAGCGCGTGGTCGTCATCGGCGGAGGATTGGCCGGACTCGTTGCCGCCCACGAGTTGAAGCGCGAGGGCCACGAGGTGGTCGTGCTGGAGGCCCAGAACCGCGTCGGCGGTCGCATCTACACGCTGCGCTCTTTTGCGCCTGGGCTCTACGCCGAGGCCGGCGGGATGCGCATTCCGCGAGTGCACGATCTCACCCTGCGCTACTGCGAGCTGTTCAACCTCCCGCTCCGACCGTTCCTGATGGGCAACCCCAAGGGACTGGTCTACATCGGCGGTGAGCGCATGACGATGGACGAGGCGAACGCCGACCCATCGCGGCTGCCCTTCGCACTGGAAGAAACCGAGCGCGGTCGCACCGCCGACCAGATGTGGGAAGCGGCGATCGGCGAGCTGCGCGAGATGGTTGAGCGTGAGGGCGACGCGGCGTGGGACCACATCGTGCGCGAGTACGACCAGTACTCGCTGTACGAGTTCCTGCGGATGAAGGGCTTCTCCGCGGGCGCGATCGAGTACTACGCCGTGATGAACTTCGTCGAAGCGGACATGCACAACGCGGTGGTCGAGATCCTGCGTGAAGACCTCGGCAAGGCCTATGTCGATATGCAGGAGATCGCTGGCGGCATGGACAGGCTCCCGAACGCCTTCTACGGCGAGCTCGAGCGAGAGGTCCGACTTGGAGCCGAGGTTTTCGCTGTCGACCAGGACACTGACAGCGTCACCGTGCACTACAAGACCGAGGCGGGCCGATTCACAGAGACCGCTGACTACGCCGTGATGACGGTGCCCTTCTCGGTGCTCCGCTCGATCGAGGCGCTCACACCCTTCTCACGGGCCAAGCAGCGCGCAATCCGCCAGCTGAACTACCACGCTTCCACGAAGGTGCTCTTCCAGGTGCGCGAGCGCGTCTGGGAGACCGACGACGGCATTCTCGGCGGGGCCACCGTTACCGACCTGCCGATCCGGCGCATGAACTACCCGACTCCCGATGCGACCACGGAGCGGGGCATGCTGCTGGCCTCGTATACATGGGGCCAGGACGCGCTGCAGTGGGGAGCCATGGACGAGGAGACCAGGCTCGAGGAGGCCCTCGACGACGTCTCACGCGTCCACCCGCGCATACGCGAGGTTTACGAGGTAGGGGCCTCGCACGCGTGGTACGGCGACCGATGGGCCAGGGGAGCGTTCGCAATGTTCGCCCCGGAGCAGCAGACCGAGCTACAGGCCGACATCGTGGCGCCCGAGGGCCGCATCTACTTTGCCGGCGAGCACTGCTCGCTCTACCACGCGTGGATCCAGGGCGCGCTGGAGTCCGGGATCCGCGCCGCGCGCCAGATCCACGAGCTGCCGGCCACGAATTGATGGCGCTGGCCGGTAGGTCGGCGCTGGCTGCCTTCACCGAGTGGCTGACCCGGTTCGGCGACGCCTGGGAAGCAGGTGACGCGGACGCGGCAGGCGCATTGTTCGCAGTTGGAGCGACGCTCCAGGTCACGCCCTTCGCCGATCTGACCCGTGGCCGGCGCCAGATTCGAGACCAGTTCCATGCGGAATTCGTCGAGTTGCCGGGTGCAGAGTTCTCAGCCCAAATTCTGGGCGCGGGTGACACGTATGGGATCGCCCACTGGCGCGTCTCTTCGCGTGATCATGCGAGGGACGGCGTCCTCGTGGCCGCGCTGGACGACCGCGGCCGCTGCACGTCGCTGCGCCAGTGGTGGCACGAATCCGCGCAACCCGCGGTGAATTCCGAGATAAGCGGCCGTTGAGCGGGCGCGGCTAGGGTTCGACCGTCAAGTTCCCGCCGTCCGTCGACTACGCAGACCGAGCCCTATGAAGGCCGGTCAGGAGGTTTCGCGGTATGAACCGTGTTGTGCTCACCGGACGGCTGACGCGCGATCCGGAGTCGCGCAAGCTGGCGTCCGGCAAGACAGTGACGAC
>JBBDRY010000125.1:0-3006 GCA_040905225.1 Chloroflexota bacterium | reverse complement strand
AATCTGAGGGCGTTCGCCAACGACTCATTCACGGGCAGCTCAAAGTTCCTCCGCTTTCATTGGCGAGAACTAGAACGCTCTCGACATGGTCGAGCAGCGCGTCCACCTCAGCCGAGCCGAGGGTGGCGGGGCGCCCGTATCGCAGGTCGACTGCTGCATCGATGACCTGCGTATTCGGCCATCGTTCACACGCCCAAGGGGCGCCCACGAGCTTTGACCCCAGAGCGTCTTCAACCGCGAAGCGCCACGCTCTCGTGGCGTTCAGCACCGAGTGCAACGTCGCCCTCTCGTGCTGGCGATGCCAGCGCATGGAATCGATCATCCCGTCCAGCAGCTCGCTGCGCGAGACGTCAGCGAACACGTCCGCTGGCGGCGGCCCGTAGACGGCCAGGCCGCGTCTGTGAGCGACAGCACGATCGATGACATACCAAAACCTTGGCTCCCTCCGTGAGTCGAGATGTATGTCTCGAGCCATGCGCGGGCCTCCATTGACGTTGAACTCGAAGTCGGCGGCTATTGGCGGCGACTGGGCGATCTCACGTCGGTACAGGGTGAACTCGAGCCCGCGAGCCGGACAGGACTTAGTCGTCTCGGAGACGGCGTCAGCCAGGGACCCTTTGAGCTCATCAGGGATCGCATGCGCCGACACGGCGACGATGTCGATGTCGCTTTGACCGGGCACATAGCCGCCGAGCGCAATCGACCCCACGAAGTACACGCCATAGAGACCGTCCCCGAGCGCTTCCTGGAGGCTCGCCACGACCTCGCGGCCGTAGCCAAGCACCTCGTCCGGCACCATCTGAGGATTGGTCTCAGCCGTGTTGCCAAGGCGACCCACGTGTCACATCATGCGCCCTCGTCAGGCGCCTGCGATCCGCCGCATCCGAATTAGCTCGCGGCGAAGACGTTTGCTCGGCCGGCCCTCCCCGCGGACGACCTTGATCCCCGGTGCGACCTCGCTGATGACAGGCGGGGGACTGTTGTCGACGTAGCACGTCGCGGCGGCCGGCGCGCCAACACGCGTTTCGATCGGGCGGACGACCTCGACGATCCGCTCGCGGGCGGCGATGAGAGCATGCACGACGTCGCCCGCGCGAACCTTGGTCGAAGGCTTCGCGGGGTTGCCGTTCACGCGGACGTGCCCCCCTTCGCACAGCTGGGTCGCGATCGGCCGCGTCTTGACGAGGCGCACGCAGCCACCGGTCGATCCGCGTCTCGTCGCTAACGCTTCCTGCGGCCATGGCGGTCGGTCTAGGGGCAGAAGGTGACGACTTCCGGCGGCGTGGCGATGCAGATGGGGGTCGCACTTTCGGCGAGCTGCGCCTGAAGCGTCTGCACGATCGAGTCGAGGAAGAGCGGCAGCGCGAAGTTCAGCGCGGCGCAGGCGAACTCGCCGCTGAGGTTCACGTCGGAAGCCTCGAGGCCGTCGACGGTCATGTTTCCGGGATCCAGCCGGTAACCGCCCGGAGTCGTCGGGCTGGGCGTGCGCGTGAGCGTCATATGAGCGGTCGCGTAGGGCACGGAACCGCGCGACGTATCCAGATCGAACGTGCAGTCGATGCCCGAATACGAAGTTGGCACGCTGCCGAGCGTTCGGCCGTCCAGTCGCGCAGTGACGTCGAAACCACTCGCATCCGCCTCCTGGGTGACGGTCACTTCGCTCCCCGTCAGGGATATCAGCGCAGGTGGATCGAGCGGCTGCCCGCCTGGGCACGCGATGCTCGGCGAAGCCTCGCAAAGAGCCGGGATCGGGTAGGTGCGTTCGCCGAGCAGCACGAGGTCGGCGGCCGACTGGCCGACGTTCGTCTCGCAGCCGTCGTCGAGCGCCCCGTTCGCATCGATCCACAACGGGTCGCATGTCAGGCTGACCGTCCGCGTTTCACCGTCGCAGCTGATGACCGCCTGCGGCGCGAAGCTGGGCGCGTTCGCCGCGCACCACTGCTCTGGTGTCAGGCAGCGCAACGAAATCGTGCCGTCGGACGCGACGCTGACTTGAGTCGAGCCGGTTCGGCCGTCGACGAGCTCGCAGTCCGTGTCGGCGAGCGATGCCAGCGAGACCGGGCCAGCTCCGGATCCGGTTGCGGCCTCGCCGGGCGGGCCCGCTGATCCTTGGTGTCCGGCAGGTCCCTGCGGTCCTTGCTGACCGGACGGCCCCCGTGATCCTGCGGGACCATCCCGGCCGCGCTCGCCGGGCGGCCCCTGCACGTTCCAATTGATCGGTCCGAACATCCCGGCCGGGCAGCGCGAGCTCGACGCGACGAGGTGGACTACGCCTGAGGAGTCATAGCAGCCGACGAGGTCAGGGCGCTGCCCGACCGCGGATGCGACCACGACGCCGGTCGCGCCGACCAACAATCCCACTAGGAAGACCGCGGTCAGCTGCGCGCGCGGGCTCAGGCGACGCTTCACATTGCAACGTTATGCGCTAACTCGTCGAGGCGGCGAATTACGACGGCGACCTGCACGTCTCACAGAACACTATTGAACTGAAGTGTTCCAAGCTCGCGTTTCGGTGAGGGATCATCTCGACCGATCGTCTCCTGGATGTGGATCGGGACCGCCCGTACCTCCACGTCGTCGACGTCCTGAACTCAGCCTTCGGTCCCCGACGGCGCCGGTTCAACCGCACGAACGGTGTCATGGTTCACGTAGGCATGGATCGTCCACGGGTCAGGACCAAGCATCTGATACGACGTTCGGAAATCGCGCACCACGGCGCCGTCGGCGGAACGGACGACCCATCGCACCGTTGCAACTGCCGCGCTGTCCCCCTGCTCGAGGACGTCCAATGCAACAACGTCGGCGGCGGCCGCACCAGCGCTCCGGTACGCGGCCATCAGGCCGGCGAAGTGGTCCAACAATGCCTCACGGTCGCCGAGATGGATGGGCGCGCCATTCCGCACAGCCAGAAACGGGACTCGGCACAGATCGGCGACGGCTGGAGCATCGCCAGCCATGTAACGCTCGGCGTAGCGCTCGAAGAACGAGGCGAGCTCATGTGACATC
>JBBDRY010000124.1:3469-18368 GCA_040905225.1 Chloroflexota bacterium | reverse complement strand
ATGACGCCGACCGACGTCGCCCAGGCGGAAGGGGCGCTGTTCGGCGCCCTGCCCGAATCGATTGCCCAGCAGGCGAAACCGACCGTCATCGTCGTCAAGACACGCGAGCCACTGGTCCGCGCCTCGTTCGAGCAGCGCGCCGAGCAGGCCGAAACCCTCGAGGCCGCCGATCGCGCGGCCGAGGCAGGGCGGAGCATCCCCGCGCGGGTCGAGCGCTGGTTCGCCGAATCGAACTACCACCACAACGAGTTCTCCGACATCGGCCGGCTCGTCGCGATGAAGGAGCGCCGCGGCCTCACGATCAGCGCGGTCCTGCCAACGCTCAACGAGGCAGCCACGATCGGGCCCATCGTCCGCGCTGCCCGCCTGGAGTTGATGGAGCGCTTCAACCTTCTCGACGAGCTCGTCGTCGTCGATTCGGAATCGGAGGACGAAACGCGGTCAATCGCCGAAGCGGAGGGCGCCCGGGTGGTGCTTCACTCGGACATCCTGCCCCGTTACGGCAGCTACAAAGGCAAGGGCGAGGCCCTGTGGAAGAGCCTTTACGAGACGCACGGCGACCTGATCGCCTGGTCGGATACCGACATAGTCGACTGGCACCCGCGCTTCCTGTACGGGACGCTCGGCCCGCTGCTGGCGGAGCCGCGCTTCGGCTACGTCAAGGCTTACTACCAGCGCCCGATCGTCGAGGACGGGCTGCTGAAGGAAGGCGGAGGAGGCCGGGTGACCGAGCTCGTGGCACGGCCGCTGATCAACCTCTTCTTTCCCGAGCTGTCCGGCTACATCCAGCCACTGGCAGGCGAATACGCGGGTCGTCGGGTCGACCTGGAGCAGATCCCGTTCTTCACGGGGTACGCGGTCGAGATCGGCCACCTGATCGACCTGGTCGAGCGATTCGGCCTGAATGGCTTCGGCCAGGTCGACCTCGATTTCCGGGTACATCGCAACCAGCAGCTCGAGGGACTGTCTCGGATGAGCTTCGTGATCCTCCAGGCCGTCATGAAGCGGCTCGAGGAGCGGCGCAAGGCACGGCTGTTCGCCGAGCTCGGCTCGACCATGAAGCTGCCCCGTTCCGGGCCCGGCAAGCTCTCGCTCGAGGTGATCGAGCTCGCTGATCAGGAGCGGCCGCCGATGATCCGCATCCCCGAGTACCTCGAGCGCCGCGCCGCTGTCGCGACTCCCGCTTGAGGACTGCTTGCGCGTCCTAGTCGCTCCCGATTCATTCAAGGGCTCGCTCGACCCAACCGCGGTTGCGCGGGCACTCGCCGACGGATGGCTACGCGCCCGGCCGACTGACGAGGTTCGCCTCATCCCGCTTGCGGACGGCGGCGAAGGGACGCTCGAGGCGATCAAGGCTTCCGGTACGGACTGGATCGAGTTGCCCGTCCACGCGCGTGATCCGCTCGGCCGACCACTGCCAACGACCTTCCTGCGCCGCGACGAGGCCGGGATCGTCGAACTGGCCTCGGCCTCAGGGCTGTCGCGAGTAGCACCCGAGGAACGCGACGCCATGGCCGCGTCGACGTTTGGTACGGGCCAGGTTCTGGCGGCCGCAATCGGGCTGGGCGTGCGGAGGATCGTGCTCGGCCTCGGTGGCAGCGCCACGACGGACGGCGGCTCGGGCCTGCTGACTGCCCTCGGTGCCCGTTTCCTCGACGAGCACGGCGCGGACCTTGCTGGTGGCGGCGGGCCCTTGAGCCGGTTGGCCAGGGTGGATTTGGACGACGTCTCGCCGATACTCACAGAGGTGCATCTAACCGTCGCCTCGGACGTGACGAACCCGCTCCTCGGCGAGCGTGGCGCCGCGTCGACCTATGGTCCGCAGAAGGGCGCCGATGCGAAGCAGGTCGCGCAGCTCGAAGCCAATCTGGCGCGCTACGCCGACCTACTCGAGGCCGCTTCCACGCATGCGATACGCGATGTCCCCGGCGCCGGTGCCGCCGGTGGAACGGCCGCCGGCCTGCTGGCCATCGCCGACCGCTTCGCGTCGTTCGAGATCCGGCCCGGAGTGGAGGTGGTCATGGAGCTGACGAGCTTCGATGATGCGCTCGCCTCCTCAGACCTCGTGCTGACCGGCGAGGGCCGGATCGACGAGCAAACCGGCTTCGGCAAGACGGCGATGGGAGTCGCTCAGCGCGCGAAGGACGCGGGCGTGGCGTGCATCAGCTTCGGCGGCGGGGCTACGCCAGAGGGCATCGCGGCACTGGCCGCGCTCGGGGCGGTCGTCGTCCCGGTCGTCGAGCAGCCCATGACCGTCGAGCAGGCGATGGCCGCGGGCGTCGCGCCGCTTGTTCGCGCGGCGGAGCGAGCCGCCCGCCTGGTGTCGCTCGCCCGATGAAGGCCACCGTCAAGAGGCCAGCGAAGCGCCGCAAGGTCGACCCGGTCCGCGCCAGGGTCAGCCGGCTCAACCGCTACCGGCCCGGGCTGATGCAGGACACGCTCGCGGCGCTGCGGTTGATGTACGGCAAGCCAGAGTGGCGGCGCGTGTACAACCCGACCAGCGAGCTGATCCTGACGATGCTGTCGGCGAACAGTGCCGACATCAACGCCGAGAAGGCGTTCGACGCACTGTGCCGCCACTGGCCGCCGCAGTCAGACGTGGACAGAGCGGGCGCAGGCGCCGGTTACCGCCCAGGGTGGGGCGGAGTGGGCATCGAGGAGAGCGGGGCCGACTGGTCGGCCGTCGCGGACGCGCCCATCGACGAGCTGATCAACGTCATCCGCCCGGGCGGCCTCGCGCCCACGAAAGCGCCGCGCATCCAGGCCGTGCTGCGCCGAATTGTCGAGGAGCGAGGTGATTACTCGCTCGAGTTCCTGGCCGCCATGGCTCCGCAGAAGGCGCTGGCGTGGCTGACGTCCGTGCCCGGAATCGGCCGCAAGACGGCATCGGTCCTCCTCATGTTCGCCTTCGGAATGCCGCTGATGCCGGTCGACCGCCATGTCGAACGGGTCAGCAAGCGGATCGGGCTGATCCCTCCCAGAGCCACCGCGGAGCAGGCGCACGACTATCTCCAGGCCCTGCTCGACGATGAGAATGTCCACGAAGCGCACGTCAACCTGATTACCCACGGGCGCCAAACGTGTCACGCCCTGCGGCCGGAACACGATCGTTGCGCGATCGCCGCTCGCTGCCGCTTCTACCTCCCGAAGGCGCCCTAGACAGCTAGGCGGCGGGCGAGTCCGGACGCGACCTTTGGGCCAGCGTCCTGACCCGAGGCATCACTGCCCTGATCGCGAATCTCAGCTCCCCTGCGATCACCCAGCCCAGGAAGCCAACGAGGATCGCATTCCGGATGTTTGTCGCGATGACCGTGTAGGCCTCCTGGTTGAGCAGCTGCTGATAGTTGAGGGGATAAACGAACGTAGTCAGGAGACAGGCCACCCAGAAGACCAGAGCCTTGGGCCTGTCACCCAGAGCGACGAACGGAACGACCCAGAACAGGTACTGCGGCGAGAGGATTCGCGAGGAGACCAGCACCAGCGTCAGGGCCGCGAGCAGGTGGGTCACCTGGCTCGTCGGCCGGAGGTGGCCGACCGCGAGCCGATCCGCCTTGAACCGCTGCCAGATCGCCAGGCCGAGTGCGAGGACCGCCACCCCGGTGAGCACGGTCCAGAGCGATCCCAGGATCGGTATCAGCGGCGAGTCAACCTGCCAGGTTCCGAACCCATTGAATATGTGAGCCCTTGGCCCCCCGAGCACGCTCGCCAGCAGGGCCAGCGCTCCCGGCACACTTTCGATCTGGACGCCGCGTGTCGTTGCGTACTCGATATACGAGAAGGCTCCGCGTCCGGCAATCAGCACGAAAGGGGCTGCGAGGGCCACCGCAGTAACGACACACACGCCCGCCAAGACGAGCGCCGATCGTAGCCCCCGGTCACGGATCTGTCCGAGCATCAGGGCCGGGAGCATGGCCAGGGGATACAGCTTGGCGATGACGGCCGTGCCCAGCGCCACTCCTGACGCTGCGCTCTGGTAGCGCGCCGCGAACATCACCCCGGCCACAGTCAAAAGAACTGGAACGGGTTCATAGCGCCACACGACAACCGGAGCCAGGGTCAACGTGAGCAGTCCATAGATGATGCCGCTTCGGAGCCACGACTCGGAGGACCACCCGCGCCGAGCCAGCCACACGACTCCCAGGCCGGTCGCAACTACCAACAAGACGTTCTCGGAGAAGAGAAGGCGGAGATACGTTTCATACGAGGCCGTGCCGCCCGGCAGGAAATACGGCAGCAGCACTGGCAGGAGGGAAACCGGCGGATACTCGAACGGGAAGTCACGCCACGGGATCATGCCCTGGCTGACCTGACCGGCGATCTTGTAGTAATAGCCTGGGTCGCCGGCAGATGTTCGAAGCCCGTCGGCAAGGACCAGCCAGATCGTGACGGCGCCAAGCACGGCCTCCGGCCACAGGCGAGCAATTCGCCGAATCAGGGCCAACCGATCGCGCAAAATGGAAACCTCCGCGAGTGTGCCCGCACCCCTGGTCATCCTTGCCGCGCTGGACACGTGCGGCGGCTCGAGGAGTGCTGAACTCTACGCGAGCATCAGGCCCGCAGGCTCATGTTGCCAGATGCCGCTAGATTTCTCGCCGCTTGCGGCTCGGCATCGGAATACTGACGAATGGAGGGGCACATGCCGCCCTTTGAGGATCTGGTCGACGGCTTCCTGAAGAACGAATTCGAAACGTCCCCCGTCACCGCGACAACGCTGGGCATGACCGACTACGACGACCGGCTCGATGACCTCTCGGCGGCAGCGTTCGAGAAGCGCGACTCGGATGCGGCTGACTGGCTTGCTCGATTCGAGGGCGCCGCCGGAGATCTCAGCGCGGACGACGAGATCGACCGCCAGCTCGCCATCGCGATGCTGCGCGGACGGCTGATCCATGCCGACTGGCAGGTCTGGAAGCGAGACCCGACCGTTTACTCCGGCCCGATCCTCAATGGGCTCTTCTACCTGTTCCTGAACCGCCTGCGCCCCACGCCCGATCTCGTCGACGCGGCCGTGGCTCGCCTGGAGCAGGTGCCGGCTGCCCTGGATCACGCCAAGGCCAACCTGGACCCGGCGCTGGCTCACCGGCTGATCGTCGAGCGCGGCATGGGATCGGCAAAGGCCGGCGCGGGTTACGTGCGCTCGATGATCGCTGAGGAAGCGGATACCGACTCGCAGCGCGACCGCCTGCTCGCCGCGGGTGCCACGGCAGGAGACGCGCTCGATGAGTTTGCCGCGCACCTGCAGACGCTGGCCGACCAGGCGACCGGCGAATGGGCCTATGGGGCGGAACGGTACAGCCGCCAGCTCCAGGAACGAGAGCGACTCGACTTTGACGCGTCGTCGTTGCGCGAGCTGGGCAGGGCGGAGTACGACCGGCTCGACGCCGAGATGCAGGGGCTGGCGCGAGAGATCAACGGCACCAGCGATTGGGGAGCAGTCCTGCACGAGGCCAACGAGGACCACCCGCGGACCGAGGAAGAGATGCGCCGCGCGTATGCGGACTGGACCGAGCGATCGCGCCGGTTCCTGGCCGAAACGGGCCTCGTGACCCTGCCAGACGGAGAGACGTGCTCGGTCGAGCCCGCGCCGATCTTCACGCGGCCACTCTTTGCGGTCGCGTCGTACAGCGGACCGCCGGCATTCTCAGATCGGCGCGCGGGCCACTTCTTCGTGCCGATCGCGCCTGAGGGCACGAGCGAAGAAGAGATCCAGGAGCGGCTCGCGTCGAACTCGTTCGGGTCCATCCCGACGACCGCAGTGCATGAGGCCTACCCGGGTCATCACTGGCACATCACGTGGAGCAAGATCCACGCCCCGCGGATGCGTCTGGTGCTGGGCACGTCGTACTTCAGCGAGGGCTGGGCGCTGTATGCGGAGCGGGTCATGCGCGAGCGGGGATTCTTCACGGAGCCCGTCCAGGAGCTGTACCACCTGGAAGCGACCATCTTCCGCGCGGCGCGCATCGTCGTCGATACCAGCCTGCACATGGGCGAGATGACCTACGACGAGGCGGTCGAGTTCATGATCACGAAGACGTCGCTTACCGAGCCGACTGCGCGCGCGGAGGTTGGCCGCTACTGCTCGTGGCCAACGCAGGCGTCGTCGTACCTGACCGGGTGCCTCGAGATCCTGCGCATCCGCGACCGCTACCTCGCGGCCCGAGGAGTGGCGTCACAGCCGCGGTCAGAGATTCCGATCGACGCACTGCGCGACTTCCACGACAAGCTGTGTGCCAGCGGCCGGCTCCCCGTGGGACTCGCCGAAGAGGTCGTCATGGCGGGGTTCGCTCCCTAGCAGAGCAGCCCGATATGTAGCTGCAAGCCCGTGTTAGCCGTGCGGCATGGGTTGCGGCGGAAGCGAGCCCTAGAGTTGGTCTTCCAAAGCGAACCAATCACATGCGAAGCGTCCGGTGACGGGGCGCTCCCGCATCGATACTGCACGGCCCGGGCCCCCTCCCCGGGCCGTGCTCGTTTTTCCGGGGACTTTTCTGGTGCCGTTCTACCCGCCGAGAACCAGGGCGAGGGCGACCGCTACAGTCAGGACACCGAGCACGGCGATCGCCAGGATTGCGACGGGCCGATCCCGCTTCCAGGTTTCGAGCGCAGTGGCGGCGAGCGAAATGGCCGGTGTCGCGATGATCGCCACCACGCCCAGGATCGCGGCGCGGCCGGCGATGTCGCTTCCGATCACGTCCAGCACGATGGCGCTCAGGAACAGGGCCATGGCAAATGCCGCTCCTGCCCGGAGAGCCCTGATCGTCCAGCCTGCGGGCGCCATCACGGTGCCAGAAACCTGATCAGCATCTGCGCCGAGAAAACGGCCGCGATGATGACGAACAGCGCGCTCAGGACCTCGCGCCGAACCCTGAGTGAGAACCGCGCCCCAACCCCACCGCCGACCAGGACCCCGGCGACTACGGCTGCGGCGAGGGGACCGTCGATCTGGCCCCTGCTCAGGTAGGCGAGGGCTCCGGCGGCGCCCGTCGCCCCGAGCATGTACGTGCTGGTGGCCGTTGCGACCCTGATCGGCACCCCCATCAGGACGTTCATTGTCGGAACGTTGACGATCCCACCGCCGACGCCCAACAGCCCCGAGATCCCTCCGGCGAAGATCGATACAACGGCACCGACTCCGACGTTTCGCGCGCGGTACTCGACCATCTCCCCGGTCGTTGGCTCGACGTAGCCGGCGTCGATATCTAACGGCGCCGGTTCCCCTACGACCTCTGCGGCTGGCCGCGCGCGGGCGCCCAGCATCTGGAAAGCCACGATCGCGAGAACCACAGCGAACATCCCGCTCAGGATCCGCGCGTCCAACAGACCCGCGACGTAGCCGCCGCCGACGCCGCCGACCGTAGTGGCGACGAGCAGCGTCAATCCGAGCCGCCTGTTGACCAGGCCCGCCTTCAGGTAGGACGCGGATCCCGCGGTCGAGACTCCGATCACGCCGAGCAGGCTCACGCCGATCGCGGTATGCACCTCGACTCCGAGGGCCACCAGCAGCGGGACGATGATCAGGCCGCCGCCGACCCCGACCAGCGCCCCGAACGCCCCCGCTCCGATGGCGGCCGCGAAAGCAATCAATTCGAGGCCGATCACGTGTGCCGATGCTACAAGCGACGGGTCGTACGCGGCGTGACGCGCCGGGGAGGACCCGCTTCGCGCGTAGCTGGCCGAGGCCAGCGAAGGAAAGCCGACAAGCGACGCTCTACGGTCGGCCGCTACGATCGGCGACGTGGCAGAGCAGAAGCAGGGACCGCTCGCGGACGTTCGTGTGCTCGAACTGTCGACCGTGCTCGCCGGCCCGTACTGCTCGATGGTCCTGGCCGACCTCGGGGCGCAGGTGATCAAGGTCGAGCCGCCGGAGGGCGATGCCACCCGGGGATACGGCCCGCCATGGGTGGGCACGGACGTCGAACGCGTCGCGGCCTATTTTCTTTCGGTCAACCGCAACAAGCGCAGCCTGCGCCTGGACCTACGCCGCCCCGAAGGCGTGGAGGTGCTGTGGCGCCTGATCGGTCGATCGGACGTCCTCGTCGAAAACTTCCGCCCACAGGGCATGGCCAAGCTCGGGATAGATGAGACGCGGCTGAGGGAGGCGAATCCGAGCCTGGTGCACCTCGCCATCACCGGCTACGGACCGGACGGTCCGGACGCGGGCAAGCCCGGCTACGACTTCATCGCGCAGGCCATCGGCGGGCTCATGTCCGTGACCGGCTTCAGCGCCTCCGAGGGCGGCCAGCCGACGAAGGTCGGTGTGGCAATCACGGATATCGTCACCGGCCTTCTCGGCGCGGTAGGTGTCCTCGCGGCGCTCCGCTCCGGCGTCGGGCAGCGGATCGACGTCTCGCTGCTCGAATCGACTCTCGCGATGCTGATCAACCAGGCGCAGAACGCCTTCGTCACGGGCCAGGCCCCAGAGCGACGCGGCAACGCCCATCCGAACATCGTGCCCTACGAGACGTTCGCCACGGCCGATGGGGAGATCGCCGTCGCGGTGGGGAGCGAACGCCAGTGGCCGCGACTGTGCCACGCGCTGGGTCTCGACCACCTCACCGCGGATCCGCGGTTCGCCGACAACGACGCGCGGGTGCGCAATCGCGTGGAGTTGCGGCCAATGCTTGCCAACCGCTTCGTGACGGCACCGTCGGCCGACTGGCTCGCGGCGCTCGACGCGGCCGAGGTCCCGAGCGGCCCGGTCAACAGCGTCATAGAGGCGTTTGCACAGGCCCAGGCGCAGGCCCGTGGAATGGATCAGGTCGTGGAACATCCGCGGCTGGGACCGATACGCCAGGTCGGCCTGCCCTACAAGCTCTCCGAAACGCCGGCGTCCATCAGGACCGCCCCGCCGTTGCTCGGCGAGCACACAGACGACATCCTGGCCGAGCTCGGCTACGACGCCGTGGCGCGCGCCGGCCTCCACGCGCGGGACATCGCCTGAACCCGAAGTGATCGACATGGCAGGCGCCCCGACGGGGGCAGTGAGCACAATCAAGAAGTGGAAGCGGCTACGGCGCCGGGCGGCGGCCTCGTGCTCCGCGCACGCTGCGAGGCGCGAGCAGCTCGGTGCCTGCTGCGTCGTCGTCGTCGCACTGCTCTTCTCCGTCGGCAGCACGCTCGCCGCCCCCTCGCCATCACCCGCCGCGCCTCCCGTACGCGAAGCGGACGGTCGGGCGACGCGTGTCGCGATCCCCAGGCTCGGCGTCGACCTGCCGGTCGTCTCTGAGGAGATGACAGTGCCGGGCAACGAGCCGGGTTACCCGTTGTGCGACGTTGCGCAATACCTGGAGGAGTTCGAGGACCCCGGCCAACCGGGCACGACCTACATCTACGCCCACGCCCGTACCGGCATGTTCGCGCCGCTCCTCGCAGCGTCGCTCATCGAGGATGGCCGCTCGCTCCTTGGCCTTGAGGCCCTCCTATACACGAGCGACGCGCGGCTGCACACGTATCGGATTTTTCTGGTGAAGCGTCACGCCACAGACCTCTCTCTCGCAAGGGACGTGCCACCGGGGGAGCGGCGCCTGGTCCTTCAGACGAGCGAGGGGCCGCGCGGAACGTTCCCCATACTCCAGGTAGCGGCGAGGCTGGTCTCGACCGTAGCGGCCGACCTCAATGACGCGCACCCGGTCGCGCACCCGCGTGCCTGTCTGGATCCCGTGCCGCCACTCGTGAGCAGGCGTGTCCTGGCTGTGGCCGGCGTCGGATTGGTCGCCCTGCTGGCCGTGGTGTGGTGGCTCAGAAAGAAACGGCGTCACGGCCGACCGTCCGAGACGCCTCCTGCGTAATCTTGATCGCTCCGGTCTGGCGCACCGCACCCGCGGCGGCGGTACCGGGATGACCAGGGCGTCGCGCAACGTGGGCGACGTGTCACAAAGAGAACATCGGATCGGTGTTACAGGTTTACAGTATCCCGCGGACGACCTGCATACGCAGGTGCGGAAATCGGCCGGTGGCGCCGCAGCGACGGACGGAGTAGCCGGTCCTGGACGGGGAGAATCTGCCATGAACCAGCACGACGAAACGGTCCGCGACGACGAATCGGCGGCCGTCGCGGGCGCCGCGACGAGGGATGCGGCCAAATCCAAGACCAAGCGTCCGTCTGCCTCAGCCCTGACTGGGACGGTCTTCACGCTGATCGTTCTGCTCGTCTTCTTGATGTTCAGCTCGATGGCGCGGGCAGGCAGTACGACGCCGGTAGACCTTTTGACGGCCGGCGACTTTGCCGTTCTGGCCGGCTCCACGATCACTAACCTCGGGTGTACCACGATCACTGGAGACGTTGGCTTAGACCCAGGCACAGCAGTGACTGGATTTGGTACCTGTCCAGGCGACGCCGACGGCGTGGCATTGACCGGCACCGTCCACGTAGATAATGCTGAGGCCCTGCAGGCGCAGGCCGACCTGACCACCGCCTACGGCCAGGCATTTAGCTACCCGCGTACCACTATCCCCTCGGAGCTCGGCCCGGCCGTCCCAAACATTCTTGGCCCCGGGGTCTACACCTCGGCGGACACTACGTTCCAGATCACAGGAACTCTCACGCTTAACGCCAGCGACCCCGATGACGAATTCATCTTCTACATGGGGTCGACGGGGACTTCACTCACCACGGCGGTGGGCAGCAATGTGGTCCTCCAGGGCCAAGCACAGGCTTGTAACGTCTTCTGGGTGGTCGCCGGTTCAGCGACGCTTAATGGCGGCGCCAATACCGCAACGACCTTCGTGGGAACCATCATGGCCAACATACGCATCACGTTGGGCGACAACGTAACGGTCGACGGCCGATTGCTGGCACAAACCGACAGCGTTACTTTGATCCACGATACGATCACGCGATCGGACTGCGCGAGCGGGCCGGGCCCGACTCCGGGCGGGACGCCGGGTGCGACTCCGGGCGGGACGCCGGGTGCGACTCCGGGCAACACACCGCCTCCGACCTCCACGCTGCCGAATCCAGGTGACAGCGGCGACCCGACCGTCGTATTGGTGGCGGTGCTGGCGCTCGCGGGCCTGATCGCGGCGGCCGGTTTGGTGGCACGACGCCGTGTCCGATCCCGGACCGGGATGTAGGCGAGGCAAAGTCATCCTCTAGGGCCATCACTACCTGATCAGCTCGCCAGCGGGAGTGGCGTCATCTCCTCTGGCCCCTTCGGTTTCGTCATCTGGGCCCTCGCCGTGGCGAGTTAGCACGTAGCGCCCTCTTAGCCGCGTCCTGGTCGGGTCGTTGGTTGCGACGACCATGCGTCTACGCGTTGTAATGAATCGGTTACCTTGACACCACGACGCGGGGTGTCATGCTTGGCTGCCTAGAGCCCGCGCCCGCCTTGCGGGCCGTCGGAGGACGCCGGTCAAGTGCATCCCGTTCGCCAACCAGTACGAATTGCAGCCAAGCGCTTAACCCGATGGCCCGGAGGGGCCGGTCGGGTGTCGTTGCTACTATTGGGCCGGCGCCGACGTAGCTCAGCGGTAGAGCAGCTGTTTCGTAAACAGCAGGTCCTCGGTTCAAATCCGAGCGTCGGCTCCAGCAGCAGAGCCCCAGCCTGCCGCACCGTGACACGATGGGGAGACCGGATGTCCACGGACCGTGCCGTGAGCGCCACTTCTACTAACCGACCCCGGCATCTCCGGTACGCGTACACCGCTGTGCTGGTTGCGCTCGCCAGCGTCATGCCGATGTCCGTGGTCCAGGCCGCTGACCCACCGAAGACCGGCAAGCCGACCCCCACGATCCAGCCGACTCCCGGCGAATCTTCCAAGGGCAATGCGACCAACTCCGCCGAGCCCTCGTCGGAGGAGCGCATCGAGGCGATGATCGCCGCGGCGCGCGCCTATATCGACATTCCCTATCGGCTGGGAACGGAAGGCCCGACCACCATCGATTGCTCCGGGCTGGTGTTCCGCGCATTTGCGAATGCCGGCGAGCTCCGCCAGATCGGAGGCTCGCGGTTGCGCGCAGCCGGTTACCTGCGCTGGTTCGCAGCCCACGAGCTGCTCACGACTGACGCCGAGCAGGCCGAACGAGGCGACCTCGTCGTCTACAACAACGGCGAGCACATCGGCATCTATCTCGGCGAGGGCCGCGTGATCAGCGCGGTCGCCAGCGGCGTGACCGTTCACGCGCTGGATGGGATCAGCGTCGCGCCGACAGGCTTTCTGGCCGTCGACTGGACAGGCAAGCGCGGCCCGTTCAAGCCCGGAAGCATGGTCCTGCCGACGGTCGAGGCGGAGGAGCCCGTCGCGCTCGTGCCGACTGCCGCCTGGGTGCCCACCTTGACAGAAGAAGCCGCGCTTGGGCCAGCAGTCGTTGGCGAGGAGCGCCCCGATATGCGCACGGCGAACTCGCGCACGTTCGAGGAGGCGGACGGCCGATTCACGACGGAGATCTTCAGCCGCCCGATTCATTTCCTGCCCGAGGGGTCGACCGACTGGCAGCCGATCGACCTGCGCTTCCACGATCCCGAACCGGACACGGATGTCGCGGCCGTCGCCGACGCGGCGCCTGTTGCGCTGAGCCTGCGCGACACTGATGCCGAAGGTGCCCTTCTGACAGTTGCATTCGGTGACCTCGCGGTCGGACTGTCGCCCGTGCGGGAATCGGACACGGCCTCTTCACCCGAGTTCGATGTCGAAGGTCGCTACGCCGACTACCGCGATCTCCTTGGCCCGGGCATCGGACTACGTGTCTTCCCCAGGGCGGACGGCTTCAAGGCATTCCTCGTCCTGACCGAAGCACCCGAGTCGAGAAGCCTCGCATTTGACCTCGATACAGCGGATCTGACACTGGCCAGCGAGCTCGACGGGTCGGTCACCATGCGCGATGCCGCCGGCGCCGTGGTCGCCCGCATCCCGCGGCCGATGCTGCTCGACTCGTCCGACATCGAGGGCGATGGCGGTGGCGTCCGGCCGAGCGCGGTGACGCTGCGCCTTGGCGAGACCGAGCAGGGCGCCACTCGACTTACTCTCGCCATCGACCGAGCCTCACTGGCCGAGGCGGTCTACCCGGCCTATGTCGACCTCGGCGTGGTCGACTTCCCGACGAGCGCGACCTCGGCACTGCACTCATTCGCCTCGAGCACACACGCAGGCGCGAACTTCTCCACGTACCAGCGGCCCGAAGCGCCCGGTTACGCCGAGATGTGGCACGGCCGTCGGCCGGACAGGCGCGACGACAACGAGGCCTACCTGCGCTTCCCGGGCATCGCTGAGCTGCTCAACGGCCTGAACGTCGAGTCCGCGTCCCTCGCGGCGTTGCCGTACTGGCAGGGCGGGCGCACAGGCACCGCCAGCTGGCTGGGCCGCATCACCGAAGAGTGGGACGTGCGCACGCTGACCTGGAACGCCCGACCCGCAGCGGAGCTGACCCCCTCCACGGTCGACACGAGCCAGGGCGAGTGGTCGGCGATCGACGTGAGCGCCCACGTCCAGGAGGTCGTCGCTGGGCTGACGCCGGACTACGGGTTCGTGCTGCACGCCAACGGCGCCGGGCGCGGCCATTGGAAGCGATTCGTGGCTGAGAGTGCCGCGAATGCCTCGCTCGAGCCGCGGCTGGTCGTCCACTGGTCCGGCCTGCGCCCGTCCGCAGCCGCGGTCACCGACGTCATTGGATCGAGCGTCGCGTTGATGTGGGCCACCTCGAGCCTGGCGCCCATACCCAGCCGCGTGCAGGTGCAGGTCTCGCGCGACGCCTTCGACTCGATCGTTTCGCAATTTCGCTTGAAGGGCGATGCGGCCTCGGCTGGTTCGCTGGACCTTGCCACCGCGGACCTGGATCCGGGCACCTACGCGTGGCGCGTCCGCGCGAAGTTTGGCGACGACATGGCGTGGAGCTCGTGGTCCGAGGCTGGCACGTTCGTGGTCACAGATCCGACCGAGAATCGGTTCCACCAGCCCGAGAGTGGCCTGACCGGAGGCATCTAGGGCGCTCGGGCGCGATCATTCGCGCGTGCTCCAAATAGCTTTCGTCACCTGCGATCGACTGCCCGACCTCGATCCCGACGACCGGTTGGTGATCGACCCGCTCAGCGCGCTGGGCTGCACGGTCACGCCGGCCATCTGGGATGACCCAGCAGTTGACTGGGACCGGTTCGACCTGTCGGTCATCCGCTCCACGTGGGATTACACCGGGCGCCGGGAAGACTTCGTCGCCTGGGCGCGATCTGTGCCACGGCTGCTGAATCCGCCCCACGTCATCGACTGGAACACGGACAAGCGCTATCTGGCCGACCTCGCCGCGGCCGGCGTCCCCGTGGTGCCCACGAACTGGATATCTGGCGGCGATTCGGTCGACCTGCCGACTGCTGGGAAGTACGTCATCAAGCCATCGGTCGGCGCCGGATCGTTGGATGTCGATCGTTACGAACTGGGAGACCCACAAGCACGGGCTCGAGCGACGGCGCACGCAGAGAGGCTCCTCGCCGCCGGCCAGACGGTGATGGTTCAACCGTTTGCCAGCGCAATCGAGGATGCCGGCGAAACCGGCGTGATCCTGGTCGACGGCAGGTTCAGCCACGCCATCCGCAAAAGTGTCGTCATTGGCGCCACGACGCCCCATGGGGTCGATGACCTGTACAAGGAAGAAACGATCACCGCCCGCAGCCCGAGCGCCGCTGAGATCGAGCTGGCCCATGCCGCTGTCGCGGCGGCTCCCGGAGGGGACGGGCCGCTGCTCTACGTCCGAATCGACATGGTCCCGGGTCCGGACGGCCAGCCGATGATCATGGAGCTCGAGCTGACGGAGCCGTCGCTCTTCATGGCCACCACGCCCGGCTCGGAGACGCGCTTCGCGCAGGCCATAGCGGCAAGGGCGAGCGCGTCATGAATGCCTCGTTGCCTGGACGCAGGGTCGCCGGGCCTGGTGCGCGCACGCAACATATACGGCATTTGGATGATGTGGTTTTGG
>JBBDRY010000124.1:1527-3369 GCA_040905225.1 Chloroflexota bacterium | reverse complement strand
CAGGCGTCTTTTTGAGGGAGTTCTCCGGAATGATCAGTAAGAGATTCATGTTGGTCGCGTCGCTCGGGTTGCTCGCAATGATTGCCGCGCCCGCGACGTTCGCCGCACCCGCACCGACCCGCTGGGTCAACGACGACAAGCCCGTTGTCACCGCGCCGGGCCAGAACTGCAACAAGCCCGGCTACAACACGATCCAGTCGGCGATCAACGCCTCCGCGCCAGGCGACACGGTTCGCGTCTGCGCGGGCAACTACGCAGGCGCGATCGTCGATCGCGCAGTCAAGCTGGACGGCGATCACGGAGCCATCATCGACAGCGGCCCGATCTCACACGGCATCCTGCGCACCGCATTCCAGTTCAACATGAGCCAGCTCCCGGCGCGGCCCGGCAGCGGCGCCACCATTCAGGGCTTCACCATCGTTGGTGCGACCCAGTTCGGGGCTGACGACGGCATGCTCGACTTCGGCGTCTTCAGCCGCGGCACGGACAACGTGACCGTGTATCGCAACGACTTCTCCGACCTTCTCCAGTCCATCACTGACTGGAACGGCACGAATTGGGACATCAGCCACAACGACATCGCCGACCCGTGGACGCGCTGCGGCGGCGGGATCGGGATCCTCGTCGGCGGCTTCGACGGGACCACGGCAGTAACGGGAAACAGCGTCGCCCATAACGACGTGCACGGCACGCTCCAGGTCAGCCCGACCGACTGCGGTGGCTACAGCGGAACCGGAATCGTGCTCTATTCAGACCACCGATCCGGCAGACCAGGCGCCCTCACGATCACCGACACGACGGTGGAGAAGAACGATGTTGACCTGACCAGCGACACGCCCGGCGTGGTCGACGTCACTGCTTTGGAGCTCACGGTGGCGGGGTCTACGGCTCCTGTGATCTCCGGGAACCTGATCTCCAAGAACAAGCTCGGGGGCGCACCCGGGTACGGGATCGTCGTCAGCGACGGTTCACAGAACAACGTGCTCGAGCACAACCATGTCAAGGGTGCAACTGTCTTCTCGTGCGAAGACGACTCTGTCGGCACCGGCACGGCGGGCACGGCCAACACCTGGGACAAGAACAAGGGCGACTCGCCCAGCCTGCCCGCGGGTATCTGCGACTGAGAGACGCTGGCGCCTGAGCGCCTAAACCAAGCAGACGCAACGGAGCCGGGCCGCGCAAGCGGTCCGGCTCTTTTGATTCATCGACACATAGAAAGAGGCCGGGCGCGCGCCCCAGCGCGGCGAGCCCGGCCTCAGCAGGAGAGAGAGTCTCCTGACCGTTTACGCGGAGGAGAGGGGACTCCGCGCGCAACGTCTGGACGCAAGTTAGGCCGCCTCGGTTCCACGCACAATCCGGCCCGCCACTGAACCCACCACGGGCGTATCGCTCGGTACAGACACGTAGAGGCATCCGTGTCGATCGGTGCCCTCGGCACCCCTGTGGTCGGGTCGTGTGCACTTTGGACCCGACCATCGGCCGACTGTTGCCGCCGACCGGGTGATACCTGCGTGGGACCTGCTTTCCGATGCTCCGCACGAGGCAATTTCACTCGTCAAGCGCGCCGGATCGGACGCGCCCCGATCTCCGGCCAGGGAGCCAGATGCAGCGGTTCACGGAAGGTCTTCGGGAGAGCTACCGGCTGGTCGTTCTTCTGGCTTTCCTGGTGGTCTCCGCGGGCATATCGGCCACAGTGTTTGTCGGGCCCGACACAAACGTCGCCGCTGCGGCCGGTGACCCTTCCACGTTCATGCCCGAGCCGGTCATGATGGAACCGGTCAGCCGAACCGCGACAGCCCCATACTCCGTCGGCGCCACGACGATCCGTCTACGGGGCCGCCT
>JBBDRY010000124.1:0-1427 GCA_040905225.1 Chloroflexota bacterium | reverse complement strand
TACGGCCTGCGCTTCTATTCCGATGGCAACGTTCGAACCCGACGCCAGGTCAGCCTCGCGTCTGCCCAGACCTTCAGCGCAAGTCGCAGGGCAACCTTCAACGGCCGCGAGTTCGTATTCCTTGCCAGCGGTCCGCTGGCAGGCAGGTGGGTTTCGCAGAGCGGCGCCTCACTCGTCGCGGGCAGCGCGGGCCAGCAGACCGTGGCGCCAACGACCGAGCCGACTGCGGCGGCGACGTCGAAGCCGACGACAGCCCCAACGTCAACTCCAACAGTCACGCCGACGTCGACGCCGCGCACAACCGCCTCACCCAGGCCGTCAGCAACCGCTGCTCCGACGCAGGCCCCAACAGTTGCCCCGACCGTCGCCCCGACCGCGACTCCCACTCCGGCCGCGACCGCCCAGCCAGCTGCGAAGTGGAAGAGCCTCGTGCTGATCTATCGCGAGACCGACGTTACGTTCACGCGAGCCGATGGGACCGAGTACCACCTCCAGGCGCGCATGAGCGCGACGATGCACGACGTGGTCCTGGATACCGTCGATCGCTTCCGCCGCTCTGTCGGCATCTGGTCCGGTGGCCTGGCCTCGACGAGCCTGACGATCGTCGAGGTGCCTCACCCGATCACCACTCTCAACAAGCTCTCCGGCGGGTATTGGGTCGGTCCGGACTCGGTCGAGGCCGATCTGGATCGATACGCCCCGACCGGCACCTACGACAGCATCTTCGTCATGTGGCAGGCGAAGGACGATAGTGGCGAGAAGATCCCCGTAGCTGGCTGGGGCCTGACGCTTCCGCCCGGTGGCTGGGCCAACGGCGCCGGCTACTCATCGATCATCACCCCCAGCCAGCTCTGGTGGTGGACCAGCTCATCGGCCCCCGAAGAAGTCTTCATCCACGAGTGGATGCACCAGGTCGTGTATTTCAACCGCGACGCGGGCCGGATGAACCTCGATCTGCACGGCGGCACTGCCTACGGTTACGCGCAGGAAAACGGAACGTGGAAGCGCTGGCTGTCGGACGTGATGCAGGGCAAGGTCCGCGATGGCGACAAGTTCGTGGGCGTCAGCCCACAGATGTGGGCGGCGGGGACGCCGAGCAACCCCTAAGGCAGCGGGCTGAGCTCCCACAAATCGGCTAGCTCTCCGTCCGCATTCTTGCCACCGAAGAGCAGCATCCGTCCGCGAAGGGCGTCGTTGATCACGGTTGCGCCGGAACGCGGCGAGGGCGCCCCAGAGGCCTCGAAAGGCGTCAGCGCGAGGGTCGCAGGGTCGATCATCCACGCGTCGTTGAGGTAGCCGCCATCGAGCGAGCCGCCACCGAATACCAGCGCGCCGTCGGTTACGCCCGCCATGCCGTAAAGCTGACGGGCCGGAGCCTCAGGATCAGGGCCGCGGGTCCACACTCCGCTCGCGATGTCGTACGCCCA
>JBBDRY010000123.1:0-18383 GCA_040905225.1 Chloroflexota bacterium | reverse complement strand
TTCATCATCCTGGCGAACCTGTCGTCGCGATTCCTGGCACGGTTCCCACTCGGTGAGCGTCTGACGCGCCCGGCATCGGGCGATGCGCCCGGCGACGCGGCGCCGATGTCGTAGCAGTAGCGACGACGGCTGGGGCGCCTGCCGCACGCGGGCTGCCCGACTTCGTAGCGCGCCCGCAGCAGGGTGTGTACAGGAGCCTGAACCCAACGACGAAGTTCGTCGTGGCCATCGCGATGGCCGCGATCGCATTCGGCGTTCGAGGCTGGGTTGCACCGATCCTCGTATTCGCCACGATGTTTGCCCTGATCGTGGCGGCGGGCGTTACGCGTCGGTACGTGCCCTATGTGCTGGCGACCTCCGCGTTGCTCGTTTCGATCATGCTCATCAACACCTTCCTCTATCCGGACGCGACGGACGCCATCTTCCAGATCGGGCCGTTCACGGCCACCGGCACCGGTCTCATCGCAGCCTCCCAGGCCGCACTCCGCGTCCTTGCCTTCGCGACCTCGGTCGCACTCTTCGCGTTGACAACTCGAACTGACGAGCTCGTCGATGACCTGGAGCGCAGAGGACTCGGTCGTCGCGGCGCCTTCGTGGTCGGGACGGCGATAGGGACGGTGCCGCGAATGCTCGAACGCGCGCGGGAGATCGTTGACGCGCAGCGATCGCGCGGGCTCAACACCGAAGGCGGAGTGCTGGCACGCTTTCGAGGGCTGCTCCCTCTCGCTGGGCCATTGGTCTTGAGCGCGCTGACCGAGGTCGAGCATCGGTCGATGGCTCTTGAGGCGCGCGCATTCACCGCCCCCGGCCGACGGACGGTCTTGCGTGAGTATCCCGACAGCGCGGCACAGCGAGCACTCAGGTGGCTCCTCGTCGTCGGATCGATCCTGCTGCTGATCGCCGCCATCTCGGGCGCTCTGTGGTGGGTGCCATGAGCCTCGTCCTTGAGGGCGTCACCTACCGCTACGCAGGGGCGGCCACGAAAGCCCTTCAGAGCGTCGATCTGACACTGCAGCCCGGCCGCGTCGTGGGACTCGTGGGTTCGAACGGCTCCGGCAAGTCGACGTTGTGCTCGTGCGCGGTGGGGCTTGCCCCCAACGCGATCGGTGGCACCTTGGACGGCCGCGTGACCATCGATGGCCTCGAGACCTCAGGTACCCCGATGTACAAGCTCGTGCAGCACGCGGGGATCCTGTTCCAGGACTCGGCGACGCAGATCACGAGCGGTGCCTCGAGCGTTTGGGAAGAGATCTCCTTCGGACCGCGAAATCTTTCCCTGCCTCGCAACGAGGTGATCGATCGGACCTGGCGGGCCATCGACGCCCTGCGGCTGACAGAGATCGTCGAGCGCGATCCGTCGCGCCTATCGGGTGGGCAGGCGCAGCTCGTCGCGCTGGCTGCGGTTCTGGCGCTCGGGCCGCGCTATCTCGTGCTGGACGAGCCGACGTCGCAACTCGATCCGCTTGGCACACGGCTTGTTGGTGAGACGCTCGCCGAAGCGGCGCGAGCGACTGGCGTCGGCATCCTGATTGCCGAGCACAAGACTGACCTGCTCGCGATGCTCTGCGACGAGATCGTCGTGATCGCCTCGGGCAAGGTGGTCGCTCGTGGGCATGCCCGTGAGGTCCTGGCCGATCCTTCGATGCACGAATGGGGCGTCAGCGCGCCTGCTGACATAGCCCTCCGTGAAGCCGTCGCGGTTGCCGAGCTGGAGTGGCAATCCGAATGGCTGTGATTGCCACGAGCGGCATCGGCCTGGCGACCGAGGAACTGAGCTTTACGTACCCGGACGGCACGCGCGCGCTGACCAGCGTGAGTCTCGAGATCCCGGCCGGCAGCCGTATCGCGATCATCGGCCAGAACGGATCGGGCAAGTCCACGCTCGTTCGCCATTTCAACGGCCTACTTCGTGCGACCACCGGCCGGGTGCTGGTCGACGGCACACCCGTCGGTCGCAGACACGTGGCCGACCTGGCCCGTCTGGTGGGCATCTCATTCCAAAACCCGGACCGCCAGATCTTCTCGGGGCGAGTTCGGGCGGAAGTGGCATTCGGCGCGCGGAACGTCGGGCTTCGCGGCGCGGCGCTCGACCAACGGGTGAATGGCGCACTCGAAGCCGTGGGACTTGCCCAGCAAGCGGACGCCAACCCTTACGACCTCGGTTTCTCCGAACGCAAGCTGCTCGCCCTGGCGTCAATCCTGGCCATGGGCACCCCGGCGATCGTGCTCGACGAGCCAACAACCGGCCAGGACGCGAACGGCGTCCAGAGGGTGAAAGACGTGATTGGCCAACTGGCCCGCGAAGGGCGAACCGTCGTGGCGATCAGCCATGACATGGCTTTCGTGGCCGAAGCGTTCGAGCGAGTGGCCGTCCTGCGGGATGGTGAGCTGGTCCTTGATGACACCGTCAACGAGGCTTTCGGAGAAGACAACTGGCCGATTCTTGAGTCGACGTACCTCGAACCGCCGCTTCCCGCTCGCCTGGGGGCGCGTCTGGGTCTTGGCTCGACTCCTACGACTGCGGCGTTCGTGGCTGCGCTCGTTGCGAGATCTGGCAGCGTGGGTTAGCCTCCCGCCCACGTGATCAACCCGAATCGGATCTGCTGCTGCATCTGTAGCTAGGCGGGAGGAACCTCTCGCCCGGCGAGCGCTGCGCGCCCGCTTCGGACCACGGCCGGTCCTCCTTCCGCCGAATCCACGGCCTTTCCGCCGTTTCGCCGCGACTCAGCGGCTCTCCGATTCGATTTTGAGGTTGACCTCCGATGGCCGACACCACCTTTCCCACATCCGCCCGACTCAGACCAAGAACCGCCCATCCATACCGCGACCTTGACGTCATCGACGCTCGAGCTCCGCGGTTCAACCAGATCGTGGTTGGCACCGTCTCGCTGCTCGCTGTGCTCACCGGCTGGTGGCCGCTGCTCGCTGTTCTCGCCGCGCAACTTGGGATCGGCCTTCGCTTTGGCCGCCACTGGTGCCTGCCCTGTCTCGCCTACTTCGAGCTGATCCAGCCGCGCTTCGGCGAGGGGCCTCTAGAGGACAGTCGCCCACCCAGGTTCGCCAACAAGGTTGGTTTCGTCTTCCTGAGCGCCGCTTCGGTCGCCTACCTGGTGGGCTTCCCGCTGATCGGTGCCGCGCTCGGGCTGGCCGTGGCGTCACTCGCCCTGCTCGCAGTGGTCACCGGTTTCTGCGCCGGCTGCTGGATGTACAAGATCGCTGCCCCGTTCCTGGGCATCCACATTCGACACATCGACGCGGCCGATATCTGCGCCGACTGCGCGATCGACGCCCGGGATAGCGAGGCCGGCTGCTAGCAACGTTGCCTGCGGCAACTACGCTGGCACCGTGCGGTCAGGCATAGCGGCGACGATCGTGCTCATCGGCGTCATGGCAGCCTGCGGCGCGGACCCTCCAACTGTCACGCCCGAGCCAGCACTCGCGCATTTCGACGCTCCCGGTATTGCGTTCGACTATCCGGCGACCTGGAACGTCGCCAGCTTCGACATGGTTTCCAGCTTCTCAGCGCTCGTCGCCTATCTGTCGACTGAGCCACTGTTTGATCCGTGTGTCCGAACGCCGAATTCGATCGCCTGCGAGGGGCTACCGGTGAGACAGCAATTGGGACCGAACGGAGTCTTGGTCGATTGGACTCATCGGGGTTGGCCAGGCTGGGAGTTCGATCCGACGGCTGGGCCAGGCGCGTTCATCGGCGGACGACGCGCGACGGTCCAGCACCCGCCGGTGTCAGGGCGTTGCGCGAGCATCGGTGGCAATACCGAGCTACTTGTGGTCATCGATTCAGGAGTCCAGTCGAACTGGGACGAAGTCTGGACGTGCTCGCGCCAGGGACTTGACGACTTAACAGCGAGTCAGATCGACGCGATGCTCGCCAGCGTGCGCTGGAAGAACTAGCCGGTCGTTTCCGTAACCGCCAACTGCGCTTCCATCACAGTGCCGTCAATGATCGACCAAGCGCGGATGGTTGGTGTTTCGGCTTCGAGCGAGCAGATCACGTAGAGGCTGTCGGGGAAGAAGGCGAGCCCGACGTCCGTGGCCGAAGGCACGGCCGGTGACGCTACGTGCGAGTGGACGATGCCCCACGGCACCTCATCGGCATCCTCGAGCTCGAGCCATACTCGTAGCTGCTCCTGGGGGTCGATTAGGTACCGGTAAGGCGATTCGGCCGCGTTGCGCAGAGGCACGTAGCGCATTGGCGTCCCGCCGTCCGCAGCGAACGCGTTGCTGACCAGGAGCCCACACGCCTCGTTCGGAACACCTGCGCGGGCTGCATCGATGACCGCCTGGATGAGCTCGGCCGAGATCGACGCCTCAGCCGCGCCGACCGTGCCTACGGATGCGTCGCGCTTGACCGCCTCCCACTCGTCGGGCGACGGCAGCTTGTCGCTCACCACAGGTTGAGTGCCTCGAGCTCGTCGTCGGTCGGATCGCGCCGCCACAGGTCCTCCGACAGGTATTTCCAGCCGCCGTCCGCGAGAAGCGCCACGACCGTGCCAGTCTCCATCTGCTCCGCCAAACGCGACGCAACGGCCAGCACGCCGCCCGACGACACTCCCGCGAAGATTGCTTCCGTTGCCGTGAGCCGGCGCATCGCCTCGATCGACTCCTCGGTCGTTACCAGGAAGCGCCCATCGAGCGCCGTCGCGTCCAGGATTTCTGGCACGAACCCTTCGTCCAGCGACCGCAGGCCCTGGACCTGTTCGCCGGGCATTGGCTCAGCCGCCACGATGCGCACCGACGGGTTGTGCTCGCGCAGGCGCCGACCAACGCCCATGAGCGTCCCGCCAGTTCCGAGACCCGCCACGAAGACGTCGACCTCGGGGCAGTCGGCGATGATCTCGGGCGCCGTCGTCTCGTAGTGCGCAAGCGCGTTCATCGGGTTGGCGTACTGGTCGGGCATGACATATCGTGGCTCATCGGCCGCCATCTGGCGCGCCAGCGCAATGGCCCCATTCGAGCCCAGGCTGCCGACAGAGTCGATGACCTGCGCGCCATACATCTCCAGCAGCTGGCGTCGCTCGCGAGTGACGTTGTCGGGCATGACGATCGTCACGTTGTAGCCCCGGATCCGCGCAATCATTGCCAGTGAGATCCCGGTGTTGCCGCTCGACGGTTCGAGGATGATCGAGCCCGGGCTGAGCCTGCCTTCGCTTTCGAGCCCGTCGATCATGTATCGCGCCACTCGGTCCTTGACCGACCCGGTGGGATTTTGCCCCTCCAGCTTGGCCAGCATGCGAACGCGTGGGTTGGGGTTGAACCGCTGCAGCTCGACCATCGGCGTGCGGCCGATGGCATCGATTAGCGATGAGAACGCGCTCACGCTCCGCCGGCCATCGCCGGCAGGATGATCAGTGCGTCGCTGTCCGTGACCGGCGTGTCGAGTACCGCGAGATAGCGGACGTCCTGTCCGTTGAGGTAGACGTTTACGAAGCGATGGAGAGAGCCGTCCGCCTTCAGCAGCTGCTCGCCCAAGCCGGGGTGCCGAGCGACGAGGTCGTTCAGGATCTCCCCGACTGTTCCTCCACTCGCGGCGACTTCCTTTTGGCCGTCGACATGCACGCGGAGGACCGGCGGGACTCGGACGCTCGTCACCCCGCGGCAGCGAGCGTCGGCTGAGCTTCCGCGGCAGCCGCGGCGACCATGGCTCCCTGGCCACATGCTGGGCAATTCGGGTCGCGCCGCAGGGTCACCTCGCTGAACGCGCCGTCGAGGGCGTCCCAGATCAGGAGGCGGCCGACGAGCGGATCGCCGAGCTTCAGCAGCACCTTGATCGCCTCCGTCGCCTGGAGCAGGCCCATCACGCCCGGGACGACACCCAGAACACCGGCGACGGAACAGCCCGGAGCGAGCTCGGGCGGCGGCGGCGTCGGGTACAGGCAGCGATAGCACGGGCCCTCGTAGGGGACGAACACGCTCAGCTGGCCCTCAAAACGGAACACAGACGCGTGGACGACCGGGATCGCGGCGCGAACAGCTGCGTCGTTCAGCGTGTAGCGCGTCTCGAAGGTGTCCGTTCCGTCGATGACCACGTCATAACCCGCAATCAGGCGGTCAACGTTTTCCTCGGTCAGCATCTCGTCGTACGCGACGACCTTCACCTCCGGATTGAGGGCCCGGATCGTCATTGCAGCCGACTGGGTCTTCTTCATTCCGATTCGGTCATCGGTGTGGACGACCTGACGCTGAAGATTCGACAGGTCGACGACATCGAAGTCGACGATTCCGAGCGTCCCCACTCCCGCGGCCGCCAGGTACAGCAGCCCAGGCGAGCCGAGTCCGCCAGCGCCGATGAAGAGGACCTTCGACTCTGCCAGCCTGCCCTGACCCTCAGGGCCGACTTCGGGCATCACCAGGTGTCGGGCGTAGCGCGGATTCCGCGCGACTGCTGGCGCATCACCCGGCATCTGCCACGGCCGGCCCTCTTGTTTCCACTGGACGATGCCGCCGGCCATTGAGGTCACGTTCTGGTAGCCGAGGGCCGCCATCTGCATTGCGGCGCGCATCGACCTGGCACCCGCCGCGCAGTAGACGACGACCTGCTTCTCCTTGTCCGGCGCGAGCTGAGTGACCTTCTCCACGACCTCGATCGGCGGGATGAGGGTCGCG
This sequence comes from Chloroflexota bacterium, assembly GCA_040905225.1. Classification (GTDB taxonomy): domain Bacteria; phylum Chloroflexota; class Limnocylindria; order Limnocylindrales; family CSP1-4; genus JALYGJ01. The sequence goes on along the minus strand of JBBDRY010000123.1, from coordinate 11,759 downwards.
CCCTCAAGGTGGCCCGCGTTCCATTCGTGCGTCTCGCGGGTGTCGATGAGAACGGCGCCCGCCGCGATGAGGTCCGCCGCCTCGGCTGGCATCACCTCGCGGACTGGCCCGCGTGCCATGGGTAGCTGCCGGTCAGCCGTCATTGCTGGCGCCCTGCCACTCGACGCGGTCGCTCACCGCGGAGCGAAGCGTGTCGAGCGAGAGCATCGCGCATTTCATCCGTGCCGGGCTGATCTCGATGGCGAGGTTATCGAGCACGTCCTGCTCCCCGAGCTGGGCAATCTCGGACAGCGGCTTGCCCTTGATCTCGTCCGTCAGCATGCTCGCCGACGCCTGGCTGATCGCGCAGCCGCGGCCGGTGAAGGCCACCTCCTGCACGTTGCCGTCATCGTCGATGCCGAGCATCAGGGTGATGCGGTCACCGCACAGAGGGTTCGCGCCCTCCTTGACGGTCGTGGGCTGGTCGAGTGTTCCGAAGTTGTGCGGGTTGCGGTAGTGCTCGAGGATCTCGTCTCGGTATAGATCGTCCATGGTTCCTTTGGCGGTTGGCGTCGTTAGTGCGTTGCTGCGGCGGCTGGCCTGGCGAACATCTTCTCGACCTTATTGAGCGCTGCCGCCAGGCGGTCGATGTCGTCGCGGTCGGTGTAGATGTTGAAGCTCGCCCGGGCGCTCGCTTCCTCGCCCAGCCTCTGGTGAAGCGGCATTGTGCAATGGTGACCGGCTCTGACGGCAATGGCCTCTCGGTCGAGCAGCGTTGCAACGTCGTGCGGATGAGCATCGGCGAGGTTGAAGGTGACTATGCCCGCTCGATCCGAGGCCGACAGCGGCCCGTGGATGCGGATGCTCGGCACCTCGCGCGGCAACATGTCCAGGGCGTACTCGATCAGGTCGCGCTCGTGCGCGCGAACATGCTCCATGCCCAGGTTGGTCAGGTAGTCGAGCGCTGCGCCGAGCCCGATGGCCGCGGCGATGTCCGGTGTGCCGGCCTCGAACTTGTAGGGCACCTCGTTGTAAGTCGTGTGGCGCAGATGAACCTCGCGGATCATCTCGCCGCCGCCCATGAAGGGAGGCATCTCCTCGAGGATCTCGCGTCGGGCCCAGAGCGCTCCCGAGCCTGGCGGCCCGAGTGTCTTGTGGCCCGAGAAGACGTAGAAATCGGCGCCCAGTTCCTGGACGTTGACTGGCTGGTGGGGGACGGCCTGGGCGCCATCTACGAGGACGAGCGCGCCAACGTCATGCGCCTTGGCGACCATCTCGGCGACCGGGTTGATCGTGCCGATGCCGTTTGAGACAGAGGTGAACGCGACGAGCTTGGGCTTGGTCCGGAGCAGGGTCTCGTACGACTCCTGGATGAGCCGCCCCTCATCGTCGAACGGGATGAACTCGAGGTCGGCGTCCTTCTCCTGGGTGAGCATCTGCCAGGGAATGATGTTCGAGTGGTGCTCGAGCTCGGTACAGATGATCGTGTCGGCCTTGCCGACGTTCTTTCGGCCCCAGGCATACGCGACGAGGTTGATCGCCTCGGTGGCGTTGCGGACCATGATGATTTCTCGCGGATCCTTGGCGCCCAGGAAGTTGGCGATCTTGGTCCGCGCGCCCTCGTAGGCCGCCGTCGCCTCTTCGCCGATCTCGTAGATCCCGCGATGGACGTTGGCGCTGTAGTTGTTCATGTAGCCAACCATCGCCTCGGTCACGACCCGCGGCTTCAGCGCGGTCGCGGCGGAGTCGAGGTATGCCAGCTGGCGGCCGCGGAACTCGCGGTCGAACATCGCGAAATCGGCGCGTAGCGCGACGGGGTCGAGCGCCCGGACGATGGCCATCTGCTTTGCGCTCCTTCTATCTGCTTGGCTCGGGCCGCTGGCTAGTGGGCGGCTTCGGCGGGCTCGGGCGCCTCGCGCTCTTCGTCGGCGTTCAGCTCCACGCCTGCCTCGCGCAGGACAGGAGCGTATCCCTCCGCCTCAAGTCGTATGGCCAGGTCGCGGCCGCCCGAAGCCACGATCTTGCCCTTGGCCAGGACATGGACGTAATCCGGCGTGATGTAGTTCAGGATGCGCTGGTAGTGCGTGATCAGCAGGACCCCGAGCTCGGGGCTGAGCTGTGCGTTCACTCCCTCGGCGACGATGCGCAGCGCGTCGATGTCGAGGCCCGAATCTGTTTCGTCGAGGATCGCCATCTCCGGCTGGAGCACGGCCATCTGGAGCATCTCCAAGCGCTTCTTCTCGCCGCCTGAGAAACCCTCGTTCACGTAACGAGCCGCGAAAGCCTCGTCGAGCTTGAGGAGCGACATCTTTTCGCGCAGGAGCTTGCGGAACTCGACCAGCTTGATCCCGCCGCGGGTGAGGTCGGACGGGTCGTAGTTGGGGTCGATCGCCTGCTCGAGCGGACGCATCCGCGCGTTCAGCGCCGTTCTCAGGAAGCTGGCCACTGACAGGCCGGGGATGGCCGTCGGGTACTGGAAGGCAAGGAAGATGCCCGAGCGGCCGCGCTTGTCCGGGCTCAGCTTGAGAAGGTCGCGGCCCTTCCAGATGACCTCGCCCTTAGTGACCTGGTACGCGGGATGGCCCATCAGCGCGTAGGCGAGTGTCGTCTTGCCCGAGCCGTTGCGGCCCATGATCGCGTGGACTTCGCCCTTTCGGACGGTCAGGTTGATGCCGCTCAGGATCTCGCGGCTCCTGTCGGCGACGGGCACAACATGGAGGTCGCGGATAACCAGCTCGCGGTCGGCCTGGGTCTCTGCGGCGGCAGTTGTCGGGTCTGCGGTAGGTCGGTCGAGCGTCTGGGTCATGCGTCCTTCGTCCGTGTGTACGCGGTCAGCGCTTCGATCGGAACGGTCGGCGAGTGGAATGGGTGCTTGGCGCGAGGCGTTGCCAGGTCGGCGAGGGTTATGGAGTCGAGGGCGGTGGCGATCGCCGTGCGAACCGTCATCCAGAGGTGATTGACGTTGCAGAAGCCCATTCGCTCGCAGATGCCGGCGTGCGCCGGGTCCTCGCTCGCGCAGACCATCGGGGCTATGGGGCCCTCGAGTGCGCGCAGCACCTCGCCCATGCGGATCTCTGCCGGCTCGCGTGTGAGCTCGTAGCCGCCGTGAGCGCCGCGGGTGCTGGTAACGAGCCCGGCCTCGCGCAGGCTGACGACCAACTGCTCCAGGTACGGCCGGGGCAGGGCTTCGTGGTCGGCCATCTCGGTCAGGCTGATTGGCCCGGCCCCGTGGTGCCGCGCAAGCTCGACCATCATGCGCACCCCGTACTCGCCGCGCGTCGAGAAATGGACCGCGCCGGTGCCGGGAAAGATGCTCCGGGGGCGCTTGGCCGTAACGGCGGCCGGGTCGCGCTGCGTGGTGGAATTCCGAGTGATCACGTCAGGATTGAGTCTAGCCGAGGGCCTGTGGGGCTGCAATCGTGGCCGGTTGGACTCCGCCGGCGCAGCTTGCTCCAACCCATGGAACAGCGGCCAGTCCGACCGCCGTGTTGTTCTCCCCGGGAGAAGTAACGGCCAACTTCGACCTTCCGGTACCTCAGAATTGCCTTTTACTGGCCGTTCGTGCTCGGTGCAAGAACAAGCGGCCGAATAGCGCCACAACTCAATGGCTACCTGGCTTTTACTTCTCCCCCGGAGAACAGCGGCTACCCTCGGCCCGTGGAGTTCAGCGAGGTCGTTCGGCGTCGGCGCATGGTGCGCAACTACGACCCGGACAAACCGGTGCCGCGCGAGGTCCTGGAGCGCATCGCCGCGTCGGCCCAAAGAGCACCGAGCGCGGGTTTCAGCCAGGGCCAGCGCCTGATCATCATCACGGATCCCGAGCGCCGGGCCCGCATCGCCGGGCTGTGCGATGAGGCCGAATACGTCGAGGCCGGCTTCGACCCCTGGGTGAGCCGCGCGCCTGCGCTCTTCGTCCCGTGCGTCAGCGAGGAGATCTATCACGCTCGATACCGCGAGCCAGACAAGCGCGCCCCGGGCGAGCCCGAGATCGAGTGGCCGGTCCCCTACTGGTACCTGGACGTCGGCGCCACCGTGATGCTGATCCTCCTCGCCGCAATCGACGCGGGCCTCGCGGCAGGGTTCCTCGGCACGCACCGCATGGGCGACCTGGCAGCGGAACTGGACATACCGCCCGATCAACAGCCCGTTGGTGTGATCACGGTGGGCCATCCACTCCCCGACCGGCGCTCCGGCTCACTGAAGCGCGGCTGGGTAAAGCCGGACGACTTTGTCCACTGGGAGGGCTGGTAGCGCTCTCCCGAACCCCGGCCTAGCGGATCCCCGTGTCGTAGTTGATCTCGACCTCAGCGTATTGGCCGGTTGAGACGACGACTGAGACGGGCTGGGCGATCGGGTACGTGTCCGCGCCGGTCGCGGGGGTCACGACGTACTCACCTGCCGGGAGGTTCACCTGAAACGCGCCGTCTGCTCCTGACGACACCCGCGCAACCACGGCGCTTTCCGAGTCGAGGATGACCAGGTTCGCGGCATATGGAGTCACGCACGGGACGGGTTCGTTTCCGCCCGGTTCGCCTCCAACCGGACACGTCGGACCAAGCAGGACCACGCCGCGGATGCCCGACAGAGGGGTGGGCGTGTCGATGGGTATACCGATCTCCGAGCAGCCGACCAGGACGGCGGCGACGACTGCCAGGCAGACGAGCGAAACCCTCCGAGACCAACGGGCGATCACGAGCGCGCCTTTGCCGGCGTTGAGGCCACGTGCTCGGCCTGCTCGGCAGCGCGGGCCAATACCCACAGAAGGTCGGCCAACCGATTGACATACGGCAGGACCCAGGCGCCGTCGATCTCGACAACGCGCCCGAGCGCGACGATCCGCCGTTCGGCGCGGCGGAGCACGGTTCTGGCCAGCTCCAGCGCCGCGGACGCGGCAGTCTCGCCCGGCACGATGAACTCGCGGGGCATCTCCACCCTCGACTCCCAGCGGGCGAGGTCAGCCTCGACGGCGTTCAACATTGCCTCCGACACGCGAGTCACAGCATCTTTGAGTCGAGACACGAACGTCGGGTTGGTAGCCAACTCGGCACCGACCACGAACAGCTCGCGCTGGTAACGCAGCACGAGCTCGGATAGTTCCTTGAGTCCAGCCGCGGAAAGGGCCACGCGCGCCACGCCCAGCGCGGCAACGGCCTCGTCGATCGCGCCGTAAGCGTCAGTTCGTGGATCGTCCTTGGCAACCCTGCCGCCGTACAGCAGGCCAGTCGTCCCGTCGTCGCCTTTTCCGGTGGCGACTGCGCTGTTTGCTATCGAAGCGCGGCGGGCTACCACACCAGGCCGGCGTCGCGCGGGTCCCAGCGCTCGGCCAACAGGGTCACTTTGACGTCGTTCTCGACGACGCTCTCGACCTGCTCCTTGACCTGCTGGATCATCGAACCGGCGTACGGGCAAAAAGGCGTCGTCAGGATCATCTTGACTTCGGTCTGCTCAGGGCTCTGGATGATCTGCTTGATCAACGCGAGCTCGACCACGTTCATGCCGATCTCAGGGTCAACCACCGCGCGCAGCGCATCGAGGATCGCGAGCTCGGTCGCGCGGGCCTGCGGGTCAATCGTGACGGCAGGCGCAGAGGCGGAAGCCGGCGCGGAAGCAGCCGCAGTCGCGGCAGCCGGCGCAGCAGGGGTCTCGGTGGAAATCTGATCGGTCATGTCGGATATCAATCATACCGCCGACTGACCGGAAGCCGGCGCACCAACTCCAGCTAAGTCACGACCCCGCGCAGCGAACGCAGGTGTTCCGGAAACGCGGACGCTTCCTCGTCGGAAAAACCTGGACCACGAAGCGACCCATCGGATTCAAAGAACGTTTCGTAGCGCGTCCGGTTCTCCGACGCGTATAGGAACGCCTCGGCGATGCCGACCCGCCGGAGCTCGGGGTTATCGGCCAGGATGGCGTCGGGCGTCAGCCCATTAGAGCGCATCTCGAGGACGTTGCGCACCGTCAAGCGTGTCGCGAAACAGAAGGGCTCGCCATTCATCACCAGCTGGTCAACCTTGACCCATTTGATGGTCATCGAACCGCAGCTGCCCTCACAACGTGGCGGTTCAGATCCACTTGTCGTCGCCGATGCCGGCTCCCTTCCAGAAGAAGCGAATGACCGAGTTGCCTTTGTGATCACCCGGCAGGCGCTGGTGCTTCTTGAGCGCCACGGCCCAGCGCTCGAACAGCCCGTCCGCGACCTTCTTCTCCTCCGGCGTCATGACGGTTGCGGCTGCGCCCTGGAGTCCGGCAAGCATGGCCATGAAATCGGCCATCGGCACGTGCCGTCGGCGGTATATCGGCACCAGCCACTCGGCGTAGCTCGCAACGTAGTAGTCCTCGCCGGTCTCGAGGGCCTTGGCGAGCTGCTCGATGTGACGCTCGAAGTCGCGCAGGAACAGGCGCAGGGCGTCCTCGTCATACCGCTGGGCGAAACCGTCCGCGTCCCTCACGGTCGTCTGGAGCGCCAGGCGGCCGATGCGCGTGCGGCTTGCGCGCAGGCGGGCAGCAGCATCCGGCAGACCGGCGGTGACATCGTGCGGCGCGAAGCCAAGACTCGGGTGGGGCATCCGGCGACCTAGTCTATCGGTTGTGAACGTCCAGCCAGCCACGGAAGCTTCCGACTACACCGACCAACCTCGCGGATTGCATGGCTTCGACCTGGGCGTCTTGGCATCGCTGGCAGCGGCCGTTGTCTACGGTGTCTCGGCCGACCTGCTTGGGCTGACGTGGGGCCTGATCGCGGTGGGATTCATCTGCGGGATGTTCATCGGCGCCGCAACAGGCAGGGGGGCGTGGGGGAGCCTTCCGCACCCACCATCCCGACGGGTCCAACTGATGGCCAGCGTACTCGCGACCGGAGCTTGGTTCGTAGGCGTCGCCGTCGCCTATCTGCTCAGCCAACTGCTCTACCAGGCGGCCGGAACCAACCTGCTCGAACGATTGACGGTTGACGGATTGGCGGAATATTTCGGTGGCCTCTACGAAGCAGCCGGGATCAGCCACGCGGGTGCGCTTGCGGCCATGGTCTTCATGGCATGGCGCTGGGCGCGATGATTCGGCCATGGCAAAGCTGCTCATAGCAATAGTCCACGCTCAGGACGCCGGCCAGCTGGTCGAGGCCCTGCGCGGCGCGGAGTTGCGTGTCACGGAGGTTCTGTCGCGCGGCGGCTTTCTCCAGGCACGCAACACGATGCTCTACATAGGGGTCGAGGACGACCAGGTCCCAGCCGCCATGCGACTGATCGAGGAAAACTGCAGTTCACGGACGGAGAACGTGCCCGCCGAGCCGCTTGGTGGCATCGACGCGAACTGGCTGCCCACCGAAGTGACGCACGGCGGTGCCACGGTGTTCGTGGTGCCGCTCGACGAGATCCGCCGGATCTAAGGGCCGCTTTCGGGATCCTCGCCCAGGAAGGGCATGTTCTGGTCCTCGACCGCCTTGAGGCTCATCCGGAGCGCGGCCGTCTTCTGCGCCGCGACGTCGCGCACGTAGGCCTGCTCCTCGTCGTCGCTCATCCGCCGTCCGCGGATGGCGTCGCTTCGCCCGACCATCAGCCAGGCAAGGTGATAGCGATCCATCTGACCCCACGCCCGGCTCAACAGGTCATCGGAGAGCTGCAGCCATACACGGAGAGCGGCCACGCTCGGTGAACGCTGGAGGCGTTCGCCTTCCGCGATGAGCTGGCGAGTGTCGACTATGAGCTGAGAGCGCTTCATCAGGCCTGCGATTATCGTCAGCGGGTGCCGGTCACCGCTCCCGACCTCCCAGCTGACCCTCCCGCCTCCCCGACCAACCTCCGCCGTGACCCATCGCTGCTGAACGAAGTTTTCGCCCGGCTGCGCGAGCGTGTCGGGTCTGGGGCGCTGCCGGCGGCCGCGTTGGCGATCGGTGACGCGGAGGGAAAGATTCGTAGCGAAGCGTTCTCAGCCGATCCGCGCGGCCTGAGCACTGAGAGCCTGTTCTTTCTTGCCTCGGTCACGAAACCGATCTTCGCGACGGCATTCATGCAGCTGGTCGACGAGGGATTCGTGGCGCTCGACTCACCATTGGTGCGCTACATCCCCGAGTTCGCCAACGCGCCGGGCAAAGCGGACGTGAGTCCGTGGCACGTGCTCACGCACACCTCGGGCATCCCGGACATCGCACCTGACGTCATCCGGCGCTCCCGTCCGACCGCGGCGACGATGACCCAGATGGCGATCGACTCGCCTCTGCGGTTCACGCCGGGAACTCGATACGAGTACTGCACGAGCTCGTTCTACCTCCTCGCCCGAGTCATCGAACGGCTCAAGGGCACCACCTACACCGACTTCCTGCGGCGGCGTCTGCTCGAACCGCTGGGCATGCAGGCCACGTTCGATCCGCGCGGCTCCAACAGGCCGGTGGTCGCCGTCCATGGCGTCGGGATCAACAACAGGCTGACCCGCTTCGTCGTCCTGCGCTATCTCGCCAGGGCGGCACTGCCCGGTGGCGGGTTGTTCGGCACGCTCGATGACCTGTTGCGTTTCGGAGCGGCCACGCTTCGGCCCGGGCGTCAGGACGATCGTTACGTCCCGCTCTCTCCGGCTTCGATCGAGCTGATGATGGACGACCATCTCAAAGGGCTTCCGGGCGTGTTCGATGGCGAGGAGCGCCCGGTGCATTTCGGGTTGAGCTGGGGCAAGCCCACCCTGATGCGGGAGCTGCCGGGATCTGCGCGGGTCGTTTCTCACGGTGGCGCGACCGGGACGCGCCTGTGGATAGATCCGGAGCCCGGACTGGTCATCGTGTTCTTCACCAATCAGTGGTCACCGGACAGGGGACCTGAGGCGGAGGCAATTCGGGGCACGTACGAGGCGCTCGGCCTCGCGTAGGCCTGAAGTCACCCTTCGCAGTCGGCCTTCGGGCCGCTGCTGCGCGCTCGTCGCGAGGCTCCCGCCCATGGCGGGTTCCAGGCGCCTCCTTGCTAGGGGACGGCGCCCTCGTCGCGCGCGAACGCCAGGAGGCGCTGCCGGCATTCGGCCGCGTACCGCTCAACCTGGCGCACGAGCCAGGGCTCGACGCGCGGGCTGTCCTCGATCGTCAGCTCGTCTCCCGCCGGCCCACTGGAAAGCTCGAAGCCCTGCTGGGTCCGGAAGTCGGCCGACCAGTTGGCCTGGAGCTGGACGACTACGGCGGCCACGACGGAGCGCGTGAACGACCAGTCGAGGTAATCGGCATTCAGGCGGTCGACAACGTCGCGCAGCCGAACTCCCGAACCGCGCGGCAGGCGTGCAACCAGGTGCGCTACGCGAACTGCGGCGAAGGGGTCTCCCGCTTCCGCGATCGTCGGTGGCCGCAGGTCAGGATCGGGCAGCTCCGGAATCTCGCGCAGGGCCAGGGTCACGAGGCGGCCCGCATCAGCGCGGCTCGAGCAGCAGTGTCGTCTCGAGCGTGTTCGGCCCGAGCATCGAGAGCAGTGAGGCGCCGCTGCGGCGGTATTTCGCCTCCAGTCCTGCGCTGCATCGGGCGATCGATTCCTCGTCGGTGGCTTGGACAACGCGCACCGGAATCACCTGCTCGCCGGCACGCAGCGCGACTTCATCGGGCCGCTCAGAGGCCGACTGGTACCAGTGTCCGCGATCGCCGCGCACCGAGCGCACGTACACCCGATCGTCGACCACGACCACCCAGATCCGCGTACGCCGTCGCCTCCCGTCGAGCCTGACGGTCTCGATGTCCACCTCGCGCCGACCGTTTAGAAGGTCGAGCGTGGCGCAATCGAAGGTAGAGACCCCCGTCGGGTCGGTCAGTAGAGGGCCTCGAGTCCGAGGACGTCGCCCTTGCCCAGCGTGGCCTCGTCGTTCTCGCACGGCCCGTCAAGGTATGGGCTCATCGTCAGCCGTCCGTGGCGACGCTCGCCAACGTGGTCGAGCCCGAACACGTGGCCGGCCTCGTGGGTCATCGTCGATTCGAGCATCACCTCGTCGGTACAGCCACCGAGCGATAAGGCCCACCGCTCGCGGCTGTTGATCTGCACGTCTGCCTCGACTATCCGGCCGTTGCTGATCCAGTAGCAGGTGACCGCCAGCACGCCCGCCTCGAGAGCGCGAAAGCCGACGACGTTGTGCATGTCCCGGCGGGCGCACCTCGCGCGCGTGCTTGTCGTGCCGAGATAGTTGTTCGTAGCTGACACGTGGTCGGCCAGGGCGCAGTCGTTGTGCGCGTTCGTGATGTTTGAGAACGACTTCCTGAGCACGTCACGGACCGCAGTCTTGCTCAGGTACCCCGGTGTCGAGTACGCCTGGAACGACCACGAGTACGAGCCGTTCTTCCAGCTGCCGCCGAGCTTGTTGTAGGCGCCGTCCTGACACGGGCCCGGTGCCACCCCCACCGCGGCCGAAGCTCGGGCCAGGGCGGCCACGGCGGCGCGCGTCGATCCCATGCGCAGTTCTTCGATGTGCAGTGTTGCCGCGCCCGCAGGAGGGGCGGCGAACATCAAAACGGTCGTCGCGCCGACGAGCGCAATCAGCCGCCGAACTGTCGATTTCATCAACTTCCCCGGATGCTGACCAAGGGCGTCGCTCGCGCCCCGCGGCCAAGGATAGCCGCGCCCCCTGCATCTGGACGCCCGTACCTTCGGGCCTCTAAAGAAGCTCCCCGTGAGCGGAACCGGTGGGCTCACCATCGCGCGGGCGAGGTTCCTCGCCAGGCTCGTACTTGGCGCCGTTCCCACCGCCGTTCGTAGCCTCCGGTGGCAGAACCGGCAGCTCCGCCCGGGCACTGCCCTCGATCGCGCCGACGCCGTAGGGCGTCCACTTGTCTGTCAGCTGGAGCCGATGCGGCTCGAGGTTTCCGCGCGAGTGGACTTCGGCGAAGTTGGTCGGCTCGATCCACATCCGCTCGCCCTGGAGCAGCCCATAAACGCCGGACTGGCCCGGCTCTTGCCGCGCCGACTGGCACGCCTTGCAGTTGGCCTTGTCGTGCTGCTCGTACTCGAGCGGCTCCTCGTACGTGGTGATGTAGCCCTCGTAGTTGCGCAGCACGACCTTGTGGTCCGAGTAGCTGATCAGGTAGTTGGGCATGATCGGGATCTTGCCGCCGCCGCCGGGCGCGTCGATCACGTACGTCGGGATTGCGTAGCCGGAGGTGTGGCCGCGCAGGCCCTCCATGATCTCGAGGCCCTTGCCGACGGGAGTCCGGAAATGTCCCGATCCCTCGACCAGGTCGCACTGGTAGATGTAGTACGGGCGGACACGCATCTCGACCAGCCGATGGACGAGGTCGCGCTGGATGTTCACGCAATCGTTGACGCCGGCGAGGAGCACCGACTGGTTGCCGACGGGGATGCCTGCGCGCGTCAGCTTATCGACCGCGCGGGCCACCTCGGGGGTGATCTCGTTGGCATGGTTGAAGTGCAGGTTCATCCAGATCGGGTGGTACTTGGCGAGCATCTCGCACAGCTCGTCGTCGACGCGCTGGGGCATGAACACTGGCACGCGCGAGCCGATCCTGATGATCTCGATGTGGGGGATCTCGCGCAGGCCGCGGATGATCGTCTCGAACAGCTTGGGCGCCAGGGTCAGCCCGTCACCGCCGCTGATCAGCACGTCGCGCACCTGGGGCGTGCGGCGCAGGTAGTCGAGCTGCGCCTCGTGCTCGGCGCGGTTGAAATTCTGAGTGGGGTCGCCAACGATGCGTGAGCGAGTGCAGTAGCGGCAGTAGCTCGCACATTGCGTCGTGACGAGCATCAAGACGCGGTCCGGGTAGCGGTGGACGAGGCCGGGCACCGGGGAGTGGCGATCCTCGGCGAGCGAGTCCT
>JBBDRY010000122.1:0-3047 GCA_040905225.1 Chloroflexota bacterium | reverse complement strand
ACATGCCAGCCTGTCACGCTGGAGATCGCCGGTTCGAATCCGGTCGGGTCCGCCAGAATTCCTGTGAAGCCCGCGTGTCGCGCGCGAAAGATTGGAGCGGACAAGCTGGCTGCCAACCGTGGACTGATCGCTGCCGGGATCGTCGTCGCGCTCGTCGCCGTGATTGGGGTCGCGGCACTCCTGAACAAGCCCGCGGCGCCCCCAGCTGCTACGGCCACGTCGGCCGCGGTGCTGCCCACCCCACCCGTTGAGACGCCTGCGCCGCCCGCAAGCCTTGGGCCCACGCAAACGCCGGCCCCGACCAACGCGCAGCCGACCGCTAGTCCGCCACAGACGCCAACCCCACCCCCGCCTTCCGCGGTGGACATGCCGTTCGTGCCTGTCGTCGGCTTCTGGTCAACGCGAGCGTCGATATCAATGGAGGAGCTTCGCGCCGCGGCCAACGGCAGCAGCGAGCGCTTTACGCGCCTGGTGGTGCCGGCCGAGGACGCCGAAACCCTGCGAGGTCTGCTCGGCGGCACCCAGATCGAGAGCGGCACGATTGATGAGATCGAGTCGGCAATCAAGGATGGGGCCCTCGGCATCCTCCGCGCGACCGACGTCACACAACGGGTGCGCGCGCTCGAGATCGACGGTGCTTCGCTCTTCGGCAATGACCGCATCGCGGATCCCAATGATTGGCCGCTGACGGCAGCGGTGTCCTCGGCCGAGGCCTGGGATCAATCGGCGATCTGGACGCTGGTGGCGGCCGGCGACGTGATGATGGACCGCGGCGTGGCGGTCGCGATCAAGAACCACGGCGAGGGCGGCGATTACCTGTTCGACGGCGGCACCGCGCGCGTGACTCGAATCCGCTGCTGCTCTTACTTCGGCTACGACTATCCCCTCACTGAGCGCACCGGAAATCGCGGCCTCGTACGCGACCTGTTGAGCGGCGCCGACGTCACCATGGCCAACCTCGAGTCGGCCGTCTTGGTGAACGCGCCCTTCCACGCGCGAGGCTTCACGTTTACGGCCGACGCGTCACTGCTCGACGCGGTGGACAGGGCTGGTTTCGACTTCCTGTCCCTGGCCAACAACCACGTTCGGAATGCCTCCGCACGCGGCATCCTGACGGCCGCCAAGGAGCTCGACGCCCGTGGAATCTCCCACAGCGGCGCCGGCCTCAACGGGGAGGCCGCGCAGCCTGGCTACCTGGACGTCAACGGGGTCAGGGTCGCGATCCTGTCGTGCGACGCCATCCGCCCAACCTGGGTGGCCGGCCCGGACAAGGTGGGCACGTTCAACTGCAAGAACAGTGACGTTGCTGGTCGAATCCGCGAGCTCCGCCCCGAGGCCGATTTCATCATCGTCTTCCCGCATTGGGGCAAGGAATACAAGCCGACCCCGGTCGAATACCAGAGGCGGCTGGCCGAGGAGTGGGTCGCCGCCGGCGCCGACATGGTGATCGGCGCTCACTCGCACATCGCCGGCGCCATGGACGACATTGACGGCCACGTCGTCTTCTACTCGCTGGGCAACTTGATCTTTGACCAGGACTTCCGGCAGTCCACGATGATGGGCGTGATCCCGGAGATGACGTTTGCCGGCATCGAGCTCATCCAGATCGAGCTGCACGCCACCCTGATCATCGACTCGCAGCCCAACCTCGTCTCGGCCGACGATGGCGGCCGGTTCGTGTTCGACCAGATGCGCAACGGGTCGGAGGGGCTGCTCCCCTACTGAGTCGCGCTGTCGAGGTACCCCGTCAGCTCGACGTACGCTTCGCCGCCAAGCGGCTCGCCTGCACGGCTTGCCTCGACCACCTGCGATCCCTCCCAGTAGACGGCTCCCGTGGTCGCGCGCGTGTCGAGCTCCTGATCGGGCAGTGAGGGCGTGAGCGTGATCGTCAGATCCTCGGCCGGCACCGTGATCGTCCAGCCAGACGGATAAACAGCGGCGGTGTGTGGACTCGTCCAGGTGCGGGTTGCCTCGACGGAGAAAGCCTCGCGCGGCAGATGCTCAACCTGCCCGTCCGGTTGAACGAGCGTGCCGTAAACCAGCGGGAAGCTGCCATCGGCATCCCGCACCAAAGACAGCGTCAAGTCCGTGCCGTCGTCGAGGCTCACTGCGAACCAGTCCCAACCGCCGCCGCCAACGGCGATGAAATCGCCCCACTGATGGTCGAACCAGGCTGTGCCTTCCACCTGCAGCTCGGTCCCGTCGAGGTTCAGGGTTCCTTCAGCCGTCATTCGCGTTCGGGAGTAGTAGTAGGACCCTCCCGCGGCCCCGAAGTCGACCCATCCGTCGCCGTCGTGGGGAACCACGCCTGGTCGGGTGGCGGTCAAGATCAGCGTGAACCCGAAGTTCTCCGTGAACGCTTGGAGCAGGTCTCGGCCGTTGCCGCCGAGCATCCGCCACGGCTCAGCGGTGGCAGGGACGCCCCGGTCGTCCGTGCCGCCGATGGCGAGGGTGTAACCGCTGAAGCGCTCTGGATCGAGATCCACCTGCGGTCCGATCTCGGAACGCTGGTCGTACATGAAACGACCTTCGTTCTCGTCGGTGAGGGCGAGGTGTGACGCCCAGGTCACTGGAAACGAGCCGCGTTCGGCGCGGAAGATCACGAACTCGAAACCGAAGCGCCGGCCGTCGTCCGCGTGCAGGTGCCCGGTGTAGTACCACCACTCGGTCAGTCGGTCGTGTGGCGCTTCGTCGCGCGGCAGGACGACCGGCTGGGGATCGGGCGGTCGCGAAGGCGCCAGTGAGGGCGTCACAACCGGGGGTTGGGAAGCTTGCTCGTTCGCCAGGATGCGACCCGAGGCGCTACAGCCGACGAGCACGACGCACGCCAGCAGGGGAGGCAGGGCGCGGCGGAGTCGCTCCGGCATCCACCAGTTGCGATCGCCCAGCAGTCGCATGGTCGACGGCACGAGGAGTGCACGCACGATAGTCGCGTCGAGCGCAACTGCGATGGCCACGCCCAGACCCAGCGCCTTGATCAGCACTATGTCCGCGAAGGCGAACGACCCGGCCACAACGACCACGATGAGAGCCGCCGACGTGACGAT
>JBBDRY010000121.1:7025-18570 GCA_040905225.1 Chloroflexota bacterium | reverse complement strand
GCTGGCTCGCTTTCGATCGAAGGCGAGTGCTATCGCCCGCGCCATAGTCGGACGGGGAGCCAGAGCACCCAGATCCCCAGCAGGCCGAGGCCGGCCACGATCAGGACGTCGAATGGCCCCGCGATCGGCAGCGGCAGGTCGCCAGTCAGGCCCGTCCGAACGCCGTAGGCCAGTGCTCCGAGGCCGGCGCCCGCACCCAGCCACGCGAAGACGCGCCCTTCGGCGCGAGCGATCCAGCTGACGCCGATAAGCCAGGTGGACAGCAGGGGCAGCTCGAGCGTCCCCCACAGCCCGACTATGACTGCGTTCTCGAGCGCCCCAAACTGCACGCGTGCTGCGGCATGAGTCGCCGCGTCGGCCGGCGCTTCGAGCAGCCACGGGCCGACCGATCCCAGCAGGACCGCCCCGATCGCTCCGACGAGCACGAAGCCGAGGCCTCCGGCGGTCACCAGCGCCGCCAGGCCCAGCCGTCGCAGGTAATCCGGTAGCGCCATCCTCAGCCGCCCGTGGAGGTAGATCACCACGGGAGCCAGCGCCAGGTAGCCGACCATGTCGACGATGCCCCCCAGTCGCAGCAGGCCGGCCGCTGCCGGACCCTTGTCGACCAGCGCACCGTGATCGGTGAGCAGGGCGATGTCGAAGCCGTAGGCAGCCACCACCAAAATGCTCGCCAGCGCATCGAGGATCAAGAAGACCAGGGCTGCCAAGGCGATCGCCCGACTGCGCTCGGAGAAGACGCCCATTGCCGTTTCACCTCCCGTCGCGGGAGTCTAAGCCGTCGAATGGGCCGCGGTCTTCCTGCCAGCGGTGGAGGAGGGCGTGCTGCAACTCCGTCGCATCAAGGGCATGGGCCCGGTGAAGCTCGACCAGTACGGGCCCGAGATCCTCGCGATCGTGGCTCGCGCCACCGGCGGCAGTTCAGCGGGCTGATTCGATGAGCGCGAGTCGGTCCTCGTAGGCCGACACGAGATCGAATAGCTCGGTCGCGGCGTACTGACGGTCGTAGCTGCCCGCGCTGATCTGGCTGATCACGCCCGAAGCCGCAAGATCCTTCAAGGCAGCCAGGGTCTGCTGCTGGCTAACCCCAATAGCGGCTCGTGCTGTGGGCGCCGATAAAACAGGCAGGGCCGGAAGCAACGCGATCAACTTTGCGGCAGCAGATCCGGCGCGCGGCCGACCGGCTCTCGCTCGCCATTCCTGTTGCAGGGCCGCCACCTGTTCTGCCAGCTCAACAGAGGCGACGGCAGCCATTTCCGCCGCCGCCGCGAAAGAGCCGATCCACTCCGCGACGAGTCCGTCCCGGTAGCCCACGAGTCCTTCGATGTACGCGCTCGGGCGTGCGGCGAGAACGATCGAGACTGGTGGCACGAATCTCGGCGCGACGTCGCGGCGGCGGAGCAGGATGTGGATCAGGCACCGGCCCACACGTCCATTGCCGTCGATGAACGGGTGGATCGTCTCGAACTGCGCGTGTGCAATGGCCGCCTGGGCCACTGCCGGCAGATCCTCGCGGTTGATGAACTCGACGAGGTCCGCCATCAGTTCCGGGACGCGGTCTTCTGGTGGCGGGACGTATCGCGCATCGGACGGATTGTTGAGTCGTCCGCCGATCCAGTTCTGCTGTTCTCGAAGTCTTCCTGGCATTGCCCGATCGTCGGCCGCCATCAACGTGCCATGGATCGCAAGGACATCCTGGATGGTGATCCGCGTGCGGCGCGTACCGATGGCGACCGCCTCTTCCATAGCCGAGACGTTGGCGGCGACCACTTTTGCCGCCCCCCGCGCTGCACGTGGATCGATCAAAGCTCGAGCGAGGTTCAGTGGACTGACCTCGTAGCCCTCGATGCGCGACGAGGCGATCGCTTCCGAGCGCAGTAGCAACGGACCGATCGTCTCGAGCCCTCTGGCCGACGTGCGCTCATTCAACTCGCGCGTCGCTGCCTCGGCGCCGGTCACCGCGCTCGCCGTTTCAAACGGGACAACAGGCTCGATGTCGGCGATCGGGTCGGGTACGAACGCGTGGTACCTGAATGAGGCGCGCGCGCGACGCCCACCCATGGCGGCCGGGTCACCCTCCCAGATGCGCTCCACGGTCGCCGGCATGCCGTAGTTCCCTTCAATAGGCGGGATAGAAGTGAACGTTTGCGCGACGGTATGACCATAACCCTTCAAAGTCAACCAGAGATTGAAGGGTTAGTGAGCCTGCCGGCGGATCCTCGCGTGGTCCGCCTTGCGCGGGGATGGTTCATGAGCAGTTCGGCCAGGTCCCTCGGCCACCGGGTTGATCACGCGAATGTACTCAGGGACGACGGATACATTCCCCGAGGCCGTTAACCCTGTCTTTCACCCGCCTACACGTGAACTTCCGCTGGTCCATCTGATGGAAGATCGACCGTTATTGCGTCGGCCTGCGCCAGAAGTTCGGCCACGACGCGGGTCGTTGACGGCCCCCGCGCAGCGCGTGCGCAGAGGCCGTCAGATGACCGGTTTGCGGTTCGGGCTAGAGCCCGAGTGCGTCGGTCGCTATACGGCAGAGGCGCCTGAAGGCGCGGTTGGTTTCGATATCGGGGTCGTTCGGAACAACCTCGCTGGATATGAACTTCCCCTCTTCCGAAAAGTGGAGCACGTAGAGCACGTAACCCGGGTCACGTGATCTGTAGGTGTTGCCATCGCCCATCCCGGTCCTGATCAGAGCCGGGGCGCCGCGCAGCGACGCGACGATGGCGAACCCTGTGCCCTCGGCCATCCGGCGCAGCTTGAGCTGGCCAGCCGACCGTAGGACGACCATGGCGTCGTTCGCCGGATTGATGAACACGGTTCGAGACCGGCCGTGTGACCGGCTGACGTTCTCCCCTCGGTGGAGATAAAGAAAGGCCTTCGCCTTCACCTCAATGGTCTTGCCGGTACCGCAGAAATCGGTGTCGGCGAACGATCCGGCGACCTCGAACTCGCGATGTGCCGGGTGTTGGGCTGCTTGTCTGTCGGGCGTGGCTGCCACAGCAGTTGCAGGCAGCATGAGCAGCGCCAGGACGACGCCACCCAGTCCAAGCCGAAGCTTCATGGGCTTTTCCCCTTGTTCCCGCCCGCGCGCCCACGGCGACACGCAGGCATTCTTCTGTACCGCCGGGGAGCCGAGCTGGGGACACGGCTGCGCCCAGGCATGAGCTCATCTGGCGGCACATTGACCGGTTCGCGCACCACGGCAGCGCGCCTTCCCATGCTACCCACCCGATCAACCCCTCAGCCGGCGTTAGCCCGGTTTCTTGCCATCATACATACTCGGTATGTATGATCCGCCGGCGCGGCCATGGCGACGAAAGCGAAATTCGAAGGGGCAAGGGTGTCCGTCAAACACGGGTTGCTGGCTCTGCTCGCGGAAGCGCCGCGCCACGGCTACCAGTTGAAGACCGATTTTGAGCACCGCACCGGCGGCTCGTGGGCAATCAACATCGGGCAGGTCTATACGACCCTCCAGCGGCTCGAACGCGACGGTCTGGTGGAGCCATCGGGATCATATGGTGACCGCCATGACTACCGGATCACTCGGAGCGGGCGTCAGCAACTGAACGCATGGTTCGTGACGCCGGTGGTCCCAGAAGGCCCGCCGCGCGACGAGCTGACCATCAAGGTCCTGCTGGCGGTTGCGGCCAACGACGTCGACGTAACGGACCTTCTACAACGCCAGCGCACCGCGTCTGTCGAGCAGCTCCAGGCCTACACCCGACGCAAGGCGCAAGCAGACCCACACAAGGATCTCGCGTTCCTGCTGATGCTCGATGCACTGATCTTCCGCACGGAAGCCGAGATCAGATGGCTCGATGCTTCGGAAGCGCGCATCCGCGACGCCGCGAGCAAGGCACCAGGCAAGCAGGAAGGGGGCGAGCAATGACGCCAGTCGTGCAATTGGACGGCGCGGGCAGATCCTTCGGGCAGGGTCACACCGCGGTCGTCGCCCTGCATCCCACTGACCTTAGCGTCGGCACGGGCGAGTTCCTGGCCGTCATGGGCCCCAGCGGCTCCGGCAAGACGACGCTGCTCTCGCTCGTCGGCGGGCTTGATCGGCCGAGCGCCGGCCGCGTCATCGTCGAGGGCAAGGACGTGGGTGCGCTGAGCCCGCGCGATGTCGCTGTTCTCCGCCGGCGAACAGTGGGCTACGTGTTCCAGGACCTCAACCTCCTGCCCGGTCTCACCGCGAGCGAAAACGTGTCGCTGCCGCTGGAGCTGGACGGCAAACCTGCCCGCACGGCTCGGTTGGCCGCCGCGGCGACCCTCGAATCGCTCGGACTCGCCGGCCTCGAAAACCGCTATCCCGACGACCTGTCGGGCGGCGAACAACAGCGTGTCGCCATCGCGCGAGCAATGGTGGGCGAGCGACAGATCCTGCTGGCCGATGAGCCGACTGGCGCCCTCGACTCGATCACTGGTGAATCGGTCATGCGGCTGCTCCGTCGCCACTGCGACGACGGCGGCACGGTGATCCTCGTGACGCACGATGCGGCCCACGCGGCCTGGGCGGACCGGGTGGTCTTCCTTCGCGACGGCCGCGTAGTCGACGCGACGCAGCCCGCTCGCCTGGGAGCGGCGTGAGCACTTCCAGCATGCGCGCCGTCGCGCGGATCGCGTGGCGGAGCATCGGGCGGAGCCGCGGTCGCAGCGCGCTCATCGTGTTGCTGATGTTGCTGCCCGTGGCGGCGATGGCCGGCGCCATCACACTGCTCGCAACGGTCAGTCCCACTGCCGAGGAAACGGCGACGCACCGGATGGGAGCGGCCGACTACGAGTTCCAGGGCGGCGGCGATGAGGCGACTACCGACGCACTGACAGCCGAACTGCCCCAAGGCGCGGTCGTCGAGCCATGGAGCTACGACGTTGCCCCGCTGGTGCTGCCCGGGAGAACGATCAGCGTCAACGCCTGGTCGATGGACCTCGACGGGCTCGCCCGCGGGAAGCTGGAGATAACCGATGGCCGCCAGCCGCAGAACCAGCAGGAGGTGGCCATCAGCGCCGCCGTCGCGGCGCTTGCAAGCGTCGGTGTCGGAGATTCGATTGAGCTGCAGGGCTGGGGAACGCCGACGGTCGTCGGCCTGGTCGAGGATTCCTTCGACATCAAAGGACGACTCGTGCTGCTGGACGCGTCTGTGGCCCGAGAGATGGCGTCGGGGCAGCGAGCCGGTGCCTCCCCGGTCTGGTTGGCGCGCGTGCCTGGGAGCGACGACACCTTCATAGAAGTCGCCTGCGGGGCGATCGGCTGCGTTTTCAGCGGCTACTCGCGCCACTACTCCCCTGAATCAACCGATGATGAGAGCTCCGGAGTCCTCGTCATTGGTGGCCTGGCGCTCGTTGAGGCGATCCTGGTCGCGGCCGCCGCCTTCGCGGTGAGCGTCCGGCGCCGCCAGCGTGACCTGGGATTGCTCGCGGCAGCCGGCGCTGAGGGGCGCCATCTTGCCGGCACGGTGCTGAGTGAAGGAGCGTTGCTGGGCGGACTCGCCGCGGTTCTAGGTGTGGCTATCGGCGTTTCTTTCATCGCGGTCGCGACGCCGTGGCTCGACGATCTCACCAATCGGCGTATCGGGACTGTGGTCCTGAACCCGCTCTTCCTGTTGTTGGCGGGCGGGGTCGGCCTGCTCGCCTGCCTCATCGCCGCCGCTGTTCCGGCGCGGGCTGCCGCCCGCCTGCCCGTGCTCGTCGCGCTCTCCGGCAGGCGGCCGCCACAGAGCTCTGCGCGCCGCATCCTCGCAGTCGGCCTGATCCTCGTAGTCAGCGGTGTCGTCCTGACCAGTACCGGAGCGGCGATGCGGCTGGCGGAACCGACCAACTCTTTGAGCATGCTGATGCTCCTGGGCGGCGCCATAGTGGGCGTCCTCGGCTTTGGTGCCAGTGGTCCGTGGCTCATCGAACGTCTCGAGCGACTTGGGCTGGGGCTGCCGCCGTCGGTGCGGATTGCCCTGCGCGACACCGCCCGCGCACGCTCGAGAAACAGCCCGATCGTGACGGCCATCCTCGCCGCCTTTGCCGCGACGGTCGCGATCTCGGCCTATTTCGCCAGCAACGATGCGGTGAACGCCGCACATTGGCAGCCGTGGCTGCGGGCGGATCAGATCATCGTCCAGGGCGAAGGCGCCGACCGAGCTGGTTCGGACGCGGCTGCCGCGCTGAATGCGTTTGCGGGCGCCCCCATCCCTTGGCTCGTCGGATCGGATGGTCACCAGGTCTTCGTTTCCATAGACGATCGACAAACGGGCGAGGCCTGGACGGTGACCATTGGAGGCTCCGAGCTGCTCAAGGCCCTCGGTGCCGAGTCGGCAACCGCGGACCTGGATGAAGGTGGTGTGGTGCTGCTGACGTCCACAGGATCAAAGGTCCCTGAGAACGTCAAACTTGTCATCTTTGACGGTGATACCGGCGGCGAGCTGGCGTCGGAGACGTTGGCGGCCACTCCCGTCGCCACCGGGCTAAACGCGGGAGGCAGGACTGACGCTGTCATATCTGTAGCCACTGCCGATCGGCTCGGCCTGTCGCCCGGTGAAACATCGACTTACGTGATTCGGCTTGGGCAGCCTGTTGTTGAGGCCGATGTCGCGCAGGTGGCTGCCTTCGCCGCACAACAGTCGAATACCTGGGCCGATGCCTCCTTTGGGCCTCCGAAACCGCAGGAGCTGTTCCGCTTCATCCTCGTGGCCATCAGCCTCCTATTCGCCCTGAGCGTCACGGGCATCGCGGTCGCTCTCGGTGAGGCTGAGTCACGGACGGATCAGCGAACACTCCTCGCGGTCGGCGCCGATCCTGGCATTCGGCGGCGGATCGCCGCGGCTCGGGCCGGTGTCCTCGCGCTGATGGCCGGGCTCCTGGCCGTACCCGCGGGGCTGCTGCCGGCGTGGGGCCTGCTCGGCAGTCGAAACGCGCCATTTGTCGTGCCGATTCCCGAGGTTATCGCTGCGGTCATCATCCTGCCGCTCGCCGGGATCGTGGGAGCGCTGCTCCTGACGCGACGGATCCCGGCGTGGTCCGCGCTGCGCGAGGCCGGTTCTTAGCTTTTCCTCACGGCTAATGACCACCGCCGATCGCGATCGCGGGCGACTCTATCGCTTGCGCTGGGTGTCGAGCTCGTCTCGCAGGGCCCCCAGCACCTCGAGTTCGATCAGGTCCTTTGGCCGCCCGGCCGCCCGCTTCATGCGGATCAAGTCGTCGATGCTGGCGACCAGGACGGTCAGCCCGTCGATATCGGTCGGCTCGGCCGTCCGCGCAAGATCTTCGAACCCTTGCGTGCCCGCGGGGACGGCGAGCAGGTCCAGGTCGCCGGCGTCCGTCGTGAGGGTCAATGACTGAATGACGGCCAAGCTACGGGCATCGATCCGAAACGGGACCGGCCGGTCCGCGCCGCGCAGGCGTGCCTTGAGCCTGCGAAGCACAGTCGCGAGCGCCTCGAGGTTGCCTGAATCTATTGCGTGGCAGACGTCCAGGTCGCGCGTCAGCGTCGGTGAGCCCAGTAGTCGGCCGGCAAAGGCACCTATGACCACATATCGGACGCCGTCGGCATTGAGCTCGCGAAACAGCCGGAGCGGATCGAACGCCTGTGGTCGGCTCACCGCTGGGGGAGTCGCAGCGTGTCGAGCGCGGCCGCATCAGCGGCTGCCAGCCTGGCGCGCTCTGTGGGCGTCATCTTGAGCAGCTCACGTATCTGGGTCCGGTCCACGCCTACCCCCAAGGCTGGTTCCGCGGCCAGCGTCCGACCCGCGACGCGCATCAGCCGCTCGAGCGTATCGGCGCGAGGTGATAGCCGACCGAGCTCGATGCGCGCAACGGTCGAGTGCGGAACGCCGGCCATGCGAGCAAGCGCCCGCTGGGACAGGCCGACCCGCTGCCGGGAGTTCTTCAGCAATCTCGCTGCGGTCACGAAACGATGATAGCGGAAATGCTATCACTGGCCGTTGTGCCGGGCCGCTTCCCGCGCGGGCGTGGCCGAATGATCAGCCTGGCAGCATTGCCGTTGCAACGAGTCAGTCGGTGACGGTGATACCTTCTGCCGCGGCTGCCCTGATCAGATCCTTGTCGAGCGTGGCGAGCTCGCCATCAACATCCAGCGCGAGCTGGAGGTAGAGCGCGTCGTAGACCGTCAGGCCGTGCTCTTCGGCTAAGTCGATGGCCTCGAAAACCCCGCCCAGCCCCCTGTCGGTGGTCTCGAGTCCAGACGCTGCGAGCCGGTCCAGCAGTGCCCGAACTCTCGCACCAGGCAATCTGTGACCGAGCAACAGAGCGTTCGCTACCTCAGCGGTGAAATGAGTCGGCGAGAGGAGCACCGCTTGCTCGATTAGCCAGCGGGTCCACCGATCCAACCACGTTGAGTTCGCGATGAGGACTTCCACCGCGACGGAAGCGTCCACAACCACTGCGCGCGGCGCCGTGGCGAATGTCATTTCTTTGCTTGACCCTCTTCCCAGTCGCGCACGGCGCGCATGATGTGCTGTGCTCGTTCGTCGCGCTGTTCGCGAATAACCAGGGCGGCATCAAAACCGGGAGGCGGAGGGTGACGTGCTGCCATTCGCCGAATGTCGTCTATCGCGTCGAGTCGGCGACGGATGCGGGTCTCACGATCCTCCGGCAGATCTGTCAGCGGCACCAATGCGGCGACCGGCTGGCCGGCGCGCTCGATGATCAGCCGCTCACCAGCAGCGGCCTCATCCAGCAGCTGACCGAAGTGCTTGCGTACCTCAAGGGCGGAAACAGATCTCATAGCGCCATCATACCGCTATGAGAGTCGCGTGGGGCTAAACGGGCGGCGCGGCCTCCACGAACGCGCACAGGCCATTGGCCATGCTCAACTGTTTCGGCGAATGCGGAACCATGTCGAGAAGGTATGGCGACGCGACCACGATCGCCAAGGCCCGTGCGCGCGATGTCGCCACGTTGAGTCGGTTAAGCGAGTAAAGGAAGTCGATACCGCGCGGGGCGTCCTCCGGCCGTGACGTCGCCATGGTGTAAATCGAGACAGCCGCCTCCTGGCCCTGGAACTTGTCGACGGTCCCCACGCGGGCCCCGGTCGGCAGACGCTCCTGGATCAGGAGCCTGTGCGCGTTGAACGGCGAGATGATGACGATGTCCTTCGCCTCGATCATCCGCGTGACGCCCTCCCGGTCGGTCCACTGACGCCCGATGAGCGACTTCCAGATCTCGGCCACGCGGTCGGCCTCCTCCTCCGACTCATTGGTGTTTCCAGTGTGCTTCACCGGCACCCAGCGGATGCCTGAGCCGACAAACTCGCCGTCCCCGTGCACCTCCTGGCGGTCGAGGCCGTCGATCGTGGTAAGCCGGCCTTCGTAGAACAGCTCAGATGTGTAGCCGGTGATCCGTGGGTGCATGCGCCACGTCTTCTCCAGGAACACGCCGCGTTTGTCAGACACGGTCTCTTCCGTCCCCAGGAAGTGGCCCAGCGCCGACACGCCTGCACCCTCTGGATGCTCGCCCTGGGTGGGCTGATCGAGCTGCTGCGGATCGCCCAACAGCACGATGTTCCGCGCAGATCCTGCCATCGCGACGACATTGGCCAGCGACACCTGGCCCGCCTCGTCGACGAACAACGTGTCCAGCGAGCCACGGAGGTCCGGGTCCGCCCACAGCCACGGCGTTCCAGCAGCGACCAGGGCGTCATCGGCCTCGAGCGCCGAGCGCACGTCGTCGTTGTCGCCCACGCCCTTCACGAACCGGTGCGTGAATACCTCGTGCTCCTTGCCCTTCTGGACGACGCGCAGCTCAACCTCGGCATCCTCGGCCGCGTCGCACGCCGCCTCGACCAGGTTGCCGATCACCTTGTGGCTGTTGGACGTCATGCCAACTCGGCGGCCGCCACGCACAACGTCGCCCATCAGCGCCAGGATCATCTGCGCGCCCGTGTAGGTCTTGCCCGAGCCGGGCGGTCCCTGCACGGCCAGCGTCGTCCCGTCCAATTCGAGCGCCAGACGCTGCGCCGCTGCGGTGCCCGACTCCTGCTCGGCCACCCGGACCAACGACTGTCCGTCCGATTGACCTGCGCGCGGCGGCCGGCGGAGCAGCAGATCACGCGCAGCCCGATAGTCGTCCGAGGGTGAGTCGATGCCGTTCTCGGCCACCCACTCGCCCAGCCGCATCAGTGCCGTCTGCTGGTCCTTCGCCCGAAAAACGTTGAGCGGCACTATCGAAGTGGGATGCTGACCGGCCCAGTCCTTTGGTCTGCGAATGACGATTGTGCCGGCGTCCTTGTCGATCGCTTCGACCGTCCCAGTCTTGGTCTTTTCGACCAGCTGGGGATCGTGGACCTCCAACCCGGTATCGACCTTGTGCTCCTGCGGCGCGAATCGATAGTGGTAGTCGTGTGACCTCGCCCGCCCACCGGGATCGGTCTTCTCGATGAACTCGAGCCGCCCGATCGGCTCAGCCTCCTCGAACAGCTCGTCGTCCGACTTGCTCATGAGGTCGTAGAACCGCCAGAAGGTCGACTTCTGCTCGCGCCGATGCCAGTCAAGCAGGTGGGCCATGAGCCAGGTCGCCCTGTCGGCCTCCGACTGGGCAGTCGGATCGTTCGTGATTCCAGCAGTGAGCTTCTCCTCGAGCGCGCGGACCTCGGCCTGTCGGGCGGTCAGCTCCTCGCTCGTCGGCTGCACCTCCGTCGGTGGGCGGGGCAGCTCGCCCCAGGTGTCGGCCGCCTCTACCCGGCGCTCCTCCAGCCAGTCGCGCAGCCGCAGGGTGGAGATGCAGTCGTCGCGGTTGTACAGCGCGATCTGCTCCTTGATCTTCCCGTCCGGGTCGCCCACCTCGAGCACCTGTTCGAACTCGACGATGCTCGAGTTCGCGTCCCGCAGCTCGATCTCGCGCCTGTACCCATAGAGCGGCTCGAGCCGCTTGATCGAGTAGCTCTCCACCCCCGCCCGCAGCCCCTGGCGCACGACGCGGTACAGGTCCACGAACACCCGCTTGCGCAGGAGGTCGTCGAGCTCCTCCTCTCGCGTCGCGTGGCGGCCGGCCAGCCGCTTGAGCGCCGTCGGCTCGTACGGCGCGTAGTGATAGATGTGCATCCGCGGGTATTGCTGCAACCGAGCGACGAACAGGTCCATCACCCGCTCGAATTGCTTCTTTTCGTCCGCCCGATTGAGCGCCCAGAGCTCCCGATACGCCCCGCTGTCCCACAGACCATCGCCGGTGCCGGGCTCCCATATGCCGAACAGGTACTCGAGCCCATCCCAGAACGCGAACGGATCGCCCTCGATGTCGAAGAATAGATCGCCGGGGTTTGGCATTGGCAGGGCCGACAAGCCGCGGTCGGCCACCATCGCGCCCAGCTCATCCCGCGCAGGCTTGAGGAGCTCGGATACGGGTACGTCCAGCGCGTCCGATGCGACCTGAACGCGGGCCTGCTCCTTTATGCGACTGAACGACTCAAGAGAGGATGTCTTTACTGGAGGTTCCAGCGGCAGCGTGGCGGTCGCGAGCGATCCGCGACTGTCGATGCCCCGCCCGCGCAGCTCCTGCCGCTGCGCACGGGTGATGCCGGCGACCAGCTTCAACGCGTCGTCGT
>JBBDRY010000121.1:1425-6925 GCA_040905225.1 Chloroflexota bacterium | reverse complement strand
AGCTCCTGCCGCTGCGCACGGGTGATGCCGGCGACCAGCTTCAACGCGTCGTCGTCGCGCCACTGAACGCGGCAGTAATCGGGGTACCAGCGGCAGACAGCGCAGTGTTCGACCGGGTCTGGATAGCTTGCCTGCCGGTCGATCGGATAGGTGGGCGCGCCTGAGATCTCGTCGTCTATCGCTGCCTCGAAGCGCGCCTTGGCGTGGCGGTAGTAGGCCATCATCTCGGCGGTCCGGAACGGGTGGACCTCAATCTCGCCGCCGCCCGTTACGACATAGACGCACACGGGATTGACGCCCTGGACCTGCTCGATCTGGTCCACGTACGAGCAGATCTGGATCAGCGCACTCGCCTTGGCGCTGCGGGCGAGCTTCGTGTCCGCGATCTCGTAGATCCAATCGGCGCCCAGGCCCGTTTGCCGACGGACACCTGATGCTGGTTCCGAGTCCCTTCGCGTGATCACATCAGGCTCTGTGGTCACGTCAGGCTCCCCTGATCGCGCGAAGGTACTCAGGGACGCCGCGGACTCTTCCTTCGGCGCGGGCTCGCGCAGCAGGAAGTCGGCGTGCCCGCGCCACTTTCCGTCGAAGAACGTGGCCTGAAAGATCACCTCGTCGCCGCGCTGCATGGCCTCGACCGTCTGCGCCGCGCGAGTCTCCAGGGGCAGGTCCTCGCCCGCATCGTCCTTGTCGGGGAGCGAGGTGATCCGCTTGCCCGCGAGCTTCTCGCGGATGTACCTCAGCTCGTGCTCGAAGCCGCGCCGCCGCAGGAGCTCGACCTCAGGATCCTTGCGGTTCGGCCGCGGCACCAGGCCCCTGGCTGCCGCCCGCTCCAGCTCGGTGAGGTGCCCGCATTCCAGGAACCCAACGAGGTCCGTAGCGGAGACGATCAGCTTTCCGTCTCCATGCCGCCTGTACATCGGCGAACTCTATTCCGCGAAGGATCACCCGCTCCGCCTGAGCGGACATCACCCGCTCCGCCTGAGAACGTTCGCGTGATATTTGCCTGCCCCAGCGGCCCGGTCCGAGCGGAGTCCCTGATCACGCGAATGTTCTAAGGACCAGCGAGAACATTCCTCGGGCAAGAGCGTAGCGTTGGGGCATGGCCGTTTCTGTCGTCCTGCGCGCCGTCCGCGAGTCGGACATCCCGTTCTTCTACGAGTACCAGGCCGATCCGGAGGCCGCAGCGATGGCCGCCTTCACACCGCGCGAATGGCTCGCGGCCGAGGCGCGTTGGCGGGAGATCATGGCCAACCCCGCGATCGCCGCGCGGGCGATCGTCGTGGGCGAGCAGGTCGCGGGGCACGTCGTCAGTTGGGAGGCAGACGGGCATCGCGAGTTGGGCTACTGGCTCGGCCGCGCCTTCTGGGGCAGGGGCATCGCGACGGCTGCGCTGCATGACTTCCTGGCCGTGGTTCGGGAGCGCCCGCTCGAGGCGTGGATCGCGCCGCACAACGTGGGCTCAGCGCGCGTGCTCGAGAAGAACGGCTTCACATTCGACCGCGACGAGGAGGACTACCGGGTCTTCCGCCTGGATTAGGGCGTCGGCGCTCCCTGTTCGGTTGTGACTCGATCTTACCCCTCGAAGACGCCCGTGTTCTCTCGCGGTTGCATCACGGAGCGCCGCGCCGTTAACATTCGAGCCAGCAGAAGGAGCCGCCGTGCGCATCGCCCCAGCGATGCTGGCCATCTTTGCCAGTGTCTTCATCGCGGGATTCGCCGCGCCAGTTCAACCGGTCGCAGCCGCGACCGGGCAATGTACGAACTGGAAATCAAGAGAAGAGCCGCCGCCCGACATCGCCGTCTATCGTGTCAGCGAGGGTTTCGTCGAGCGCGTCGCCTTCCGCGATTACGTCGCGCGCGTCGTGTCGCGCGAGTGGAACGTCAAGCAGGTCGAGTTGCGCAAAGCCGGCGCGGTCGCCGTCAAGCAGTACGCGTGGTACCACGTGCTGCGCTGGCGCGGCGGCACGTACGAAGGCAAATGCTTCGACGTCCGTGACACCACCAGTGATCAGCTCTATTCGAGCAAGCCGGTCGAGGACATCCCCGCCCCGGTATGGCAGGCCGTCAACGCCACCTGGAGTTGGCGCCTGTGGCGTGGCGAGAAGTTCCCAATGACTGGCTATCGCCGCGGTGCAGACGTCGCTTGCGCGGAGAACGCCGGCTACAGGCTGTACGTCCGATCAGCCAAACGCTGTGCCGCGAAGGGCTGGAGCGCCAGCCGCATCCTGCGCGTCTACTACACGGCCACCCTGCTGAAGTAGCGGCTCGCCGTCCCGAAGACGGGGCGGCTCCTAGACTCGACGCATGCGGCCCGCCTTGGTGCTCACTTTGGCCCTCATTGTCGGGGCGTGCACAGGCAACCCTGTCGTGAGCCCATCGCCAAGCGCGGCACCCCATTTGCCGACTCCAGAGTCGATCTCGCCGACACACGCCCCACCGACGGATGCGCCTCCGACGCCCGAGGCGTCAGCCCAGCACGGCCCGCCTCCTACACCGCCCACGCCGGAACCGGTCGTCTTCAACTACGCGTACCAGGAGTACGACGTGCCGGCCGGCAGCCACCCACACGACGTCGCGCCAGCGCCCGACGGGACCGTCTGGTACACCGGCCAGAACGTCGGACGGACGGGTAGGCTCGATCCAGCCACGGGCGAGATCGTGGAGGTTTTGATGCCAGGCCCGGGATCGGCCCCGCATGGGGTGATCGTCGGCCCGGACGGCGCTGCATGGGTCACAGACCAGGGCGCGAACACCATCGAACGCATCGACTCGGACACGCTCGCAGTGACGACGTATCCAATGCCCGGCGACCGCGCGGCAGGCCCGCATACGCCCACCTTCGACGCCGACGGCATCCTCTGGTTCACCGGCCAGGGCGCGGGGATTATCGGCCGGCTGGATCCATCGACCGGCGTGGTCGATCTATTCGACACTCCCCGCGGTCCAGGCCCGTACGGCATCGATGCGACCCCCAGCGGGCACGTCTGGTACGTATCGCTGGCCGCAAGCTACTTGGCGAACATCAACACGTTGACCGGCGAATCGACGGTCTTCGAGCCGCCAACGCCAGGCCAGGGCGCTCGGCGCGTGTGGTCAGACTCGACCGGTCGCCTCTGGGTGAGCGAATGGAACTCGGGTCAGTTGTCGATGTATGACCCGGTATCGGGGGACTGGCGGGAGTGGCGCCTACCCGGCCTGGCCTCGCTGGCATATGCCGTCTACGTGGACGAGCTCGACTTCGTGTGGGTGACTGACTGGGGCTCTAACAGCATCGTCCGATTCGATCCGGCTACCGAAGTTTTCCACTCCTATCCGGTCCCAACCGCAGACGCCGCCATCCGCCAACTGCTCGGACGCGAGGGAGAGCTGTGGGGAGCAGAATCGGCGACTGACAAACTAGTCGTCCTGCGCCGTGTCGTGACACTGACGATCATCGATTAGCCAGCACCAAGGAGAAGCCGTGTTCAAGGACAGTCAAGCGTTTTCCAGTTTTTCGGTCGACGATGTCGATGCCGCGCGGGCCTTCTACGGCGACAAGCTCGGATTGGACATCGAGATGACCCCCATGGGTTTCCTCGAGCTGAAGCTCGGCACCGGCCAGCACATCAACGTCTACGACAAGCCCAATCACCAGCCGGCCACCTACACCGTGCTGAATTTCGTCGTTTCGGACGTCGAACAGGCGGTCGATGACCTGACCGCGGCGGGCGTGAAGATGGAGCACTACAACATGCCCGAGATCAAGCAGGACGCCAAGGGCATCGCCCGGGACGGTCGCGGACCGGCAATCGCCTGGTTCAAGGACCCGGCCGGCAACGTGATCGCGGTCATGGAGCTGCCCCAGCAGTAGCGTCTCCTTGCCGGGCCTGATCGCTCGTTGAGCTCAGTCCTGCGGAGTCCGGCGCCCTGGACGCAGCGGTCGACCGGTATGCCACTTTCGTTGGCGCCCCCGTGAGCCGACAATGACGTCGAGAAGGAGGTTCCGATGCAGGACCTGACTGTCAACCTTGAGAACAAGCCGGGCACGCTCTCGCAGCTGGGCGAGGCGCTCGGCAACGCGGGGATCAACATCGATGGGGTGTGCGGCATCGCTGGTGCCGCGGGGGCCGCTGGCGAGGTGCACATCCTCGTCCAGAGCGCCCAGATGGCACGGACCGCGCTCGACGACGCGGGGATCAGCACCGGAGCCGAGCGTGACGTAGAGGTCGTCTCGATCGTCGACCAGCCCGGTGAGATGGGCCGTCACCTGCGCAAGATCTCCGACGCGGGCGTCAACGTGGACCTGGTTTATCTCGCGACGTCGACCCGCTTGGTGCTCGGTTCATCGGACATGGACGGGCTGCGCAGCGCACTCCACTCCACGTAGCTCCCTGCTGGGGGCTTGGTCCGGGGCTTCGCCCTCAGCGCTTTTCCAAGCGTTGGAAGTAACAGCCAAACCAAGGCGCCTGGCGAGCCTGGAGAGGCCCATGGCTTGGCCGGTTGTTCCAAGTGTTGGAAACGAGGTCAATTTACGGCCGAACGCAGCCTCATCATGGCTTTTAGTTCCACCGGTTGGAATCCGGGACGCCGCACAGGGTTCGCGCGGGCTGTGCCCAGGGCCTGGGCGGTCCCGGCCGGTTAGTCGAGGAGTCGGTCCGCCGCGAGCGCGAGTCTGACGACGGTCTCCGGGCCGAGTGTCGGCTGGCCGGCGCGAACTACTTTCGCAACTGACCTAGTCGCGGCGAGCGACACCTTGCCGACGGTGCCCTCGAAGCCGCGGTTGGTGGCCCCTTCGAACGCGATCACGGACCGCACGGTCGCACCCAACGGCTTGAGCTCGTGGCCCAGCACCTGCTCGACCGCGGCTGTCGCGCGGAGGACCTGGTCTGTGGCGCCGGTTCGCTGTCGCCCATCGATGTAGACGCTGTCCTCGGACGCGCTGATCTGTCCCGGCCAGGGCTTCCGATCGACCACGAACACGCCTGACGGACCAACGACCAGGTGGGCGATCGCAGCGTGGGCGCTGGCTACCTGTCGGTCGTCGAGGATCACGAAGCCGTAGTCGACGAGGGCGTCGAGCGGGCCGTCCGTCGCCATCCTCGAGAGGTGGGCGCTGGGGGTTGGGCTGTTGGCCGGCTTGGAGATCGCTCGGCCGAATCGGCCAAAGAGGCCTCCGCCGGAAGTCGGCTCGTCGTCACCACCAACCCAGCCACGCCGGTCGCGCGAGCGCTCCCACTCGAAGATCGCCTGCGTGCTGGCGTCGGCCATCGGCTGGATCACGAGGGGATCGCGGATTCGGCGCGTGCCATTGCACACCAACGGGCGGCGACAACCCCAGAAGAGGCCGTCGACCTGGTCGCCGTGGCGCAGGGCGCGCACGACCATCAGGCTGCCGCAATCCGGGCAGTGCGGGGCAAGATCAATCGAGGCCACCGCTTGCGCGGTCGTGGTCTCAACGCGCTGTGATGAGGCCATTGGACAGGTGAGGTTAAACCCAACACGCAAATTCAGTCCATAG
>JBBDRY010000121.1:0-1325 GCA_040905225.1 Chloroflexota bacterium | reverse complement strand
TGAACCGCACTGGCTTCGATGGAGACCCAGGTGATTGGGTTTCAAGCGGCCGCGGTGGTCGCCAGTAGGCGCTGATGGTAGGCCGCCTCGAACTCGGCCGGCGGGACGTCGGCGCAGGCACTGTGGAGACGCTGCTCGTTCCACCAGGCCACCCACGCCGCGGTCGCGAGCTCGACCTGGTCGGCCGTCCGCCAGGGACCCTGGGCGCGGATGAGCTCGGTCTTGTAGAGGCCGTTGACCGACTCGGCGAGGGCGTTGTCGTAGCTGTCGCCCCGGGAGCCGACCGAGGTGACGGCGCCCGCGTCGGCGAGGCGCTCGGTGTAGCGGATGGCGAGGTACTGGACCCCGCGATCGGAGTGGTGGACGAGCCCGGCGAGATCGCTCGTCCGCCGGCCCCAGATCGCCATCTCGAGCGCATCGAGGGCGAGCGCGGCGCGGAGCGAGCTCGACACCCGCCAGCCGACGATGCGGCGGCTGAAGACGTCGATGACGAACGCGGTGTAGCAGAAGCCGGCCCAGGTCGAGACGTACGTCAGGTCGGCCACCCAGAGGCGGTTCGGGGCGGGCGCGCTGAACACTCGCTCGACCAGATCGGCCGGACGAGGGAAGAGCTCGGACGGGACGGTCGTGCGTCTCGTCTTGCCCCGGACCGCGCCGGCGAGGCCGAGGCCGCGCATCAGCCGGGCGACCTGGTCGCGGCCGACCGCGGTGCCCTCGCGGCGGAGCGCCCGCCAGAGCTTGCGCGCGCCGTAGACCGCGTAGTTGCCCTGGTGGATCCGGCTGATGTCAGCGTTGAGCGCCGCGTCCCGGAGGGAGCGGGCCGAGGGTGGCCGGACCTTCGCGGCGTAGTAGCTCGATGGGGCGATCTCCAGGGTCTGGCAGATCGGCTCGACCCCGTACGAGCCGCGCTGCTCGTCGATGAAGGTGGTCATCTCGCGGACCGGCGGTCGAACTCCGCCCCGAAGAAAGCCGCGGCCGCCTTGAGGATCTCGTTGGCCCGGCGCAGCTCGCGGTTCTCCCGCTCGAGCAGCTTCATCCGCTCGCGCTCCTCGGTCGTCGACCCCGTCCGCTGCCCGCCGTCGACCTCGGCCTGGTGGACCCACTTGCGCAGGGACTCGGGGCCGATGCCGAGCTGGCCGGCCACCCGCGTGACCGCGCCGAACCGCTCACCCCGCTCGCTGGCGGTCTCGAGGACCATCCGGACGGCCCGCTCCCGGAGTTCGGGCGGATACCGCCGCTGGAACGGACTGCTGCTGCGGCTGTGCTCTGTCATGACTCCATGTTCCTCCAAGCGATGGAGTCTCCACCGAAGTCAGGGCGGTTCA
>JBBDRY010000120.1:0-3105 GCA_040905225.1 Chloroflexota bacterium | reverse complement strand
GGGCACCAGCAGGATCGCGGCGAGACCGCTCACGATCACTCCCCGACGCACCCTGATCGTGACAGCTGCCTCGTCGAGCGCCTGCTGGACGGGCTTGTCGCCCCGGAGCGCCTCAAGGACGGCGTTACCCAGGGCCTCGTCGATGAGGGGCCAGTTGGGGTGCGGCGTGCGCGCCCTTGCCGTCTCCAGCTGCTCGCTGAAGGTGCCGAAGTACTCGGGCAGCTCGGCGTTCCCCGACAGGGCTGTCAGGACCGGCATCTGGCCGACCTTGCCCATCTCGAGCTGCGCCTCTTCGGAAAGGAGGAAGCGCAGGAACGCCAGCGCCGCTTCCTTGTTCTCCGTCTGCGCAAAGACGACTATGTCCTCGCCACCCACGACTGACACGCTGCCCCCGGGCCCAGCCGGAATGGGCGCCAGCTCGGTTTCCAGGTCGGGGAACTGGGCCTCGAAGATGGGCGGCATCCAGGGACCCTCGAGAACGGTGCCGGCTTGGCCGCCGCCGATCTGCTCGCTGGTCGCGCTGCCGCCTCCCAGGATCGAGGGCGAGAGGTAACCGGCATCGAGCCATTCCTTGAGCTTGGTGACGGCGGCGACGGTGCCTTCGCCGTTTACGAACCCGGAGCTGGTCGTGTAATCGTCGCTGGTCAGCGCGCCGCCGAAGGTCCAGATCCAGGGCAGCACGTTCCAAGCACCGGTGCCGCCTTCGGCGTAGCCGTAGCGTTCGTCTCCGAGGCCAGCGATGGCCGCCATGAACGTCTCGAACTCCTCGATCGTCGTGGGCATTTCGGCCACGTTGGCCTCGTCCATGACGGCGCGGTTGGCGAACAGCACCCGCGTGTTCGTATCAAGCGGCAGGCCGTAGTACTGCCCCTCCCAGAAGTTGGTCGACAGGGGACCTTCGAAGACGCGCCCGGCGAACTCGTCGAAGTCGTCCATCTCCTGATCCAGCGCCATGAGCGCTCCCTGCTCGGCGAACTCGGGAACCCAGACGAGGTCCGCGCGCAGCAGGTCCGGTACCTCGCCTCCCCCGATGCCGGTGATCAGCCGCTGACGGAGGTCGTCGTAGGGGATCCCCTGGAGATCCACCGTCACGTCGGGATATTGAGCATTGAAGAGCGGGATCACTACGTCGGACATGGTGCGGAACTCGGGGCCGACCTGGTCATAGGCCGCCCAGTAGGTGATCGTGCCGCCTATGGCCGGCGGCGTGGGTTCGGCCGGGGTCGGCGCCGCGGTGGGAGCCGCGGTGGGGGCTGGCGTGGGAGCCGCGGACGTCGACGTCGCGGCCGGCGGTGGTTTGACGGTAGGCGCAGCCGGGCTGGCCGCCGGAGCACCGCAGGCAGTGGTAAAGAGGGCTAAGACACTGAGCAGCGCCGCCGTGCGCAGCCGGGTGTAACGAATTGAGTTCACGACCTACCTCCTCATTGCTGATGGGTTTCTGCTGTCCTCCGGGACCGGCATGGAAGGCTTGGCCGCTCTGATGGCCACCCCCACGTCGGCCCGCAGATGGGCCGGATGGAAAAGCTCGCGAAGTGCCAGGCTGGCGGCTCCACGAGCCCAGGCTTCATCCCCCCATGGCTCGATCACGACCTGCACCGCCGTCTCGCCATGCGTGGCGGCCCGGCTGATGCCTTTTTCGAGTGGGCCGAGGTAGGCGGGACCGAGGCGGACCCCCTCGCCCGAGATCACGACCAGCCTTGGGGCAAAGGTCATGACCACGTTGCCCACGGCTCGACCGACCTCCGCGCCGGCCCGTCCCAGGATCTCGGTAACCCTCACATCAGCCGACGCGCCCAGCTCCTCTGCGGGGATCAACCGGCTCGTGGCCGAAAGAACGTCGCGGATCAGGGCCGGCTCCGCGGCGAGGGTTTCGAGACAGGCCGCTCGCCCGCACCAACAATCGCGGCCCGCGGCCGGCTCCACGCTGATGTGACCGAGCTCACCCGCGCTACCGTCGGAGCCCCGATAGAGCACTCCGTTGACTACTGCGCCCATGCCGATGCCGCGCCCGATGGTGACGACGACAAAGTCCGTCTGCCCGCGGCCGGCGCCAAAGAGATGCTCGGCGATCGTCAGCGTGTTGACGTCGTTGTCGATGTGGACGGGGATGCCGGTGAGCCGCTCCAACTCGCCTGCGATGTCCTCGTTGCCCCAGCCCAGGAACGGTGAATGGCGCACACGGCGGGTCTGTGGGTCGACGATCCCCGGCACGCCCAACCCGATGCCGTGCAGGTGCGCCCCTGCCGGGACATTAGCCCGCATCTCGTCGATGGCCTTGGTGAGGAACTGGACGGTTTCTGCGACGGAGGCGCGCGAGGAGTGTCCGCGAGACTCCAGGGCAAGCGTCTGGCCTGCCAGG
Organism: Chloroflexota bacterium; assembly: GCA_040905225.1. Classification (GTDB taxonomy): domain Bacteria; phylum Chloroflexota; class Limnocylindria; order Limnocylindrales; family CSP1-4; genus JALYGJ01. Next base: position 746 of record JBBDRY010000120.1, on the reverse strand, counting down.
TCGCTGAGAGCAAAGGTGACCGTGTCGGCAGCTACCTTTGCGCCGATGACCACGCCCGCGCCGGGATTGACGTGCAGGGCGATGGCCGGTCGACCGAGGATGCCCGTTGGACGTGCGTCTGGTTCGGCGCCATCACCCTCGAGTAGGAATCCTTGCCGCAGCAGCTGGGCAGTGATCTCTGTCACGGTCGATGGACTCAGCCCCGACGCACGGGAGAGCTCGGCTCGCGATAGCGGTCCCTGCTCGCGCACGAGGTTCAGCACCAGCGACCGATTGATATCCCGGATGAGGTCTGTCCGACCCGTGCGCACCATCACCACCATTATTTCGTCCGGCGAACGAACTATATGGTATGTGCGCTGTCAAGCGGGTCCGCCCTTCGCGGAATACCCAGAGTCAAAGAGGCATTCCTGACGTAGGCGGCGCCTCTGCGGGGGCTATGCCGACTCGGCGCGAGACCGGCCCGGCCAGCGCAGCACCATGAGCGCGGCGCCGAGCAAGACGAGCGCACCCACCGCCGCGCTGAGAACGAATGCGATCCCGACGACTTCGAGCGCTTCCAGGTTCAACGCCGGGGCGGCCACGATGAACCCAGCACCCGCGTTCAGCAGGAAGAGTCGCGCGGCACCGGCTCGCCCGAGCACGGCTCGCTGACGCGCGTGCTGTACGGGCGTGCCCGGCCCAATCGCCGGTACGAGATGCGACCACGCCCCGATCAGGACCTGCCCGGCCCAACCGATCGCCAG
>JBBDRY010000119.1:0-3108 GCA_040905225.1 Chloroflexota bacterium | reverse complement strand
TAGTTGGCGTCGACCTCGCGCCGGCTCTGGTAGGCGATCGACGCCGGCTCGGCGTACGCCCCCTTGACCAGGCGAATGCGTGGGTTGAGCGGGAGCAGGCGCTCGACATCCGTGTAGGTCCGCTTGAGGTACGCCTGGAGGCAGATGCCGGTATTCGGATGCGTCTGCTTCAGGCGCTCGTAGAAGGCGACGGTTGGCTCGGTGTAGGCCGACCCCTCCATGTCGATGTAGACGGTCCGCCTGGGATCCTGGCTGGCGGCCAGATCGGCCAGGCTCTGCATGTGGCCGAGGGCGTGGTCCTCGTCGAGGTCAAAGCCGAGCTGGGACAGCTTGACCGAGGGCTCGGCTTCGATGCCTCGCTCATGTGCGTCGCGCATGAGCTTGAGGTAGTCGGCGGCGGTCTCGTCTGCGTCCGCGAGGCTGGTCACGTTCTCGCCGAGACGCGTGAATAGAACGGCCATGCCCTTGTCCTTGAACTTAGCCGCAGCGTCGAGCGCCTCGGCTGAGCTCTCGCCGGGCATGAACTTCTTGACGGCGCGGCGAGCGAACCAGAAGCGCGGCACGCGCTGGCGCATCCAGTTGTTGCGGGCCATCCAGAGCAGCACCCGCCTCATCGCACCCTCATCGCACCCTCATCGCACCCTCATCCGCGGCGCTAACGTTACCGGGTGGACTTGGGTTTGCGCGGGGCCCGCGCGCTGGTGACGGGCGGTTCGGCCGGCCTGGGCGCCGCGGTTGCGCGGTCGCTCGCCGAGGAGGGAGCGCGGGTCGCGGTCGCGGCGCGCCAGTCGGAGCGGCTGGATGGGCTCGCCACCGAGATTGGCGCCACGGCCATCGGAGTGGATCTTTCGTCTGCCGAAGGACCCGCGGAGGCAGTGAGGGCTGCCATCGCCGCGCTGGACGGACTCGATCTGCTGCTGGTGAATTCGGGCGGGCCACCTCCGGGGAAGTTCGAGGATCTGACCGACGAGGCGTGGCAGCGGGCTTTGGACGGCACCCTGTGGTCGACCGTGCGGTTAATCCGCGCTGCTTTGCCGTCGCTGCGTGAGAGCGAGTTCGGGTCCGTGCTCGTGATCCTGTCTTCGTCAGTGCGCGAGCCGATCACGGCACTCACGACGTCCAACTTTCTCCGGCCGGGCCTGGCGGGACTGATCAAATCGCTCGTGCCCGAGATCGCGCCGGTGCGGATCAACGGCATCGCGCCCGGCCGGGTCGCCACGGACCGCATCGCCACGCTCGACGCGGGCCGTGCCCAGAGCGCGGGGATCAGCGTGGAGGAGGTCCAGCAGCAGTCGATCTCGCGCATACCGTTGGGACGCTACGGCGATGCCGCCGAGGTCGGCCGCGTAGGCGCGTTCCTGCTCTCCCCGGCCGCCTCGTACGTCACAGGCGCGATCGTCGCAGTCGACGGCGGCATGGTCCGCTCCCTCCCCTAGGCGCCCACCGCGGCGCCCACCCGCTGGCGCCGCCCGAGACCGCCGCCAAACCGCGGCGAGACCGCGCCGAAACCGCTGTCGTACCACTCAGAGTGTTGCAGACCGGGTGGATCGATCGTATTGAGCCGCGCAGCCATCGTCCAGGCGAGGCAGCGCCGCCGATCCACGCTCATTTGACGGCCAGCGACACCGCTCAGGAGACCGATTTCCTCCCGGAAAGGGGATAAGCGGGCGATAAGTGCCGATCGCCACACTCCGAGTGGTATGGGACGTGGCAAGAGGCCGGCAAAACGAACGCCACTCCAGGTCGCGGCCGACGAGGCGTCCATAGAGCTCGCAAAGAAGCTCGGCAGGATGCTCAAGGACGGCCGCGTGAGGAGTCGACAGACGCAGGCTCGGGCCGCGGACAGAGGCGGGATCTCGCAGAGTGAGTGGAGTGCGCTGGAACTTGGGCGCAACGCAGCGACGGTGCCGACTCTGAACAGGGCCGCTGCGGCCGTTGGTGGGAGTCTTGACGCGTGGATCAGGCAGACGTCCGCAGCGGGGCTACCGCGGGACGCAGTCCACCTCCGACATCAGGAGCTGATCATCCGGCTGGGTATCGGCGGTAAGTGGAAGGCCTTGCCCGAGGAGTTCATCGACCGCGACGCCCGCACCTCCCGTGCGGCTGACGTCCTGCTCACCCGTCGCAACCCCACCGACGCCGTCGACGAGTATGCGTTCTGGGACGTCTGGGATTGGTTCGACGACATCGGCGCGTCGGTGCGTGACTTTGGCCGCAGGATGGATGCGGTCGACCGATACGCCACCGCCCGCATGCGCACAGACAAACTTCCCCGGGTCGGTGGCTGCTTCGTCGTACGTGCCACGACCCGGAACCGCCGCCTGATCGCCGATCATCGCCACTTCTTCAGCGCCCGATTCCCCGGCTCCGGCCACGCCTGGCTCCGCGCGCTCCAGGACCCGGCCGCGCCACTTCCCAGTGAGCCAGCGTTGATCTGGGTGTCCGTCCGGGGCGACCGCCTCTTTCCGGCTCGCCACGGCATTTAGACTCCGACCATGAGCCAAGCCGAGATCAAACAAGCCATCGATGGCGCAGTCGACTACCTCACCAGCCATCCCGATGAAGCCGCCTACACCGACTCACCCGCCACAGCCAAGCTGACTGACCCGCACGGCCTCGCCGTCCACGTCACGGGGCCCAACGACGCCACCATCTCGACCGACATGCCGACCTCCGTTGGCGGCACGAACACGACCGCATCGCCCGGTTGGTACCTGCGCGCCGCTGAGGCGAGCTGTGTCGCAACCCTGATCGCGATGCGGGCCGCCCAACTGGGCGTGACCATCACAGAGGTCGAGGTCACCGTGGATTCGGAGTCCAACGACTGGGGCATCCTCGGCATCGGCGATGACACGGGCCAATCGGTCCCGGCGGGCCCCCTCAGCACCCGCGTCGCGGCCCGAGTGCTGGCTACAAACTCGGACGCAACCCAAATCCAACAGATCGTCAATTGGGCCGTCGACCACTGTCCCGTGACTGAAGCCGTTAAACGCGCCGTTCCGATGACCGTCGAGGTCGACGCCGGCAACTAACTCCGCCCAAAGCGGCAAACTAACGCCGCCCAAACCGGCAAATAACGCCTGCGTGGCGCAATCAGTCAACTTGAAT
>JBBDRY010000118.1:1991-19262 GCA_040905225.1 Chloroflexota bacterium | reverse complement strand
GGCCGATTGACGCGACGGTGCCGTCAACGAAGGCGATCACAGCCTGGCGAGATTACGCGGCTTGCTGACGGTCGGGATCAGGCTGCGGTTTGGCCGTGTGCCGTGCAGATCGCGACGGCGAGGGCATCGGCCGCGTCGTCCGGTCGCGGCAGGACCGCCATGCCGAGCATGACCTGGACCATCCGCTGAACCTGCCCCTTATCGGCACGGCCGTAGCCGGTGACGGCGAGCTTGACCTCGTGCGGCCCGTACTCGAACACGGGCAGGCCTCGCTCGGCGGCGGCCAGCAGCACCACGCCCCTGGCCTGGCCGACGGCGAACGCGGTCTGGACATTGCGGTTGAAGAACAGCCGCTCAACGCCGACGAAGCGCGGGTTGTGGGCGTCGATGAGCTCGAGGATGCCCTGGTGGATCTCGAGCAGGCGTTGCGGCAGCGCGTGAGTCGGCAGCGTCTCCAGGCAGCCGTAGTCGATGACGCGCAGCTTGCTCCCGGTTCGCTCGACGATTCCGTAGCCGGTGGCCGCAGTGCCCGGGTCGATGCCGAGGACGATCAAGTTGCAAGGAGGCGGCGAGCACCCGGCCCTGCCGGGAGCTTGCTGCCGACACGCAGCAGGGCACGAAGTGCCACTGCGAAGCTAGGCCTCAAATCGCTGCGACCTCTGCGAGTATCTCCGCCGGCAGGTCAAAGTTCGCGGTCACCCGCTGGACGTCGTCGAGGTCATCGAGCGCCTCCATCAGGCGCAGGTTCTGCCGTGCGACGTGCTCGTCGACTTCGATGGGCGTTTTCGGCTGCATCGTGACCTCGGCCGACTCGACCTTGACCCCCGTGCCTTCGAGCGTGGTCCGGAGCGACTCCAGGTTGCCCGGGTCTGTGAGCACCTCGATCGGGTCCGACTCTGTATCAACGTCGTCCGCCCCGGCATCGATGGCTGCCAATGCGATGTCGTCCGGGTCGTGGCCGTTGCGCGCGACCACGACCACGCCACGCGGCTCGAACTGCCACGCCACAGCGCCCGCGCCGCCGAGCTGGCCGCCGTTCTTGGTGAACATGGCGCGTACGTCGGCCGCGGTGCGATTGCGATTATCCGTTGCCGCCTCGACCAGGATCGCCACGCCGCCCGGGCCGTAGCCCTCGTACACGATCTCCTCGTACTGCTCGGCGGCCGACCCGCCCGCGGCCTTCTCTATCGCGCGCTTGATGTTCTCGGCGGGCATGTTGACCGAGCGTGCTTTTTCCATCGCCAGCCGCAGACGGTAATTGGCATCGGGATCCCCGCCGCCCTCGCGCGCGGAAATGGAGATCTCCCTCGCGATCTTGGTGAAAACGGCCCCGCGCTTCGCGTCATTCGCGCCCTTCTGGCGCTTGATCTGGGACCACTTGGAATGGCCGGACATCGCGAGCGATTCTATATGCTGCCCTCTATGACCAAAGACATGTCGCGCCTCCGTAACGTCGTGCTCGCCGGTCATTCCGACTCTGGCAAGACGACGCTCGCCGAGCACCTCCTGCACACCTGTGGAGCCATCAACCGGCTGGGCAAGGTCGACGACGGAACCACCCTGCTCGACTTCGAGCCCGAGGAGCACAAGCGCAAGCAGTCGCTCTCGCTGGCGCTCGCCACGACCGACCACGGCGAATACGAGCTGACCCTGATCGACACACCCGGCTACGCGGACTTCGCGGCCGAAGTCGTCCAGGGCTTTGCCGCCGCCGACGGCGCGCTCCTCACCATGGACGCGTCGGGCGGCGTCGAATCCGGCACCGAACGGGCGGTCAGCCTGGCCCGGTCGATGGGCACCGCCGCGCTCTTCGTGATCACCCGTTGCGAACGTGAGAACGCGGATCCGAGCGCCGCGTTGGACGCTCTGCGGACGGCCTTCGGCAACAAGATCGCGCCACTCCACTTGGCCATCGGCCGGGCGGACTCATTCCGCGGCTACGTTGATCTCGTGCATCGCAAGGCCTACGTCTGGGAGAAGGGCACGCGCTCCGAGGTCGAGATTCCGCCCGAGCTGAACGACGAGGTGATCCGACGCCGCGATCAGCTCCTGGAAGCGGCCGCCGAAGCCGACGACGACGTGCTGACGAAGTACCTCGAGGGCGAGGAGATCAGCGACGAAGAGCTCGACGCCTGCCTGCACCGCGGGGTGCGCGATTCGATCCTCGCGCCCGTGATGGTCACATCTGCCGCGCACGACATCGGCATCGACGGCGTGCTTGACGCGATCATGCGCTATCTCCCCTCCCCCGACGAGGAGGGCCCGATCAAGGCGACCGATGGCGCCGGCAAGGAGGCGGAGGTCGCACCCGACCCCTATGGCCCGCTAGTTGCACACGTCTTCAAGACCACCGCCGACCCATTTGTCGGACGGCTCACCTACTTCCGCGTGTACTCGGGCAAGATCTCGTCGCACGACCACGTGTGGAACGCCGGCCGGCGCGAGGAAGAGCGGATCGGCCAGGTCCTGCGCGTCAAGGGCAAGGACACGGTCCCGGTCGGGACGATCTCCGCGGGCGAGATCGGCGCCGTGGCCAAGCTCGTCCACACGCACACGGGCGACACCATCTCCACACGCGAGAAGCCCTTCACGATCGCGCCCATCGAGTTTCCGCAGGCATCACTGCCCGTGGCCATCGAGCCGCAGACCAAGGCAGACCTCGACAAGCTCGGATCCGCTTTGAACCGGTTGGTCGAAGAGGACCCCGGCGTTCGAGTCGAGCGGCAAGTGGAGACTGGCGAGCAGCTCCTCTGGGCGCAGGGCGAAAGCCACATCGCGGTCATCGTGGAGCGCCTCAAGCGCAAGTTCGGCGCCTCGGTCGTGACCCGGTCGCCGCGCATCCCCTACCGGGAGACGATCCGCTCGAAGACGCAGGCCGAGGGCAGGCACAAGAAGCAGACCGGCGGCCGCGGCCAGTTCGGCCACGTCTGGATTGCGATCGAGCCCAACCCAGGGGCGGGCGTGGACTTCGCGACGAAGGTCGTGGGCGGCTCCGTTCCGCGCCAGTTCTGGGCAGGCGTCGAGAAGGGCGTCCGGGACATCGCCGAAAAGGGACCGATCGCCGGCTACCCCGTGATCGACTTCAAGGCCACCCTCTACGACGGGTCATTCCACACGGTCGACTCGGACGAACTCTCGTTCCGCCTGGCCGGGCAGCTGGCTACCCGCAAGGGCATCCAGGACTCAGCGCCAGTGCTGCTCGAGCCGATCATGGACGTCGAAGTACAGGTCCCCGAGGCGTACATGGGCGACGTCAACCGCGATCTGAACACCCGCCGCGGCCGCGTGCTGGGCATGGACACCGCAAACGGCGTCCAGGTCGTTCGAGCCCACGTTCCGCAGGCCGAGCTATTCAATTACGCGACGGAGCTGAGGTCCCTTTCTGGCGGGCGCGGGATGTTCAAGGCGACGCTAGATCACTACGAGGAAGTGCCACCTCACGTGGCACAGAAGGTGATCGACGCGCACGCGAAGGAAGAATCAGCCGCGCACTGACGCGGCCGATCGCTCAGCGGGCGTGTGTCGGTGCGGATACCACTCGACGCCGATCTCGATTGGATGTGCTCGTGGGATTACAAACGACGACAGCGCTGCTCGTTTCGAGGCCAATCCGACCCGAATGTGTCCGTGCAAGCACACCTGAGCCGAATCGGGTCCCAGTGGTATCCATAGGAGCACAGGCGTACGCAAATGGCCGAAACTGAGACAGGGAAATCGCCGGCGTCCGCCTCGCAGGTCTACACGTGGGAGCCATCTGACGCCGCGATCGCGGCGCGCTATGGATTGCGGCCCGAGGACATCCTCCGGTTCGACACGAATACGTCGCCGGTTGCGCCCGACTTCGTACCAGAGGCGCTGCGCGGCCCGTTCGATCCGCCAGTCAACGAGTACCCGGACTCGTCATATGCGGATCTGACGGCGGCCGCCGCCGCGTACACCGGCGTCGAGCCGCACGAGGTCATAGTCGGGGCGGGCGCTGACGAGGTTCTCGACCTCGTGGCAAAGGCGTACCTACCCGCGGGCTCGGCCGCACTCGTACCGATCCCGACCTACCCGATGTACGGCGTCCTCACGTCACAACGCGCGGCCCGAATCGTGTCCGTGCCCCGCCTGGGCGGCGGTGAGAGCTTCGAACTCGACGTCCCGGCCGTCGTCGCTCGCCTGTCAGAAGTCCGCGTCGTGTGGCTCTGCTCGCCTAACAACCCGACCGCGTGCGAAGAGCCGGAGGCCAACCTCGAGCAGGTAGTCCGGGCGGCAGCGGCCTTTCCGGATCCGCCCCTTGTCGTCGTCGATGAGGCGTACCACGAGTTCGTCGGCTCAACCGTGCTTTCGTGGCCCACCAGGTACGACAACCTGCTCGCGGTGCGTACGGTGTCGAAGGCGTTTGCCCTCGCCGGCGTGCGTGTCGGCTTCGGCGTGGGTGGTCGGTCGGTCATCGAGCGTCTAGAACGCGTCCGTCCGCCCGGCAGCATCTCCACGATCTCGGCGCACGTCGCAACTCGCGCCCTAAAGGCACCTGAGTACGCGGTGCGCAATGCCCAACTGGTGGCCGAGGAGCGCGACTGGATGTGGGATCGACTCGAGGGGCTCGGCTGGCTCGCGTGGCGCAGCGCGACGAACTTTCTGCTCGTCCGGATCGGCGATCACGAGGCGGCCGAGCGCGCCGCGGAGGGTCTGCTCCGCGCGGGCATCGTTCCGCGCACTTTCGGGCCGGCCAACCCGCTGCGCGGCCACCTCAGACTCACTGTGCGCAGCCGCGCGGAGAACGAGCGTTTGCTGAGCGTCGTGACTGCTCTCCGGCGCTGAGTTCGATACCTACCTGGGTGAGTCGCTCAGTCGCATAACGGAAATGGTCTCGGCGGGCTTTATGCCAGTGAGCGACTCAGATGCCCACGTGGCGTGCCGGGCTACGCCGAGCGGCGGCGGGAGATGAGCATGCGCTTCTTACCGGCGCGAAGCACGAAGTAGCGTCCCCCTACCGGCTCGGGCAGCGGCGCGTCCACGGCGGTCACCCGCGTATCGTTGATCGACAGTCCGCCCTGCTCGATCTGGCGCCGTGCCTCCGAACGCGACGGATAGAGCCCGCTGGCGACCGCGAAGCCCAGGGCGTCGAGCCCAGTCTCTTCCGAACCGAACTCGAAGTGATCCAGAGAGCCAAAGAGCGCGTCCAACACTTCCGGATCCCTGATCGGCGCGCCCGAAAACGCGGCCTCTGCGACTCGGACCTGGCGCTCCGCCTCTTCCCTACCATGGACCCGCGCGGTCAAATCGAACGCCAATGCCCGCTGGGCAGGTCGGTCGCCCGGCGAAGCAGCCTGCGCTCGCTCGAGATCGGCCACCTCGTCGGCCGTCATCAGAGTGAGGCGGCGAAGCATCATGCCCACGTCGCGGTCGTCCTGGTCGATCCAATACTGGTAGAAGGCGTACGGCGAGGTCATCTCGGGCGACAGCCACACCGTCCCCGCGGCCGTCTTGCCGAACTTCGACCCGCTCGATGTCAGCAGCAACGGACACGAGAGCGCGAACGCAAGCGACTCGCCCCCCTCCCCCGTGCCGACCACGCGACGGATCAGCTCGGTGCCGGCAGTGATGTTGCCCCACTGGTCGGCACCGCCCATCTGCAGTTCGACGCCGTGGTCTTGGTACAGGCGCAGGAAGTCGGCCGCCTGAAGGGTCATGTACGAGAACTCGGTGAACGAGATGCCTGTCGCGAGCCTGGCCTGGACCGACTCCTTGGCGAGCATGTAACCGACCGAGAAGTGTTTGCCGATGTCGCGGAGGAACTCAATCAGGCCGTACTTCGCCAGCCAGTCGCGGTTGTCGAAAAGGCGCGCTCCGCGCTCGCCCGAGAAATCGAGAAAGCGCTCCAGCTGGGCTCGGATGCCGGCGCGGTTGGCGTCGAGCGTCACGTCGTCGAGCAGGTTGCGCTCGGCGCTCCTGCCTGATGGATCGCCGATCATGCCCGTCCCGCCACCGACCACAGCAACCGGCGTCCCGGCGCCGGTGCGTTGCAGATGGACCAGCATCTGGATCGGCAACAGGTTGCCGACGTGGAGCGACGGGGCAGTCGGATCGAAGCCGGAGTAGCCGCTGATCGGTCCGCGCGTCAGGCGCTCGGCCAGGCCTTCTGATTCGTCCTGCAACAGGCCGCGCCACGTCAGCTCGGCGAGTAGCCCGTTCGGCCCATTCGGTACGTCCACGGCGTCAATGCTAGAGAATGGCCGCAGATGCAGAACGGCCGAGACAGTCGGCAGGCACGGCGCATCGACGAATCGCAGCCCAGGCGCGGGCGCGGCGTCGGGCGCCAGCTGGCAGTCGCACTACCCATGTTCGTCTTCGCCGTAATGGCCATGGTGGCCATCGGCGGCCTCGTGCTGGTCGTCGGCGTGTTCGCAGCGTACAGCCAGGGCCTGCCCGACACGGCCGAGCTCGACAACCTCGAATTCATCTCCGAATCGGTCGTCTACGACCGCACGGGAGAGGTCGAGCTGGCCCGATTCAACGCCGGCGAGGCGCGCGAGCCGGTGATCTTCGAGCAGATTCCACCGATCCTGATCGACGCGACCACGTCCACCGAAGACCGATCGTTCTGGACCAACACCGGCGTCGACCCGGTCGGTATCGCCTCGGCGATGCTCGACACGTTCCGCGGCCGCGAGCGCGGCGCGTCAACCATCACCCAACAGCTCGTGCGCCAGCGCCTGCTCGATCCCGAGCTCGTGCGCGACCCGGACCGGGTGATCGAGCGCAAGATCAAGGAGATCATCCAGTCGGTGCGCGTCACGGACGCCTATCCGGGCGAGTCCGGTAAGGAGCAGATCATCACCGCCTACCTGAACCAGAACTACTACGGCAACGGCGCGTACGGCATCAAGGCGGCCGCACGCAGCTACTTCGGCGTCGAGGACCTCAACCGTCTGACACTGGGCCAGGTCGCGCTCCTCGCCGGGCTGCCCCAGTCCCCTTCTTCCTACGACCTCGTCCGGAACGCCGTGGTGGCCGACGACGGCACGCTCTACGTCCCGCTCAACGAACGGATCACGATCGTCTATCGACGGAACAGGATCCTCGACCAGATGGCGGACGATCCGTCCCGACTCGTGCTCACGGGCGACGAATACAGCCCCGAGGAGCTCCGAGCCGCCAAGAACGAGCCGATCATCCTCACGCCGCAGGAACCCGAGCTGCGCCAGTGGCTGGCGCCGCACTTCATCTGGGCGCTGCGCGAGGAACTCGCGGCCAAGCTGTGCGCTGACGCCGAGACATGCCCCGAGTTGGAGCGCGGCGGCCTGCGCATCATCAGCACGCTGGACGCCGAACTCCAGCAGACGGCGGAAAAATGGGTCACCGCCGCGGTCATCCTGCCCCATGACGACGATCCCGAGGCGTACGCAGCCGAGCTCGGCGTGCCCTACGAACGCTGGATGCGCAAGCTGCGCGCCCTCCAGGTCAACAACGGCGCGATGATCGTGATGGACTACCAGACGGGCGAGATCGTGGCCTATGTCGGCAGCGCGGGCTACTACCGCGACGACCTTGCCAGCCCGCAGTTCCAGCACCAGTTCGACGTGCTCGGCGACGGCTGGCGGCAGCCCGGGTCGGCGTTCAAGCCGTTCAACTACGTCACTGGCATCAACGACGGGACGATGACCGCGTCGTCGATGTTCATGGACGTCACGACAACGTTCGACAACTCGAGCGGCTACACGCCCAAGGACTTCGACCTGCTCGAGCGCGGACCCATGCGCATGCGCAGTGCCATCCAGATGTCGCTCAACATCCCGGCCGTCAAGGCGCAGGCCATCAACGGCGTCACCCACGTGTTCGAGATGGCGAGCCGATTCGGCATGACGTTCCAGAACGCGACGCCCCAGGCAGGCTTGTCGCTGACCCTGGGCACGGAAGTAACGCATCCGCGGGACGTGGCCGTCTCCTTCGGAACGCTCGCCAACGGCGGCGTGAAGGTGGGCTACACACACATCCTGCAGATCACCGACATGGCCGGCGCGGATCTCGTGCCTCCGTACGAGCCGACGGTGCAGGACACGGTCGTCAGCCCGCAGGCGGCGTACGTGATGACGAACATCCTGGCCAGCAACACGGACCCTGACCTGAACCGAGTCTGGGGCGACTTCGCCATTCAGGGCCCTGGCGGGCGGCGACCGGCGACGATCAAGACCGGCACCAGCCAGGACGCCAACGATCTCGTCGCGTTCGGGTACGTGGCGCCCCCGGCCGAGGCTGACCGCCAGGCTGGCCAATACGCGCTGGTGGTCGGCGCATGGAACGGCAACAGCGATGGCTCGCCCGTGCTGACCCCGGAGAACCCCGTGCTTTCGACCGACGCTGCCGCTCCGATGTGGCACGGTTTCCTCCAGGAGGTCACTGCCGACTGGCCCATCCAGGATTTCCAACGACCGCCGGGCATAGTCGAGGCCGAGGTCGACGCGTGGAGCGGCATGCGCCCCACGGCCCTTACCACGCGCACGGTCAACGAGGTCTTCATCGACGGCACCGTCCCCGGCGAGGACACCACCAAGTTGGGCTTGCAGGTTGTGGTCAACCCGCTGGCGCCACCTGACGCACCGAACCCGTACGTCCTGTGGGTCGAGGGCTGCGCGGGCGGGCCGGAGACGAAGGGTTTCCTGGCATTGGAAGGCGTGGAGGCGGGGCACCCGGACTGGCAACGGGCGAACCTCGACTGGATCGCGCGCGCCAAACAGGGCCCGGGCACGCCCGGTGGGCCTGATCCTGAGGTCAAGACCAAGACGAGCTACATCTTCAATCCCGGTTGGACGCCATACGGCAAGTCTTGGGGTGCGCCATTCGCTCCGACCGACTCATGCGCTGCCCTGCCCTCGCCATCTCCGAGCGTCTCGCCCAGTCTGGAGCCGAGCTTCAGCCCGAGCCTTGAGCCGACATTCGAGGTCACACCTCCGCCGCCGACCGAACCGCCGCCGACCGAACCGCCGCCGCCACCCACGGAGCCTCCGCCACCGACGCCGACGCTGCCACCGCCGCCGACCGAGCCGCCGCCCACGCTGCCACCGCCGCCGACGATCGAGATCACCCCGCCACCGATCGACACGCCGGTGCCACCCGCACCTGAGGCGAGCTAGACCTCAGGGGGGCGCCGCCCGACGAGCTGGGCGACCCACTCGCGGAGTCGCTCGAGATGCTCGAGGTAATGATCACCACCCGACTTGCGAATCCACCAGGCCGCCTCGTCTGATTGGTCGCTGAGCTGGAACCACGCCGCTGTGAACGCCATACGTGTCGTACAGGCCCTTGGCGCCGCTTTGGCAAACCCATACCGGTACCAAGCTCTAGGACGCGGCACAACGCTCCACCTGTGCAGGTCGTTCGTCCGCCCCTCGCCGCCGACGGCCGGTCACTCGCACATCTGGCCGGGACCGGCTCTTGGTGATGGCGCGTTCAGCCGGCCATCTGGGCGGCGAGGTGCTGCAGCACGGGCCGAATCTCGGCAGCCGGGCTGAATTCGATGAAGGTAGTTCCTTCCTCCGTCAGGCCGGTATGACCCGGTGGCCAGTAGTAGAGGTCGCCGGCCCGGGTCAGCTCCTCCGTGCCGTCCGCGTACCGGAGTCGGAGGGACCCACCGGTCATGTAGCCCCAGTGGGGACATTGACAGAGGTCGCCGGGAAGACCCTTGAACAGCGGTGTGAAGTCCATCCCCGGCGGCAGATCGACCGTCCGGACTCGGATCTCGCCCCACTCGTCGCCGCGCGTCTCGACGTCGCCGGCCTTCATCTCCAGCGTTAGCTGTCCGATCGGCTGATGCATCGCGTCGCTCCTTTCCGCCCCGGGGATCGGGCCTTAGCCGACCATTACCCGGGCACTGCTTGCTGTGGTGCCTTTCCGCTCCTCGATCAGCGGGGCGATCAGCTCGGCCGCCCGCGCCGCGCCACCCGACTCGACCGGCGCGTAGGTCACGTCACGACCAAGACGCTCGAACATCTCTTCGGCGAGACGCTGCGGCGTGGCGTCCTCGTAGCTCGTCGGCGGGGGTGCCCCGTAGCGCCGGAGGCGGTGGACGACGTGGAGGTTCTGCTCGAAGTGGCCGCGCAAGGGCACGTAGATGAACGGCCGGCGCGTCGCGACGAGTTCCATAGTCGTCGTCAGGCCGCCCTGGACGACTGCCAGATCGCAGGCGGCCAGGGTCCGAAAAAGGTCGCGCACGTAGCCGACGACGTCCATGCCCTCGACCGGCTCAATGGCGGCCGGGTCGATACGTGGCCCGGCGACGACGAGAAGTCGGGCGTCGGGCACGTTCCGTCGGAGCAGGCGGAAGGCCTCGGCGATGCGCCGGAGGAGGTAGACCCCGACCCCTGATCCGCCGACCGTCGCCACGATGAGCGGTCGCTTGGGATCGAGGTCCAGCTCACGCCGGATGCGCTCGGTGTCGGCGTAGTCGGCCGGCTCGAAGGGCAGGATGTAGCCCGGGAAGTCGAACTGCCGTTCCACCCAGTCGGGGATGTACGGCAGGCCGGGCCCGAATGAGCGCGGCACCACGTCGGCCGCCGTGCCAACGAACAGGGCGGCGTCACGGACGTACGGGTAGCGCTCGACCTGCTCGAGGTTCTCGGCGTTGTAGTCCGCGGCGAGGAGCGCCTCACGGGAGCCCTCGCCGTCGTCCATCGGCAGCCAGCCGACGAAGTCGGTCATGAACACGTAGGGCGCCGACTTGAGCTCGGGGTTCTCGTGGAGGTAGTGGTCGAGCTCCCACGCCTCGTCGCCGAGCCACAGGTCGTAGCGATCGTCGCGCACCACCTCGTGGAAGAGCATGAAGTTGGCAAGCAGAACCTCGTCCATCCGGCGCCAGGCCTCGAAGACGCGAAGCTCGTGCTCGCCCATCTCCGACTCGACATGCGCCGACTCACTGGCCAGGTGCCTGGACGCGGGATGGATCGTCTCGCCCGCGGCCTCCAGGACGGTCGTGATCGGATGCTGGGCCAGCCACACGACCTCGAGGTCAGGCCGTAGGCGGCGCAGCTCGTTCGCGATCGCTAGATCACGCGCGACATGGCCGAGCCCAATTGGGCTCGAGATGTACAGCGCCCGCGGGCGAGGCCGATGCGCGGCACGCGTGATCCGCCGATCGTGCGGCGGCTCATCTCCGCTCAGGAAATCGAAGAGGAGAAGGTTGAACTTGACCGGATCGCGAATGTCCGGCCGATGCCCCGAACCCTCGAACACGACGAGGCGGGCATCGGGAATTGCATCGGCCATCGCCGCGCCCACGTCGAGTGGCGAGAGATGGTCGCCATCGCCGTGCACGACGAGGGTCGGGCACTGGACCTGAGCGAGCAGGGGTCGCAGGTTGAAGCGCTCCTCACGCCGCTCCCGCATGCCCTGCACCAGGAGCTGCGGGGTTGTCTCCAGCCCCCAGCCGACGGCGTCCTCGATCGGCTTGGTTGAGTGCGGTTCGGTGAACGCCTCCTCCATGAAGAACCAGAGGAAGTCCTCGTAATGGGCAAGCCAGTAGGGGGCGTTCCACTTCTCCCAGCCCATGTAGCGCTCCCGCTCGCGCCAGAAGTCGGGGTCGGGCTCGCGGTCGTCGAGTGCCGGCGACGCCCCGACGATGACGAGGCGCGCGACGCGCTCCGGATGGCGAGCCGCGAGCAGCACGGCCGAGTTCACTCCGGAAGAGGCGACCACCACCGACGCGCGCGCCAGCCCGGTGGCGTCCATGACCGCCAGCGCGTCCCGGTAGTGATCCTCGTAGCGGTATCCGGTGGCCGGACAGTCGCTCCGCCCGTTGCCCCGCGGGTCGTAGGTCACAACTCGGTGGCGGCGGGCGAGCGAGGCTACCTGCATCTTCGATATGCGCGAATGGACGACGTTCCAGGTCGGCACGAAGAGCACCGGCGCCGCGCCGTCCCCGAAGCTCTCCCAAGCCACCCGCACGCCCTCATTGACTGCAAAGCCCGCCGCATCAGGATCTCGGGCTCGCATCGATTTCGTCCTCCTCAGCCGATGGCCGCAACGGGGAAACTTGGTCGGTCGACCTATTAACCGTAGGGTACAATCGGCCGCGATGTCAAGCGAGGTTCTTCCACTCGATCGCCGCATGGCGCGCGGGAAGGCCACCCGCCTTCAGATCGTGACGGCAGCGCGCGAGGTGTTGCGGGATGAGGGATATGCCGCGATGACGACGAGGGCGGTCGCGGACCGAGCCGGGGTCCAGCTGTCGCTGGTCCACTACCACTTCGGCGGCAAGCGTGGTCTCCTCGTCCAGGTCTTAGAGCATCAGAACGCCGAGCTGCTGCCGCGGCAGCGCGAGCTGTATGCCAGCCCGGGGCCTCTCTCCCAGAAGTGGCGGACGGCGTGCGACTACCTCCGCGAGGACGTCCGGTCCGGCTACGTCCGGATCCTGTGGGAGCTATGGGCAGCCGGCCTTGCCGATGCGGAGCTGGCCGAGCACTGGCGATCGGCTGTTCACGGCTGGCGGGAGCTGGTGGAAGGTGCCATCCGAGAGTGGGCGGAGTCGCTCCAGCTCGAGCTCCCGGTCTCTCCCCGCGTCCTCGTCACCCTCGTCGGGAGCATCTTTTGGGGCATGGAGATCGAAATGCTCGCCGGCGTCCCAGAGGATGAGGCACCGCATTTCGAGGCACTCGACGCCCTAGCCCGACTCATCGAGTCGATCGAGGCCGACGGCTCCGACCGACTCGGGCTGCGCTGAAGTCGGGCCTGGCTGCACTACCGATAGCCGCGAAGCGTGGGGTTGCGCTGAGCAGCGGGGACGGACGCGCTTCACGACGGACGTGCCCATGGCGGGCGCCGACGGCCATCAGTCCACGTACGGTCCGTTGTAGACGGGCTCCTCTCCGTTCGGCTTGCCGGCCATGAGCATGAAACGCGTTCCGGGCTGCGCATCTTCCACCGTCAGGGCACGACCCGGGCCCAGGACGGCGATCTGCGAGCGGCTCGCCCGCCGACCGTTGGCGCCGAGGCTATACGGTCAGCCGAACAGCCCAAATTCGAACACCGTCAGTGATCTTCCTGCCGAGCTAGAACTCGACGATCGTCGCTCCGTCGCCGCCTTCGCCGCGCTCGCCGGGTCGCCACGACTTGACCAGTGGATGTCCGGTCAGCTGAGAACGCAGGGCGTCGCGCAGCGCGCCCGAACCATGGCCGTGGATCACGGTTACGCGTGGAGCGCCCGCGACCGCCGCCTGGTCGACATATGAATCGAGCATCTCGAGCGCCTCTTCCACGCGAGCGCCACGCAGGTCGAGGCTCGACGGAACGGCACGTGGCGCGGGCTTCGTTGGAGCCTGGGCCAGATCACCGCGACGGCTGGCCGAGGCAGCCGCAGGTCCGGTAAGGATCTCGAGGTCGCTCAGTGGCACGTTGATGCGCAGCGACCCAGCCGCGATGGTCGCCTGACCTGATCGCTCGTCGATCTCGGCCACGGTCCCCTCCCAACCGTCGCGCGAGCGGACGCTCGCGCCGACCTTGATCTCCGCCGAATCCGCCTCACCGGGAGCGGACGGGGCCGCTCGTGAGGCGCCCTCCCCTACCAGCGTGCCGACGCTCTCTTCCAGCCGCGCGGCTGATTCCTCCAGCCGCGCCTCGGTCAACGTCGTTCGTGCCAATAGCTCGCGCGCCGCGGCGATCTCGGCATGGACCTCGTCAAGGGCCCGCTTTGCCTCCGCTCGGGCATCGGCCACCGCGGACTCGCGTTCGCGGCGGGCTACTGTTCGCTCGTCCTCTGCCTCGCGCCGCGCCGCGCGTGCGCGCTCCTCGGCGTCTGCCGCGCGGGCCAGAGACTCCTCGGCAGTCAGCTGCGCCTCCTTGATCGACGCCAGAGTCCGTTCGAACTCCTCTTGTGCCTCGCCCAGCCGCGCTCGCGCGTCATCAACGAGCGATTCCGGCAGGCCCAGGCGCTCTGCGATGGCGAAGGCATGGCTGGTGCCCGGCAGGCCGATCGTCAGCCGGTAGGTCGGGCTGAGCGTCTCGAGGTCGAACTCGACCGATGCGTTCCTGGCAGCCGCAGTGTTGTGGGCATACGTCTTGAGCTCGGCGTAGTGAGTCGTGGCGGCGATAAGCGCGCCAGCGGCGATGAAATGGTCGAGCAGGGCCTGGGCGAGCGCGGATCCCTCGGTCGGATCGGTGCCCGCTCCAAGCTCGTCGAGCAGCACCAGGCAGCCGGGTCCCGCCGCCTCGACTATGCGCACGATCGAGCGCATATGGCCAGAGAATGTTGAGAGAGACTGGGCGATGGACTGCTCATCGCCGATATCCGCGAACACGTCACGGAACACGGGCAGGCGGCTGCCTGGCGCGGCCGGGATGTGCAGCCCCGACTGGTGCATGAGTGCCAGGAGCCCCAAAGTGCGCAGCGCGACGGTCTTGCCGCCGGTGTTGGGCCCTGTGATCACCAGGGCACGGACCTCGCCACCGAGGCGAATGTCGATCGGCACAACTCGCCCCGTCAGGCCCGGGTGGCGCGCCGACAGTAATTCAACGTCGTCGGCCTTGACGGTCTCCGGCCGAACGCCGTCCAGCTCCCCGGCCAACCGGGCGCGAGCAGTCCAGAAGTCGAAGGTTGCGAGCACTGCGAGCGTCTCGTCGAGCGCATCTGCCTGGCCGTCGACGAGCGCCGAGAGATCGTCGAGGATCCGCTCCTCCTCCGCCTCTACGGCCAGCTGTGCCTCGCGCCAGGTGTTGCCCAGCTCCACGATCACGAGCGGCTCGATGAACAGCGTCTGGCCACTGCCCGACTGGTCGTGGACGATGCCCTTGACCCGGCCGCGCTGGTCGGCGCGAACTGGGATCACGTAGCGGCCGTTGCGCAGCGTGACCAGGGGCTCCTGGAGCGCGGATGCGAACTCGCTGCCGTGGACCAGAGTTTCGAGCTTCGAGCGCAGCCGCTCGTAGGCAACGCGCACGGCCCGTCGCAGGCCGCCGAGCGCTGGTGATGCGCCATCGAGCAGCTCACCGCTGGGATCGAGGCTCTGTTCGAGCCGCGCCCGCAGCTGGGGCAAGGGCTTGATCGATCGGCCGAGCTCGTGCAGCAGCGGCGGCCGCTCGTCGCGCAGCACGTCCGCGAGGCGGCCTGCCGCAACCAGCGTTTCGAGGATCTCCAGCAGCTCGTTCCCCGACAGCCGCCCTCGGCGGCGAGCACGGAGCACCAGCTGGCCGATGTCGCGCGCCCCGCCAACTCCCACATCAGGCCGCCGCGACAGCAGATCGCGAGCCTCGTCCGTCTCGTCGAGCATCCGCTTGACGACGATGGGATCCGAGCTGGGCGACAAACCCTCGGCCAGGCGGCGCGACGGGGCGAACGCGGTGTGGTCCGCGACGCGAGCGCGAATCAACGGGAACTCGAGCAGCTCCTGGCTGCGCGCGTCAGTCATATCTGGGGTGCCACATGGATCAGCGGCGCGACGCGGACGGGTTGCCGGTCAGCCAGAAACGCCAGGGTCGGGTTGCCCACTCGCCCGCGTACTCCACGCCGACGCGCGGCCCGCTGACGATGTCGCCCGCCTCCGGCGGCTGATCGGGCTCTGCCAGCCAGAGTCCGTTTCCAGTAGTCAGGTCGTGAGCGTCGAACGATCTGTCGACCGCCATCGCCTGGCACAGTCGTGCCGGCCCGGAGGCCAGCCGAAATGGTGGGTCCGTGACGCGGCCGCGCCGCGTGCGCATCAGATCGACGCCAACGAGGGGCTCGATCGCACGCAGGAGCACGGCGCCGGCCTCGGTTCCATCTCCGTGGGCGACCACGTTCAGGCACTCGTGCATGCCGTAGACCAGGTAGACGTAGGCGTGACCGACCTCGCCGAACATCGGCGTGGTGCGGCGCGTTCGGCCGGCGCGGGCGTGGCTGGCCAGGTCCCCGGGCCCGCCGTAGGCCTCTGTTTCCACGATCCGCCCAACTGTCAGGCCTTCCGCAGTCTCGCGGCACAGCCAGGCGCCGAGCAGGTCTCGGGCAACCTCCAGTGTTGGGCGCAAGAAGAACGAGCGCGGCAGCGGCTGGCGCTGAAGATAGGTCGGTCGGTCGGTCGGCGAGTCCCAGCACATGCTTCCGTTCAGCGGATGATCAGGCGGACGTCCTGTGGCAGGAGAGGTCCAAGCAACGCGATCAGGCCGGGGATCAGCGAGTCATGCATCGCGCGAACGATGCCCGAGCGGTCGAACGCCAGGTGAAGCTCGCGAACGATGTCGAGCTCGGCTGCCCCGACTGGCGGACTCGCGGCGTAATAGGTTTCGAGCGCAATCGCTACCGAGGCGATCGCGAGCAGCGTCGCGCCGAGCGCGAGGAAACCTCCCAGCACCTCGTCCAGGGCCACGCGCTCTGTGACACGGATCGTGCTTCCGCCGATCTCGATTACCAGCACGGCAAGCGAGAAGAGCACCAGGAAACTGGCCAGGAAGGCAAGCATCTCGACGTGCTCGCGCGAGTACTCCGATGCATTCGAGGCGATCCAGTCGCCGACGATGACGCGCAGGTATGCCGCGACGATGAACGTGACCAGCCAGGCCCCGAGAACGATGAGTTGCCTTACGGCGCCACGCAGCACTCCGAGCAGGAACGCCGCGGCAAGCAGCACGACCAGGGCAATGTCAACTTCCACTGCGTACCCGCCCCCCAACCTCGCGACCGAGAGCGTCCGTGACTGCTGCCACTGCCTGCTCGACCTGTGCCTCCGTGAGAGGCGTGTCCTCGGGCTGGAATCGGAGTCGATACGCGAGGCTGATCTCGTTGGCCCCCAGCGGCGGGCCCTGGTATCTGTCGAATAGTGCCAGCGCGGCCAGGTTTGGACCAGCGTGAGCGCGGATTGCCGCCTCCACGTCCGCTGCCGCTACATCGCGACCGACGATCACCGCAATGTCGCGCTCCACTGGCGGCAGCCTGTCCACGTCGCGCACCTGCGGCACCAGCGCGGCTGCCTCGGCGAGTTTCGCCACGTCGAGCACGGCGAAGACGGCACGCTCGGCCTTGATCTCGTAGGCGGCCAGGTAGCGCGGATCGAACTCGCCAACGCGCCCGATCACCGTTGATTCCGCACCGCCGACCCGCGCTAGTGCGACTCGGTGAGGGTGCTCGACGCCTTTCATGGCGTAGTTGTGGACGTAATTCACGGGGCCCAGGTGGAGACGCTCGGCCAGCCACTCGATGACGCCCTTGAGGTCCTCGAGTTGGACCTGCCTGGGCGGTTCGACCCACGACGGTGGCGCCCAGTTTCCCGCGAACAGGAGTCCAAGATTGTTGGCCTGCCAGGGTGCCCCGTCCAGCCAGCCGTGGAT
>JBBDRY010000118.1:0-1891 GCA_040905225.1 Chloroflexota bacterium | reverse complement strand
AGCTGCGCTGTTCGATCGGCCCCCAAGCGGGCCAATCGGGACTCCTGGCCCTTCTCGAACCTGAGGCTGGCCTCGCTCCTGAGGCCGAAACGGTGCGCCGTGCGCCGGATGGACACCGGATCGAATATCGCCGACTCGACGATCGCCGCGGTGGTGGCCGGCCCAACCTCGCTGTGTGCCCCGCCCATGACGCCGGCGATGCCGAGTGCCCCGCCGGCGTCCGCGATAACCAGCGTGTCGGGGGTCAGCGTGCGCTCGACGTGGTCGAGCGTCTCCAGCTTCTCCCCCTCGCGCGCGGGGCGGACGATGATCGTGCCTCCGCTTACCGACGCGGCGTCGAACACGTGGATCGGCTTGCCCAGCTCGAGCATGACGTAGTTGCTGGCGTCCACCGCGTTCGTGATGGGGCGCATGCCGGCCGCGGACAGGCGCAGCTGAACGGCGACAGGGGACGGTCCGGTCGTGAGGCCGTCCACGTAGCGGCCGACGAAGCGCGGGCAGAGCCTCTTGTCGGCCACCTCCACCCACAGGTGGTCGTTCGTCGAATCGCCCGATTCAGGCACCTTGATGTCCGGCCAGCGGACGCGTGAGCCAGTTATCGCGGCGACCTCTCGAGCGAGGCCGATCATCGACAGCAGATCGCCTCGATTGGGCTTGACGTCGATGTCCAGCACGGTGTCCCCGACCAGGTCGGTGAGCGGCTGGCCGAGCTTCGTGTCCAGATCCGACAGGATGAGGATCCCGTCCCCGTCGGCCGTGAGCCCAAGCTCCGCGCCAGAGCAGAGCATGCCGCGGCTCTCGCTGCCAGCGATCGTCGAGACGCCGATCTGCCGGCCGCCTGGCAAAACCGCGCCGGGAAGGGCCACCGGCACGCGCTGGCCGACCGCGATGTTCGTCGCGCCGCACACGATGGCAAGCGGCGCATCCGACTCCGAGACGCGCACCTTGGTCAGCAACAGCCGATCGGCGTTCGGATGCGGAGTCACCTCGAGCAGCTCTCCGACGACGACGGACGACCAGTCGGCACCGATTGGTTCGATGGACTGGACCTCCAGTCCGAGCATCGTCAGGCGCTCGGCAAGGCGCTCTGGCGGCAGGTCGAAATCGACGTAGTCGCGCAGCCACGACAGCGGGACACGCATGGTTAGAACCGCTCCAGGAAGCGCATGTCGTTGTCCAAGAACGCACGGATGTCCGGGATGCCATGACGGAGCATCGCGATCCGGTCGGTGCCCATGCCGAACGCGAAACCCTGGTATCGCTCCGGATCCAGATCGACGTTGCGCAACACGACCGGGTGGACCATGCCCGCGCCGAGGATGGTCAGCCAGCCGGTGCTGCACGCCGGGCAGCCAACTCCGCCGCAAATCGTGCAGCTGATGTCGAACGCCACCGAGGGCTCGGTGAACGGGTAGTAGCCGGGCCGGAACCGCGTCCGCGTCCCCGCGCCGAACATCGCGTGGGCGAACTCGTCGAGCAATCCGCGCAGGTGGGCGAGTGTCGTGCCCTCGTCGATCATCAGTCCCTCGACCTGGAAGAACTCGAAGCCGTGGCTGGCGTCGACTGCCTCGTATCGATAGCAGCGCCCGGGCAGCACGGCCCTTATAGGCGGCGGAGATTCGCGCATCAGTCGGATCTGGCCCGGCGAGGTGTGAGTACGCAGCAAATAGCGGCGGTCCGTGCCGTCCACGTAGAGCGTGTCCCACAGGTCCCGCGCGGGATGATCGACAGGAATGTTGAGCAACTGGAAGTTCAGCTCGTCGGTCTCGACCTCGGGCGACTCGTAGACGACGAACCCGAACTGGCCGAAGATGCGCGCGATCTCGCGCTGCGTCTCGATCAGGGGATGGAGAGAGCCGCGTGGCAGGGGTCGTCCGGGCAGTGTGACGTC
>JBBDRY010000117.1:0-3225 GCA_040905225.1 Chloroflexota bacterium | reverse complement strand
CCACCGGGTAGATCTCGTCGGCGACCAGCCCGTGTGCCTCCCGATGCACCGCGTGTGCGGCGGCGGCATCCGGCGCCTCGACGAGGCAGAAGACCTTGCCCCCTGCCTCGTCCACCCAGTAGTTCAGGTAGTGCACGCGGAAGCGTTCCTGAACCCGCAGATCTGCCGCATGCGCTCCTGCGACCTCGGCCGCCGTCGTCCCCTCCGGCAGCTCGTTGTGCACGTCCATGTACAGCGCCACGTTCCTCACCTCCTCTGCACGTCACGGTAGAGATCCGACCGTTCCGCTACCGTTCCGTTGCCCGGCCTGGCCTGTGTCGAGTGCACACGCGTACGATTCCGCCCATGGCGAGGAAGATCGACATCGG
This sequence comes from Chloroflexota bacterium, assembly GCA_040905225.1. Classification (GTDB taxonomy): domain Bacteria; phylum Chloroflexota; class Limnocylindria; order Limnocylindrales; family CSP1-4; genus JALYGJ01. Next base: position 2,857 of record JBBDRY010000117.1, on the reverse strand, counting down.
GCTTCTCGGGGGGTTCTCGGTGGTGGTGGACGGCATCCCGGTCTCGGGCGATGCCTGGCGAAGCCGCCGGGCTGCGGACGTTGTCAAACTCCTTGGGATGGCGCCCGGGCAGCGGATGCATCGCGAGCAGGTGATGGAGGCGCTCTGGCCCGAGAGCGACCCGCCGGCGGCTGGGACCAATCTCCGCAAGGCCACGCACTTCGCTCGGCTCGCGTTCGGGGATGAGGCGGCGATCGTCAACGAGATGGGGGTGCTGGTCCTTTGGCGTGGCGCCGCGGTCGCGACCGACGTCGAGCGCTTCGAAGCTGCCGCGGCGAGAGCGCTGGAGGCCGGTGACGCCGCGGCCTACGGCAACGCGGCGGCGCTGTACGGGGGCGAGCTGCTCCCCGACGACCGTTACGAATCCTGGACCGCCGAGCCACGGGCCCGGCTGAACAGGCGCTTCCTCGAGATGCTTCGCGGTGGGGCATTCTGGGATCGATTGTCTGAGGAAGACCCCACCGACGAAGAAGCCGCGCGCGCCCTCATGCGCCGGCACCTCGACGCCGGCGAACGCCGCGCGTCGATCCGCCAGTTCGAGCGTCTGCGGGAGGCCTTACGCGACACCCTTGGCGTCGGGCCCGATCCGGCCACCGTCTCCCTCTACGAAGAGGTCCTCGCGATGGAGGGCGCGGAGCTTCCGTCGCAGGCCGAGCGCGCGCACGCGCTGCTCGCCTGGGCCTTGGTGCACATGAATCGGGGCGACCTCGGTGAAGCCGAACGCGCGGCCACCGAAGCGCGCGCGATCGCGCTCGACTCCGGCCTCGGTCGCGAGTTGGGTGAGGCGGCGGTGATCCTTGCGAAGGTCGCCATGGCGCAAGGGACATGGCGCGAACGGTTCGCCGAGGAGTTGGCCGAGTCGATGCGTATGCGCGCGAACATGGAGCCGATCGTCTACGACGCTCACCTGTGTCTCGCGGAGTACTTCCTCACCGGCCCGGACGGCTTCGCCGCGGCAGCGGAATTCGCACGAGAGATGATGCAGATCGCCGAGAAGGCGGGCTCGGCGACCGGCGCCGCGTTGGCCGTCCTCATGCTGGGTGAGGCTGAGTTGCTCGCCGGCAACCTCGACGACGCCGAGAAGCACCTCGAGGAAGCCGCGGAGGTGAACGAACGCCAGGGGTGCATCTCCGGCGCGGCGCTGGCCACGCAGCGCCTGGCGGAGGCTGCCGTCACGCGCGGCCGCCGATACGAAGCCAACCGCCTGCTCAGTCGTGCACGCGCGCTCGCCGGACGCTCCGACATCGTGACCCATCTTCTCGTGCGGGTCTTCGGCACGATGATCCAGGCGGCGTCAGATCCGGCAAAGGCTGTCGCGGTGCTGCGCGAGGTCGAGCGAGAGCTCGCCCAGATTCGGTCGTGCGAGCCGTGCTCGATGGGGTACCTGATGAGCGCGGCCGCAGCCAGCGCGCGCGCAGGTCAGCTCGAACGCGCGCGCGGGTTCGTCGCCGAGGCCGAGCGAATCGCCGGCATGTGGCAGGGCGGCCCCTGGATCGGGGCTGTGTGGGAGGCTCGTGGGATCGTTCGGGAGGCCGAAGGCCAAAACGAGCAGGCGCGGGCTATGTTCCGGGAAGCCGCTGAGGCGTTCGCGCGTGCAGGCAACCAGTCTGACGCCGAGCGTTGTCTTCAAGCGGCGACCGGGTAGCGGTACCTTCACTCAAACCGTCGGATCGGGTCTTCTTCGTACTGCTGTTTCCCAGCTCCGTCGTCCGGCTTCTTTTCGCCGATCAGCACGAACGTCGTCATCGGCCCTTCCCCTTGACGTCGATCGTCCCGCGCTGCTCGAAGAGGAAGGAAGCGGAAAGGCGCTCGTATGCTCGTTCGGTGACGTGGATGCATCCTGCCATACCGTGAGACTCCATCCGGCTGGCCGTGTTCACTGTGACGCCCCACAGGTCGTAGATTGAACTTGCTCCGTCCGATGACGCCGGCCACGACTGGTCCGATGTGGATGCCGATCCGAGCGCGAGGGGGGAGTCTGTGCACGTCTTTCGATCTCGGCCCGCATCGCGAGAGCCATGGTGGCGAGATCCTCCGCGTGCCTCGGCCTTGCCGTGAGGAGTCCTGCCGCAACCATGTAAGCGTCGCCGATGGTCTTGATCTTCTCCAATCCGTGCTTGGTGGCTAGGTCGTCGAAGACGGAGAAGATCTCGTCCAGCAAGCGCACGACATCTTGCGGACGCATCGATTCGGCCATGGGCGTGAAACCGGCGATGTCCGCGAACAGGACTCCAACGTCGGCGAAGCCGTCCGCGATGAAGGACTCGCCGGACTTGAGTCGATCGGCTGTCGGCTCGGGCAAGACGTTCAGGAGCAAACGTTCGGACCGTTCACGTTCGGCAGCCAGTGCGTCTGCGTACCGCTCTCGTTCGTTCACGAAATACTGGAGCAACGCGGCTTGGAGCGCATGGAGTGTGGCTTCTTCGTCACGTGAGCTCGGCCCGTCGTCATGCCCGATCTCATGAACCCACTGGGGGATCTGTCGGGAGAAGTGTTCGGCGGTGTGCCGGGCGTTGAAGACGATGGTCGCTCGACCGCCAGTGAGCGCGGACCGCACAAAGACGGTGTTCGGGAGCCCGCCGTAGCGGGCGGGGTTGAACCTGCCACTGCTGAGGAAGTACTCCGCCTGCGGCTGCCAGATGGTCGCGCCGAGGCTAACGAAGGCGGCCCTGAGGGCGGCGTCGGGAATCATGGTTTTAACTTGCGCATCGTCGAAGCGCCTCAAGGCGGCGTCGACCTTGGCTGAATCGCCGTTGCACTAGATGTAGTTCCCGCGGACCTTGTTGAAGAGGTGGTCCATGGGAGAGCGTCCTTTGAG
>JBBDRY010000116.1:0-3260 GCA_040905225.1 Chloroflexota bacterium | reverse complement strand
TTGCTGCGCGACGCCTCGCAGGTCAGATGAGAGCCGCATACCCCCTCCCTGCTCGCGGGTCGAGAGCGAGCATAGGCCTCTGTGCTGGCTGATACAAGCGCGCTTAAGCTTTTCGCAAGCGACCCGAGGACGCGCATTCGCATCCGCCCGAATCCACGGGGAGCTCACTCGCATCGAAGGAAGCGTGGAGCTGCGTACGCCAACAGTAGGCGGTCTGCTCGCGGCGCTGGTCATCGCGCTCGTCCTCGCCGGCTGCGGTGGCGGCTCGGACGAGGAGGCGGCGCGCGAGAAGAAGGTCGACGAGGCGCTCGAGAAGCTCGACAAGCAGCTCGAGAAGCAGGGGCCGCTGGTGGGGCTGGGGGAGGCAGATCCGCCTCCGCCCGACGCAGCGCAGTGGGAAACCGACTTCTCGAGGCGGCTCGTCCCGCTCGAGGAGTTCCAGTCCGGGGGTCCACCGAAGGACGGCATCCCCGCCATCGACGTTCCGAGCTACACGCCCGCCTCCGAGGTCGACTTCCTCGAGGATCGCGAACCCGTGATCCTGCTCACCGTCGAAGGCGAGAGCCGTGCCTATCCGCTGCAGATCTTGACCTGGCACGAGATCGTCAACACCCGCTTCGGGGACACGCCGGTCGCGGTCACCTTCTGCCCCCTTTGCAACACCGCGATCGCCTTCGACCGGCGCGTGGACGACGAGGTGCTCGACTTCGGCACGACCGGGAAGCTGCGCGACTCAGACCTCGTCATGTACGACCGCCAGACCGAGTCCTGGTGGCAACAGTTCGGAGGCGAGGCGCTCGTGGGCAAGCTCGCGGGGAAGGAGCTTCGCCAACTCCCGGCGCGCATCGTCTCCTGGCGCGAGTTTCGAGACACGCACCCATCCGGGCTCGTGCTCAACCGCGACACCGGCCACGCACGCGAGTACGGAACGAACCCGTATGCGGGCTACGACGACGTCGCGAGCCCGCCCATCTTCTCCGCGCGAAACGAGGACGACGATCGGCTTCCACCCAAAGAGCGCGTCGTCTACGTCGAGGTCGGAAAACAGGCGTTTGCCGTGCCGTTCCCGACGCTCGCCGACAAGCGGACGATCGAGGTCGAAACGGACGCAGGTCGGCTCGTGGTTCGCTGGCGGCCCGGCGTTGCCTCTGCGCTCGACTCGGGCGCGATCGCCGACGGCCGTGAAATCGGCGCCGCATCCGTCCACCTCGAGGACGAGCCTGTCCCGTTTAGCGAGCCGTTCTGGTTTGCCGTCGCCGCGTTCCGCCCGGACATCGAGATCGTCGACTGAGCCTAGCCTCCGAATCGCGAGCGACTGCCGGCCGCCAACGATGAGTCAACACGTCGCATACGCACCGGGCGATACGGTCCGGCGATGACGTTCGGCGCGGCCGACGCCCTCGACCTGCTCGACTGGAAGAGGCACGTGTTTGCGCTGTACGCGCGGGTCCGAGAAAAGACCGACGCGAAGGCGGCCTGGGAGCATTGGCGGACGACGCGCGATCGGCTCCTTCGCGAGCATCCGCAGTCGCCTCTTCCACCGGAGCAGCGGGCGGACTTCCGCGGCTGCGGGTACTTCGAGTACGACCCGCGGATGCGCACCCTTGCCCAGGTCGATGCCTCGGAACCCGTCCGCTGGGACGTGGTGGCGAGCACGGGTGCAGTGTTCGCGTTCACGAAGCTCGGAGACGCGCACTTCGCGCTCGCCGGCGAGCAGCTCGCGCTCCCGCTGCTGTGGAACGAAGGGTACGGCGGTGGTCTCTTCGTCTCCTTTCAGGATGCGACGAGCGGACAGGAGACGTATCGCGGCGCCCGCTACCTCCTCGACACGGTGAAGGGTGCGGACCTGGGGACGAACGGCCGCCTACTCGTGCTCGACTTCAACTTCGCCTACAACCCCTCCTGCGCCTGCGACAGCTCGTGGGCCTGCCCACTCGTACGACCCGAAGGCCGGCTGCCAATCGCTATCCGCGCGGGCGAGCTCGCCCCGACCGGCCTCGCCTAGAGGCGCTCCACCGCCGTCTGAGCGGAATCGTCCTCACGCGAGGGCGCATCGAAAGAGTGTCCGTCATTCGATCGCCGTGATCCACCACAAGGAGGCAGCATGAAGAGAATCGCCTTTGCAATGTCGCTCGTCCTCGTCACCGCAGCAGCACTTGCCACGCTGGCCGGAGCGCAGCCCACGGGAACCGTCGACGCTACGGCCGGACCCAAGAAGCAGAAGGTGCTGCTCGGCTTCTACAAGAACCGCACGGTCAAGTACTTCGAGTACGGCCAGATCAAGCTCCGCCCCGGCAACAAGGTGGCGCCCATGTGGGTCTTCACAAACGGCGCCGACGGCCAGCGCTCGATCGTGGACAGCGCACCTGGAGCGACGCAGTACTCCGCGCTCCACAAGGTCAACAGTGTCACCTGGACGACGAGCTCGACGCCTCGCGTCCTTCGCTCCGCGTCCGCGGTGAAGGAGGCGCAGGGGAACGGCGACCTCACGATCACAAGCACGTCGCGCGTCGTCAACGCCGCGCTGCTCGGCTTTGGCCAGACGCGGCACGCCGGCTTCGCCAAGAACCAGGTGATCCACTACTACGAGCTCGGGGTCGTCAAGGTGGCGGCGGGTAATGAGATCCTGCCTATCTGGACGTTCACCAACGGCGTCGAGGGCCAGCGGAACATCGCCGACGTCGTCCCCGGAAAGACCGCCTATCCGCCGCTCTGGGCGGTGGTCGAAGTGACCTGGACGAGCGGAGCTGAGCCGCGTCTTGTGCGCTCCTTCGAGCAGCTGCAGCAGGCGCGAAAGGCCGGAGACGTCACGCTCAAGAAGACGTCGATGGTTGTGAACTGCCCCTTCGTCTGAGGCGTCGCAAGCACGCAGAGTGGGCCGCCCGCGTGCGTGCGGTGGCCCACTCGGTGCTCGCAGTCGGGGCAGAACGTTCAGCCGCCGAGAGACCCTGATGTCGATCCCTGCGCTGTCGTCAGCTGGCCTTCAGCAACTCGGGGAACCGTGCCTGCAGGTCGTCCCAGAGCTCGTCCGGCGCTGCGAAGCGGTCGAAGCGGTAGAGATCGCCGATCGCCGTGACGGCGTCGAGCTGCTTCGCGAGCGGCTCGATCCAGACGCGTGTCTCCTGGCGTGGGTGCCGCGCAAGCGGTAGGCGACGGCGGTCGATCAGGCCGGCAGCCTCGCCGCTCGCGATCTGCCGGCCGCAACGGCACGGGTTGGCCGGGTCGACGAGGCCGCAGCGGTTGTCGATCACGACACGAAG
>JBBDRY010000115.1:8885-19909 GCA_040905225.1 Chloroflexota bacterium | reverse complement strand
ATGTTCGCCTTCGCGATCTGGGACAGCCAGCGCCGCGAGCTGTTTGCCGCTCGGGATCGCGTGGGCGAGAAGCCGTTCTACTACGCGACCTATGAGGGGCGGCTCTACTTCGCATCCGAACCAAAGGCGCTCTTCGCGGCGGGTGTGCCAAAGGCCTTCGCCGATGAGACCTGGGTCGAACTGGTCACCTATCGCTCGGTCGCGGGGGAACGCACGGCGTACCGCGACGTCCGCAGCCTGTTGCCCGCCCACTGGCTGCGAGCCGGCGCCGGAGGCGTGGAAACGGGGGAGTGGTGGCGCTACCCAACATCGGGGCCGGCGCCCACCAAGGAATCGTTCGCGGGGCTTCTGGAACGGTCGGTTGACCACCGCCTGATTGCGGACGTCCCGGTGGGAACGCTTCTCTCGGGCGGACTGGATTCGAGCGCCGTCACTGCCGTCGCCGCGGCTCTCAGCAAGCATCGGATTCCGTCTTTCACCGTTCGGTACGACGGCCTGGCGATGGACGAGGGCGAGTTCGCTTCTGCTGCAGCAAAGATGGCCGGAGTCGAGCATCACGAAGTCCGCGTTCCTGCCGGCGAACGGCCCCAACTGCTCATCGACACGACGTGGCACCTCGACGAGCCGATCAACTTCCCGGCGAGCCCGGAGATACTTGCCGTCAGCAGGTACGCCCGCCAGCACGTGCGCGTCCTGTTGACGGGCGAGACAGCCGACGAGCTATTCGGCGGATATGGGCGCCTGCGGCTGTACCGGTACCCGCTGCTGGTCGACCTGACCGGCCGAATGCTGGCCCCGTTCGGGCGACGCCTCCGATTCGGGTCGCGCTGGGCGCGCGCTGTATCGTCGACGAAGCTGAGCAGGCCCGAGTGGATCGCCGCGAGCTACGCCGACGGTGACCCGCTGCGCTTCACGCGCGCGCCGCTGTACGAATGGGCGCCTTACCGGCTGCAGATGGCAGAAACGGCGGTCAGGGACTACAAGGAGCCCGTGCGCCAGGCCATGGCGTATGAGCGGCACACTCACCTGCCGTCGATCGTGGCCACCGGGGATCGCATGACGATGGCCGCGGCGATCGAGGCGCGACTTTCGTTCACGGATCCAAGGCTGCTCGACTTTGCCGGCCTGGCCAGGACGCGTGACCTCTTCAGCGGCCCGCACGGGAAGCAACCTCTGCGCGAGGCGATGGTCGGCAGGCTGCCATCGAGCGTTCTGGAGCGTCGCAAGCAGGGCTGGACGTCGCCGTACGCCGTGTATCTGAGGGATATGCCCGAGCTGCGCCGATGGCTGGCGAAGGTTCCGCAGCACGAGATCGTGGCTCGATCGGAGCTCGGCCGCGCAGGCACTCAGCAGGTCATCGACCAGTTTCTCGCCGGTGACAACCGGTTCACGCGCGACTCGTGGGTGATCGGCCGGATCGTCCTGTGGCACCAGGTCTGCGTCGAAGCCATCACCAACCCGTTCAACGGACGCGCGCCATGAAGCCAGTGCACCGGCGCAGCGACATCCTGGTGTTGATCAGGTCGCAGCCCGGGCGACTGGAGCTCCGGCGGCGCTACACCACGCGTCTATGGCCGGTGATGGCACGCGTCGCGCGCGCCTACCGACTGACGCTGGCACGTCGCCCGCGCATCGTGGTGGTGGTCGGTTCGGTGGGCAAGACGACGACGATGCGAGCGGTCTCGGCCGTACTCGGCCTGCGCGTGTCGCGGCCGGCGCTCCTCAACGCAAACTCGCACGCCGCCGTTGGCAGGGCCCTGCTCAGCGTCCGTCCGTGGCAGACGCGCGCCGTCCTGGAAGTTGGCATCAACGGCCCGGGCCAGATGTCGATCCAGGCCGCTACGCTCCGCCCCGACGTCGTGGTGGTCAACCCGATCGCTCGCGATCACTGGCAGTCGTTCCACACGCTCGAGGCAACGCGCGACGAGAAGGCCAACATGGTCCGGACGCTGCCCGCGACAGGCGTGGCCATCCTGAACGCCGACGATCCGAACGTTCGCTGGATGGCGACCCAGACCAAGGCGCGCGTCGTTCTGGCAGGCGAGGCCCCGGACGCCGAGGTACGGGTGTCCCATATCGAGCTCGACTGGCCGCACGGGATGCGATTCCTAGTTCATATCGGCGACCAGACGCACACGGTGCGCATCAAGCTGTTGGGGCGCCACATGATCTATCCAGCGGTGGCCGCGATCGCGGTGGCCTACGTGGAGGGAATGCCCATCGAGACCGCGGTCGCTGCCGTCGGGACGGTGGAGCCGACACCCGGCCGCATGATGACCATGGCGCTGCCAAGCGGTGCGTTCGTGGTGCGAGACGAGTTCAAGGGCACCGAGGATGCGGCCGTCGCAGCGCTCGATGCGTTCGCGACGATCCCTGCGGAGAGGCACATCGTCGTCTTCGGCGAGATCGCCGAGGGAAGGGGCAAAGACGCCTACCGTGACCTGGCTCGGAAGGCAGCCGGGTTCGTCGACCGCGTTGTCTTCGTGGGCTCAACGACGAACTTCAAGCTGTATCGCTCGGGAGCGGTCGCGGGCGGGTTAAGCCGAGATCGGATCGATCACGTGCGCCACGCTCACGAGGCTGTCGACCTGCTGCGCGACCAGCTCGGACCGGGCGACGTGGTCCTCATCCGGGGTCGGTGGCAGCAGGCGCTGGGCCGCGTGGGCCTGGCCCTGGCAGGCCGCGATGTTCAGTGTCGGGTGGACCCGTGCCCGTTCAAGCGGATGCTCTGTGACGTCTGTCCGTTCCTGAACCAGGAGTTTTACGGCCTGGGCGTTCGGGCGCCAGGTTCAGCGGAACCTACCTAGAAGAGCGAATCCTCGAACGTTGGCTCGCGCCACGAGCAAGCTCCAGTGACGGGGAACGCGGCTTCCAACCGAACGACCTCGAGCGCCGCGATGTCGAATTCCGTCACGCACTCGTCCGGATGCTCAGATACGAAACGGTTCACATATGCCGTTCGCCAGGCCCTGACCACGTAGGTGCCCGGCTCGAGTAGCGCCGGGAGGCCGGCGTGCTGCTCGCTAACCGAATCACCTCGCGACGACGAGTAGCTGCTAACGAACAGATCCTGGACCGGCGTCCCATCGGGTAGCTCGACCCGAAAGAAGGGGATCAGGTGGTGGTCGATCGGGCCGACGCGTTCGGCAGCCTGCGCCCGAAACTCACCGGGCTGGTAATCCGCGGGCTGCTCCAGGCCGATCGAACGAGCGCTCGCCGTCTCGTCATCGACCAGCCACACGTCGAGCGCTCGCGTGGGGTCGTTCACCAAAGTGTCACGCAGCGAGCGCGCGATCCACAGGATGTCGTCCCCGCTGGCCTGGAATCGGGGGTCCACGGCGGGAGCATCCGAGGCGAGCATCGGCTGAGCACTGATCAGCGACGCCTCGCCGATGATTATTTCCAGTTCGGCAATGGATAGCTCGGGCCGGACCTCCGTGTCGGGCATAGTCAAGCTGGAGCCCGCGCCAGCTGTCCAGGCAACTCGATCAACGACGAACTGGCGCCGGCATTCGTCGCGTAGTTCGGATGGGCATTGCCACGCCCGCGGGTCGCCGACATGAACAATCAGAACGCTGGGGATGCCGTCGGGATAACTGTCCTCGTTGAAGTTGCGCCATAGAGCCTCCTTGGCGCCCGTTTCGATGAGCATGAGCGGCTCGAGCGTCCTGGCCCCGACTGGCGCCACGTTCGAGTGGCACAACAATCCGCTGCCGTCGCTCGACTCGGTGCATGTAAACCCGCGATAGCCGATGGAAGAGAAATCCTGGCGGATGCACCGCTCCTCGAGCGGGTTCTGGAACCGTCCCGGACGTGGACAAGAGTGGAGCATCGCGTGGATCCAGTAGCCCTTGACCGCGACTGCTCGGCCGTAGATGCGCCCTTCGACGAGCAGGGCGTTGGCGTCCCCGACGCTCAGGACGGGCATCCCGAGCACTGAATCAGGGAATTCGTCATCCAATTCCGTCGCGGTGGGCGAAGCTTGCGCCGCATCGGACGGCCGCAGCGATTCGTCCACCGGGACGTTCGGTCGCGACCCGGGGGCAAAAGTGATTGCAGCAAGCACCAGCAAGGCGGCAATGCCCGCCACCGCCGTCCACCGGCGGGCGAAGAACCACGGACGCGGACCGTCGGAGCGAACTCCCTCCAGAGCCTGTGCAGCAAACTCAGGCGGGACGTCGACTGCGCCGCGGGCATGCAGGTAACCGCGCAACCGCGGTTCGAGTGGTTCAAGCCCGACGAGCGCCTCGTCGTTCTCGCCGTGGCGGTCGCTCATCTCTCCTCACCTTCGAGCGCTGCACGCATTCGCGTGATGCCGGCGTTGATCCGCGACTTGACCGTCCCTTCCGGCACGCCCAGCGCTCGGGCGATTTCCGCCACAGAGATATCAAGCGAGTAGTGCAGGGCGACGCACACGCGCTGATCGGCGCTGAGGCGCTCGAAGGCACCATCAAGTCTTTGTCGGTCGGCTATGACGACGGCGTGATCGGGCGTGACGCGTGACGAGCGCAGATCAAGGAACAGCTCGTCCGGCGCGACCGCTATCAGACGCGGGCGGCTGCGTTGTGCCCGAAGATGCTTCTTGGCGCGGTTCGCAACGATGGCGCGAACCCATGGCCGGACACGTGCTCGATCGCGCATTCGTGACCATCCGCGCCACGCGTCGAGAAGCGCGTCCTGCGTGACGTCATCCGCCGCCTCCACGCCCACGATTGCCGCGGCAAGTCGATACATCTCGGCCACCCATGGCATGACGAGGGCTTCGAATTGTGCTGACGCCGCACCGGCGACTGCCGATCCTGGAGCCAGACGTCCCTCCATGCGCTCTAGTAGACCCGCGGAGGATCAGATTCGTTCGGTCGCGGCGTTGAATTCGTGTTCCGGCAAGCGCGGACTGTGCCGCGTGCGAACGACTTCGGGCTTAGCCCTTCGGCTCAACCGCGATCGTGACCTCGGGTGTCAAGCCCGGGTAGACCTTCACCGCGACCTTGTACGTGCCGAGCATCTTGAGCGGCTCCTCGAGGTCGATCTTGTGCCGGTCAACTGTGATTCCCCGCCGGCCGAGCGCGTCCGCGATGTCCTTGGCCGTAATAGAGCCGTAGAGCTTGCCGCCCTCGCCCACCTTCACGCCCATCGTCAGCGTGGTCGACGAGATGCGTTGTGCGGCGATGTCGGCGTCTTCCTTCTCGCGCTTGCGCTTGTCCTCGCGGTTGGCGATGTCGTGCTGCCACGCGCGGAAGGCGCCGCCGGTCGCCGGCACAGCTAACTTGCGGGCCAGGAGGAAGTTGCGGGCATAGCCCTCGGCCACTTCCTTGAGCTCGCCGCTCTTGCCGAGCTTCTCGACATCGGCCGTCAGGATCACTTTCACGCGGGGTTTCCCTCTGCTTTGGCGGTTGGCGGCGCAATTAGGCGGCGCACACGCCGGTCGATTCCCGATTCGGTCGCCTTCGACGCCAGCCGATCGACTACAGATGGCACCCGACCGACCAGCGCTCGGATAGGTCCTGGCACGAGCTTGCGCACGCGGGCGAGATCCGATTCCAGCTCCGACGGCGGTATTCCCAACTCGACCAGCTTCTCGTTGACCAGCGTCTCCGGAAGGCCTTCGAGGAACACGTCGATTGCGAGCACCATGACCGCGACATCGTCCAGAGCTCCCACAAAGGGGATGCGCTCCGGGATCAGGTCGAACGGGCTGACGATGTACGCGCCGGCGATGCCGAGCAGCGCCTTGCGCGCCGCCGGAACGCGCGGGTCCGACGCGAGCGCCCAGAGCAGTCGCGCATACATCGGAGCGCGACCTGCGAGGGGCAGGAAGGGGATCAGGTTGAGCATGCGGAGCAAACCGCTACCGCGAGATTTCTTTCGGGCCATGGGCGGCCGAGTATAGCGAGGCTCGGGCTATGCGCTCGAGGCCGGATCCGCAGGAGGTTGGCCGCGCCGGAAGAAGGCTCCGGGCCGCCACGGGGTGCCGAGACGCGGCAACAGGTATCGATCGAAGCCGTAGTACCCAGCCACCTTCCAGGCAAGGATCAGACCGATGGCGAACGTGAACAGGACCGGGTTCGTTGACGCGGATCCTGCGAGCAGGAACGACATGTTCATCAAGGCGCCGAAGAAGGCCGCGAGGCCGGTCAACGCGCCGAGGATCAGTCCGAGGCCAATCGCGATCTCGCCCAGAGTTACGAGCCAGGCGAACCAGGTCTCATGGTGCCCGTTGATCAGGAAGTTGATGAAGTCGCGATACCAGTCGTAAGTGATCTGTGGGCGACCGGGCGCCTCCGGGATGGCGGCCGCTCGCTGCCAGTACGAAAGCAGCGATGCCCCGCCCTGTGTCCAACCTGGATCGCTGAACTTGTGCAGGCCGGCGTCCAGGAACGCCACGCCGACGAACATGCGGATCGGCAGCCAGAACAGGCCCGCCGCGCGATTATTGAACAGGAAGCGTGCGAAACCCGGTCCCTCGACCTGGACTTCGTCCGATCCCGGCGCGTTGCGGTGCCGCGCGTAGAGCGCCACCAGCAGGGCAATGAATGAGACCCAGAAGACCCAGGTCACGCCAGTGCGGACGTCGCCCGTCAGCTCCACCGCCGAAATCACGAGCAGGGCGAGACTGACCGCAGCGACTGCGCCCAGAACGTAGATGACGGTCCGCAGCGAGCTCATCTGTCGAAACCTCCCTCGTCTGATCGCCGCCAATCGCGGCGGACGTCCTTGCAACCCATAGGTTGATCCCAGGCCGGTGCGGACAGGAGGGCCACATGGCCCTAAGTCCCGTCCGAAAGGTCCCGAAGTATTATGAGTCTCAGCGAGCGATCAACACCGGACATCGGCTGTGGTTGACGACGTAGTCCGAGACGCTGCCGAGCAGGAACCGCCCAGCGCGATTAAGAGCGCGAGTGCCGACGACGATGAGATCGGCCCTCTCGGCGTCGGCCGCAGACACGATGCTCTGGCCGGGCTCGCCGCTCCAGACCATGAACGCCGCCTCGAGACCCGCGGACCGCGCGTGTTCGGTGATCGCCAGCAAGCGTTGCTCTCGCTCGGCACGCAGCTGATCGATGCGCGAGGCCCTGAGCGGCGGTCGGAGCTGGCGTCCGAGGCCCTGTCGGATGTCGATCACATTGAGCACCAGCAATCGGGACCCGAGCTGGCGCGCGAGGTCGATCGCCTGCTTTGTTGCCGTGTCGGAAACCGGCGATAGATCGGTCGCCAGCAGAATGGTGCGGATCTCAGGCCTGCACGATCAGCGCGTTGACCATGCCGAACATCCCGGCCTGTCCCTCGGCGTGAGGATGTCGAACATGTGCGAATGCTGGCGGGCCAAGCTCACGACCGCCAGTGACCTTCGGCCCCTTTGACCGGGGCCGTCCGGCTGTCCACCGCTGCTAGCCTCAACCAAAGATGGCTGAAACCGGTGTCGCCCTGCCGCCGCTCCACGAGCTGCTCGAGGCGCTCGACTCGTGGCGTGTCGAGCCCAGCGCCGCACGCGTCGATGCGCTTCATGGCGCGCTCGGCCGTCTGCTCGTCGCGTACGGCGTTCGTGGCTGCCAGGTCGCGCTCGACGCGCCTCCGCTGCCCGAGTTGACGGTTGGTGCCGGCACGCTCCTGCGTCCGACATCACCACCTGAGTCTCGTGACGGCGTCACGGTCAGGGCACTTCAGCTCGGGGATCAGCCGGATCGGACGGCGAGCCTCTGGATTGACGGACCCGCGGAGGGCGCCAAGTTGATGGCCGAGGCGCTCGAGCTCGCGTTGAATGCCGTCTGGTCCAGGCAGGAGGCGCGCCTTCAGGGTCTTCAGTTGGCCGCGCTGGATGCGGCCGTAAGGGGCATCGCGGGCGTTCAGTCGGTCGATCGGGTCCTCCAGCTGATCGTCGACCGTGTGCGCGAGCTCGCGGCGGCGCGATACGCCGCCCTCGGCATCGTCGACGCATTCGGGACGATCGAGGAATTCATCACCAGCGGCGTGACGCCAGAGCAGCGCGCAAAGATCGGTGCGCTGCCGCGCGGCCACGGTCTGCTTGGCCTGATCATCCGCGAGGACCGTTCGTTCCTGATCGACGACATCGCAGCGGATCCGCGCCGTTACGAATTTCCGCCGCATCACCCCGAGATGCACTCGTTCCTGGGCGTGCCGGTGCTCAGCAAGGGCCGATCGATCGGCAACCTGTATCTGACCAATAAGCTGACAGCACGGATGTTCTCCGAGGCAGACCTTCGACTGGTCGAGATGTTCGCGCTGCACGCGGGGATCGCGATCGAGAACGCCAGGCTGCACGAAGAGGTCCAGCGGCTGGCGGTCGTCGAGGAGCGCCAGCGCATCAGCCAGGACCTGCACGATTCGATCATCCAGAGCCTCTACGCCATCTCCCTGTCGTTGGAGGACCTGCCCGAAGTCATCGCCGAAGATCCGACTGAGGCAGCGGCCCGCGCCGACCGAGCCATCGATTCCATCCACGGCACGATCCGCGACATCCGCAAGTTCATCTTCGGCCTCCAACCAGAGCTGCTAGACGCCGATCTCGCGACCGGCGTCGAATCACTGGCGGCGGAGTTTCGGGCGAACACCCTGATCGACCTCGAGGTGACCATCGGGGCACTGCCGACTCTTCCCGCAGAGCACGCGGCGCACGTCCTGGCGATCACGCACGAGGGTCTCAGCAACATCGCGCGTCATTCGGCAGCCACGCGCGCTTGGCTCGAGCTCACCGCAATCGACGGAATGCTTCGGCTCGTGATTGGCGACAATGGCCGTGGGTTCGACACGGCCGCGCCCCGCAACGGTCAGCAGCGCGGCCAGGCCAATCTCCGCTCACGAGCGAAGTCAGCTGGCGGGTCGCTACTGTTGGCCAGCAAGCCAGGTGAGGGAACTCGGCTGGAGGCCGGGATAAGTCTCGAGGAGAACGCGTGACTGCCGACGCAGGCCAGACTCAGCATCGGGTCCTTGTGGTCGACGACCACGAGGTCGTCCGCGCCGGCCTCGTCGCGATGCTCGACCGGCGGCCCGGTTTTCAAGTCGTGGCAGAGGCGGGCACCGTGGCCGAATCGATCGATATGGCCCGCCGGTTCCAGCCCGACCTGGTGATCATGGACGTCCGCCTCCCGGACGGCTCGGGCATAGAGGCGTGCCGCGAGATACGCGCGGAGGTTCCCGGCGCTCGGGTCGTGATGCTTACCAGCTACCCCGACGAGGAAGCGGTCTTCTCAGCAATCGTCGCCGGCGCCAGTGGTTATCTCCTCAAGCAGGTGCGCGGGCGAGACCTTGTGTCGGCGCTCGAGGCGGTCGGACGCGGCGAGTCGCTTCTTGATCCAGCCGTCACGGAGAAGGTCCTTGAACGTGTCCGACGCATCGCCACCGGCGGGGCGACGGACGACCTTGCGCAGCTGACCTCGCAGGAGCAGAAGATCCTGCTGCTCGTCGCGGAGGGCAAGACCAACAAGGAGATCGCCGCGGACGTGTTCCTGTCCGACAAGACGGTCAAGAACTACGTGAGCTCAATTCTGTCGAAGCTGAACCTCCAGCGGCGCGCCCAGGCTGCGGCTTACGTCGCGAGGCGACACGGAGGGGGCTGAGGGCCACCTGCCCGGCGCGGCCCGCGCCGGCGTCGACCGACGGCCTGAGCCCTCGGCGCGTGATCCGCGCTGTAGGGCGGCCACGATCTGGTCGTCGGCAGCTGGCCGACCAGCGGGATGACGACCTCGACGACACCGCCATCCGCGGGCTCGATCACAGGCGGATGCGGCGCGGAGCTCAATAGGCGGAGCACGCGTGCGTTGTCCGCAAACGCCGTCGCGACTATTCGCGCGCAACCCTGGTCATGCGCCCACGCCAACGCGGCCTCGAATAGCCGCCGGCCGATCCCCCGCCCCTGGTGATCATCGGCGACGGCCACGCCAAGCTCCAGCACGGCGGTTCCGGAGTGAACGAGGCAGAGATGGCCGACGATCTCAGGCTCGCTCAATGCACTCGAAGACGGCCGTGCAGCGAGCGCGACGAAGCCCTCTTCGTGGATGTGGTCGGGCGTGCAGAAAGTGCGCGCCGCCTGGCCGGCTATGCCAGCTGCCCCACAACCGAGAAAACGCGCACGGCGCGACTCCGGGCTGAGTCGAGAGTAGAACTCTGCCAACGCTTCGCCGTCAAAGGGGCGGACACGACGTATCTCGATCTGCATTTCACTAGTTGGCGCCATTCGACCGCTAGCGCAAAGGGCCAAATGGCACATCCAGCGTGACGTTGGATAGGGCAACCTGTGGGTCATTCATTTACGCATAGGAGTTCTCGATGAAGAGGTCGCCGGCGACCCTGGCAGTTCTCGTAGTGGCGATTTCACTCGTCGGCTGCGCCGACAACGCAGGCTGGACGTTCGCACCGGACGGTGGCCGATCGGCGGTGACTCCTCCCCCGCCCGCAACTCAGCCGGTCGCGACTGCGTCGCCCGTGGCTATCGCTAGCCCCGGCGCCGGCGGCCCGGTGGCTGGTGGTGGCGAGATCGTGATCGAATCGTTTGACTTGGGCTTCCGCCCGAGCTCCATTGAGGTCGCGGCTCCCGGCACCTACAACGTCACCCTGAACAACACCGGCCAGATTGCGCACGATGTGACGTTCGCCGATGGCACGCACATCCACGCCGAGGCCGGTCAGACCACAACAGCGACCGTCGACATCCCCTCCGGCGGGCTCGATTTCATCTGCTCGATCACGGGGCACGAGGAGGCCGGCATGACCGGCTCAATTACGGTTGCCGGAACGGCCAACTCAAGCCCGTCGCCGTCGCAAGACCCCAACGACCATGGCGGCCCCGCACCGGGCACCGACGTCGTGGCCGACCCGAACGCACCTCCGCCTGTCCGCCACGATCCGATCGCTCCGGCGCGCCTCGAGGGTGAGGTCCACGACATCGACCTGATCATGACCGAGCAGGAGATGACCGTGGCCGAAGGTTTCGTGCAGCGCGTCTGGACGTTCAACGGGACCGTGCCCGGGCCGGTGATCCGCGTCAAGGTCGGCGACACGATCCGCGT
>JBBDRY010000115.1:6905-8785 GCA_040905225.1 Chloroflexota bacterium | reverse complement strand
GCGGCCGAAGCCGTAGCGGGCATCAGGTCAGGAGAGCAGGTCTACGTGCACGCGGCGGCGGCGACGCCGTCAGTGCTGCTGGACGCTCTCGTCGCGCGGGCGTCCGAGCTTCGCGACGTGAGCGTGGTCCACTTCCATTGCGAAGGGCCAGGGCCCCACCTTCAACCGGAGATGGCCGGGCATTTCTTACATAGGGCTCTGTTCATCGGGCCAAACGCACGCGCGGCCGTGAACGAGGGTCGCGCCGAATACATCCCCGTGTTCCTCTCGGACGTGCCGAGCTTCTTCCGCCGCGGAATCCTGCCGCTGGACGCGGTGCTGGTGAACGTGTCGCGGCCGGATCGCCACGGTTATTGCTCGCTCGGGACATCCGTCATCGCCATGCCCGCGGCCATCAAAGCGGCCAAGACCGTCATCGCGCAGATCAATGCGTCAATGCCGCGGACGCTCGGGGATAGCTTCGTGCACGTCGACGACATCGACCTCGGCGTGGAGGTCGACGTCCCTCCGTACACACACACCCTGCCGGCTGTCGGCGACGTCGAGAGGCGGATCGGGGACCAGATCGCGGAGATGGTGCCCGACGGAGCCACGGTCCAGATGGGCATCGGCGCCATCCCGTCAGCCGTAGCGAGCGCCCTGCGAGGAAAACGCGACCTGGGCATCCATACCGAGATGATCACCGACGTCGTGCTCGACCTGGTCGAGGCGGGGATCGTCACCGGAGCACGGAAGGAGATCAACGCGGGCCGGGTCGTGGCAACGTTCATGCTCGGCAGCGAGCGGCTCTATCGGTGGAGCGACGACAACCCAATGGTCGAGATGCGCGGCGCCGAGTACACGAACGACACGGCTGTCATCCGCTGCTTCAAGCGAATGGTTGCGATCAACTCGGCGATCGAAATCGACCTGACCGGCCAGGTCTGCGCAGATTCGATCGGCTCCCGGATGTACAGCGGCGTCGGTGGCCAGATGGACTTCATCCGCGGCGCGGCGCTCGCCGGCGAGGGGCGCGCGATCATCGCGCTGCCATCGACCGCGGCGGGGGACACAGCCTCACGAATTGTGACCTTCCTGCGCGAGGGCGCCGGCGTCGTGACGACGCGCGCGCATGTGGAAACGATCGTGACCGAGTGGGGAATTGCGGAAATGCCCGGCCGTTCCATCCCAGAACGCGCAAGGGCCCTCATCGCAATCGCCGACCCGCGCTTTCGCGACAAGCTTGAGAGTGAAGCGCGGAGAGCGCGCCTAATCTAGCTCGCCGCGCGTGCGCCCCTTGGCAGGTGCCAGGTTTACGCCTCTGGCGTTGTCGCCGAGCGGGCCTTCATCGCGTCTGCTTCTCCTTAGGTGTAGATGGGGTGGTTCTGTTGGTAGGGCCGTCGCGTCCCATCCGGTCCGGCGATCACATAGGCGACCATCGCCACGAAACCGAAGCTGAGCAGACCGAGGACGAGCAGCAAAATGAACCACGTCTTGTCCTCGAGCTGCGCCGTGTTGAGGAGTGCACCGATCCACGCGACGAGACCCGCGATGGCCCCACCAATCAGGCTGAGCACACCGACGAGCGCCAATACGACGAAGGTCCACGCCTGTGGCGTCGGCTGGAGGCCGGTGACGTCCGGTCCGTTGAGGATGAACGCGCCGCTGAAATAGGCGATCAGCACCGCCGCTATGGTCAAGAACAAACCGGCGATCACGGCGACTATCCCGCCCACGAAAAGGCGGGTGACTATTGACTTGGACATGCTTGTCTCCTTCCGGCCCGCATCCGCGTAGAGGAATGTCCCGACGCGCCAAGCCTACTGATCCTCGTGTTCGCTTGGCTCTCGCGCATCTGCCAAACGGCTCATGCAGGGCAGCCACTCTGGCTCCTCCGCCTC
>JBBDRY010000115.1:0-6805 GCA_040905225.1 Chloroflexota bacterium | reverse complement strand
CGCCTCCGACGATTCAGGAGCGAGGGGCTTCCGCAACGGGAGCCGAAAGGAGGTCCGTGATGGATTTCACCTTCAGTCTGGGGTACTTGGGCGCAGCCCTTCTGATCGTCGGGGTCGCCGCCATCGGTGTGATCGTGTACCTGATCGGCAGACCACACTTCGGCTATGAATGGCTGTTGACCGCCATCGCCGCGGTTGTCGGAGGGTTCGTTGCCAGCGAATTCATCGTCGCGTTCCGAACCTGGGAGCCGGTCGTTGATGGGCTGGCGACGGTGCCCGCGATGCTCGGTGGAGCAGTCGTAGGGGTCGTTACGGCAGCCGCGACGCGGGTCGTCACGGCCGACACGGTCGCCGCGACCTCCGCTCACTAGTGCCTCGCTTGCTCGCTTCATCACCGAGCAAGCGTCGAAGGGCCGCCGGCCACGCGCCGGCGGTCCTTCCAGGTGCCCGCGCGCTTGACAACAATGCCGCCCACGTACTTCTTGCCGATCTGGGTTTTCTTCTGGTGCCCGGCGCGCCGCTCGATCACGGCGCCGCATACCTGCTGATTGCGCTCCGACCGCGTCCCACGAGGGCACACTTCGATCCCGAGCGCATCGAGTACTGGACCGTCGATTCCGGTCGCGCAGAACCAGCAGCGCTCGACTGGCCCGTGCGTCGCCCGGACCCGAGCTACTCGTGGGGAACGATTCGCATCGTCGACCGCATTGGGGCGGCGAACAAGTTCGCTTCCTTTGGGGGGGTCTTGACCGTGTCGCGGGACCTTGACGTCCATGCCGCGCTGTTTCGATCGGAGGCGCCGATTCTCGCTCTTGGTGGCCACTCCGGTCCGGCGGAGCCGCTGGCCACGAACGTTGGCGCATTCCTCGCCGTCCTCCACGCTGCGGCCGGCGACGAATCTGTGAGGCGCCTGGCCGACTCGCTCTCCCCGGTTGCGCTCTACGCCGCCTTCCTATGGCGCGCGGTCCAGATCTATAAGTACGAGTCGGCCGTCGCCATGGTTTCGCCGCGCCTTCTGTCTGTCCTCCGGTCGGAGCACCGTCGGCTGGCAGCCGAATTCTCGTCCGACGAGGAAGCGGGGCGTGACCTCGCCGCGCGTCTACTGGCCGCGTAACGCCCATCCCTGACAACGTGAGCTTCGAGAGGAGACGAGCTGGTGGTCGAGATGTCGGACATCGCAGGAGCTGAGTTCACCTACGCCATGCACGAGCATCGCGAGCTCCGCGCGGGCGTCGAGGAGATCCACACCGTTGCTAGCGCAATCGGCTGGGGGACGACGAAGGATGCGATGGCGGCTGTCTGGCGCATCAGGTCGTGGTTCAGCGGAGTGTTCGTGCCGCATGCGGCCTGGGAGGACGCCGTCGTCTACCCGGAGATCGAACGGACCACAAATACGGACTGGTCAACAAAGCTGATGCGGTTTGAGCACTACCAGATCGAGCGCGCGGCGACCAAGCTCGATGCGGATGCCGACGTGCTGCGAGGAGCCCTGACGCACGACCAGACGAGTGAGATACGAGGGCACCTCTTCGGCCTGGAGGCACTTCTGCGCGCCCATCTGGAGCGTGAGGAGCTGTTCCTGTTGCCCCTCCTCGCCGAGCAGGGAGGGGCATCAGAGACTGAGGGTCTAACGCGGCCGATACGGCACGTACTCTGGCCGCCACATCGCTCGATCGACAGCGGGCTCGATCTCCTCGTCACGGAACTGGCGCCCGTAACCGGTGTCGCGGAGGTGCCGGATGACGGCGATCGCGACGCCCCGCGCAACCTGCCTGAGGACCCGTATGGGCGGGAAGATCGCGCCTGACGCGAGGCGATCCTCCGACACGACCGAGGCCAATTGACGGGCCGCAACCAGGAAGGCCTCTGCCGTCACCTCACGTGCCTCGGCCACGATCGCCGCCAGCCCAACGCCCGGGAATACGAACACATTGTTGGCCTGACCGATCGTCCGAAGCCGCCCACCGATCTCGACTCCGGCGCTGGGACTGCCGGTTGCGACGAGCGCCCGGCCGTCCGTCCACTCCAGCACGTCGACAGGCTGAGCCTCGGCCTGGTCACCCGGATTGGAGAGCGGCAGGATGATCGGCACAGCCGCGTGCTTCGCTACCTCGCGAACCAGCGCCTCAGTGAACGCGCCAGGGCATCCGGTCGTTCCGATCAGCACAGTGGCTTTCAGCGCGCGAGCGACCGCCACAGGATCCGTGAACGAGGCGGCGTCCAACCCTGCCCGCGTGAACCAAACTGGGTCCACGGCGAACGACCGTTGGTCGTCCGCCAGCTGATCCCGTCCCAGCTGGACGAGCCCACCGCGATCCATCAGCGCGATGACCGGCGAGCCTTGATCGATCTGCACTCGCTCGGCCTCCAGCTGCCGGTGGAGCATGCGTGAGATGCCGATCGCCGCCGCGCCCGCGCCGAGGATCAGGAAGCGCTCGCCAGAGAGACCCCCCTCCTCGCGTCGCGCCGCCAGGAGACCGCCGAGTACCACCGCACCGGTGCCCTGGGCGTCATCGTTGAAGCTCGGCAGTCGATGCTGGTAGCGGCGGAGGATGCGCAGGGCCGTATGCTGCTTGAAGTCTTCCCATTGGACGACGCACTGGGGAAAGACTCGCCGGACCCCTTCGACGAACGCCTCGACGACCTCGTCATAAGCCTCTCCCCGAAGACGCGGCGCTCGGTGACCGAGGTACAGCGGGTCATCGAGCAGCTCTGCCCGGTCGGTGCCCACGTCGAGTGAAACGGGCAATGTCCACGCCGGGTATATGCCGGCCGCGACCGTGTAGAGAGCCAGCTTTCCGATCGGGATCGCCATGCCGCCGGCACCCTGATCGCCCAGGCCAAGAATGCGCTCGTTGTCCGTGACGACGATCAGGCGCACCTGCTCGCCGTCAGCGGCAGTCCGCAGGATGACGTCGATACGGTCGATGTCGGCGGGCGTGATCCAGACTCCGCGCGGCCGACGCATGATGTGGCTGAATTGCTGGCACGCGCGCCCGACCGTCGGTGTATAGACGATCGGCAGGAACTCCTCGAGGTTTTCGGCGAGGACCCGGTAGAAAAGAGTCTCGTTCCGGTCTTGGAGTGCGGCGAGTCCGATGAAACGCTCGAGATCGTCGGGCTTGCGGCGGACATGCTCGAGCTCCAGGGCCACCTGCTCGTCGATCGTCGCGACCGTGGCGGGCAGCAAACCGCGTAGACCGAGTGATCCGCGCTCGTCATCGGTGAAGGCGGTGCCCTTGTTCAACAGCGGCTGGTCAATCAGATTGCGGCCGCGAAGCGCCACGGCGATCGCCCGGCTGTGAGGCGAGGAGGCGAGAGCGCGGCGCAAGACCGCCGAATCAGGCGCAGGTGTCACCGCAGCATCGTCGCGAGCACGCGCCGCGCGGTGTAGGGCCATCGGTCACGTCCAAGCAGGCGCGTTGGCTACGGAAGCACGCATCCGGGCAGCAAGCAAGAGGCGCTGACAGCCTGGCCCAACAAACGGTCGACGCCCGGCTCTTCACCGGGCGTCGATCTGGCGTGACTGGCCGCGAGAGGGGATCGCGGCCATCGCGTCGTTCAGCCTTTGCGCGCGGTGCCCCAGCCCCGCGCGTCGGGCGTGTAGCTTTCGTTGGATCAAGCCTATCTATGCGAAGAGCTGCGGCAACTGCCGAACGGCCCCTAAGCAATGACCAATGTCACGCGGCGGATCGCGTGTCCACCAGTTCCATCGGTGCGCCTGGTTCGGAGTGCGGGCCGGTGACGAGCACCTCGCGAACCTCATCGTCGGCCCGAGTGGCGCCGCGAAGCACGTACCAGTGGCGGACACGCGTCACTCCGCTCGAGAGCGTCGCCGAGATCGAGCAGTACCGGCCAGCGGAAAGCTCAATCGCGCGCCGGACGGCCGTCGCGTCCACACCCGAACCCTCGATCTCGTGGACCACGCGGATCTCGGTAAACACACGGGGATGCTCTTCCCGTTGATCGCCCTCGACGCGTGCTCGGTACCAGCTGACGGGCTGGCGCTTCTTGCGCAGGATTGAGAGGACGTCCATCGCCGAGCATGCACCCAAGGCCGCGAGGAGCACCTCCGCCGGGCGCGCGCCGCTGTCCCCCTCGGCATCGTCAAAGGCGACCGAATGGCCTGACGCCGTGACGCCCAGAAGCCGCAACCCCGGGCCGACCACTGAGATCGTGGCGTGCTTGGGTGCCATCTGGCCGGACCCTACTTGCACCATCGCGCGGGTTAAAGGGCCACGTAGCGTTCGATGGGAAGGCCGAATGGCCTCTCTTTGAGCCTTTTGAGCCCGACCCTCAGCCGGCCGACCAGCGCCCAGAGTCGCGAATGGTCCAAATGGCACACCGGCAACGTGCTCTGTGTCGACTGAGTCGCCAGGCGCGGCCTGGGGCTTCGAGCCCCCAAGTTTCGGGAGCAACGGCACTGGCGAGGGTCGGTCACCAATCTGCATGCTGTTAGGGGCGCGAATCGAGCCTTCTCGACAGGTGTCGCGCCACACCGAAAGGGAGCGCAAGATGGCAGACACAGCGGATCCGGGAATGCGCGTCATGCTGGCAACCGACGACTCTGCCTCCGCCCGCACCGCGGAGGAGTGGGTAGCGCGGCTCCGCTACGCCGTGCAGCCCATCATTGAGGTCGTCTGCGTGGCAGGGCGCGGGCTAGCGCGCCTTGGCTGGGGCATGCAGACCTATCGTGAACCGGTTCGCCTCGCCGTCGAGGGCCTGCGTCAGAGCGAGCTGTACGCGGCCGAGCGGATCGCGAACGAGGTTGGCGAGCGGCTGCAGGGCGCTGGCCTCACCGTCCACACGTGGGCCCGTCAGGGGGACTGCTGCGAGGAGCTCCTGACGATGGCCGGAGTCGATCGGCCTGATCTCGTAGTGGTCGGACCTCGTGGTCGCTCGGGACTGGCGGCAGCCATCCTCGGAAGCGTGACCCACGGGCTCATCGCCCACGCCGAATGCCCCGTGCTCGTGGCCCGCGCGCCGCTGACGACTGAGGGGCAACTCCCGGAGCACGTCCTCCTGGTCGTGGATGGCACACCGTCGGCGGCGGCCACGGTGGGCTGGCTCGCTAGGGCCGGCTGGCTCGCGGGTGGGCGGGTGACCGTGCTCGGCCTGCTCGGCGATCGAGCCGGACTACTGTACGACGAGCCCGACTTGATCGACGAGGTGGCCCGGACTGTCCGGGCCGACGCGACCGAGACGCTCGAACAGCTTGCGCAGCCCTTCGCGCGCGGCGACATGGCCCTGGACTTCGCCCTGCGCGGAGGCCATCCGCTGCAGGCGAGCCTCGACGCGGTCGCGGAGTTCGGCGTCGATCTCGTCGCGGTCGCCCGTCCGCTGCGCGACCAGGGACGTGACCCAATCGCGGAGAAGATCGCTCGCCACTCGGCGGTGTCCGTCCTACTCGTGCCGCAGCCATAGGGGTCGCGGCAATGCCGGACTGGTTCGCTGGTTTCGGCCTGCCCGCCTTGTTGGTCGTCTTCGGACTGTCCGCGGCTGCCGTTGCGGGCGCCGGGATCGTCCTCGCCCGGACTGGCGATGCGATCGCCGAGCGAACAGGTCTCGGTGGGCTTATCGTCGGGATGCTCCTGCTCGGCGGCGCCACCTCGCTGCCGGAGATCGCGACCGACGTCAGCGCCGCTCTTGCGGACGCCCCGGATCTCGCCGTTGGCGATCTCTTCGGGAGCAGCATGGCGAATATGGCCATCCTGGCCCTCGTCGACCTTCTCTATCGCGGTCGCGTTTGGACCAGCGTCGGGCTCGGTCAGGCACGCCTGGCGGCCGTCGCCATCGCCTTGACATCGGTCGCTCTGCTGGCGTTGCTTGTGCCGCATCCATTCGCCATCGGATGGATCGGCGTTGAAACGATCATCATCGTCGCCGGCTACCTGGCCGCCACTGCGTGGATCCATCGGACGCGTCGAACGGGCCGCCACGACGGGGACCGGAGTGGCGAGACCATCGCGCCGATGGGCTGGGGCGAGGAAGCGAGCGCCGGTGTTCCAATGCGAAATGTTCTCGTCCGGTTCGCGCTGGCAGCCGGTGTCGTTCTCGTCGCGGCGCCCTTCGTGGCGCTGTCAGCCGAGGGGATAGCGAATCAGACGGGCGTCGGGCAGACCTTCGTTGGTACGTTCCTGCTGGCGGCCACGACATCGTTGCCCGAGCTCGTCGCGTCGCTCACTGCCGTTCGGATCGGAGCTTACGAACTCGCCGTCGGCAACCTCTTCGGGAGCAACGCCTTCAACATGGTCGCTCTGCTGGCCGCCGATCTTGCCTACGTACAGGGCCCGATCCTGGCTGCGGTTGCCCCGGCCCAAGCGGTCGCGGGCGTAGGGGCCGTCCTCCTAATGGCGCTGGCTCTCGCCGCAGTCATCCATGGAACCGAGACTCGGATCCGCCGTCTCGAACCCGATGCTGTGGGCGTGCTGCTCGTCTACGTGCTTCTCCTGGGTGCCGTGTGGGTATCCACGGCGTGATTCATGCACCCACCTGGACGAGGGCGGTCCCGGATCCGTGGACTATCGACGCCCGCGAGGTAACGGATTCGCTCGAGTCGGATCGCGTCGCCGGCCTGGCGCCCGAAGAGGCCCGCGCCCGACTGGAGCGGCACGGCCCGAATGAACTCCGCGCGCGCGCGGTCAAGCCCGCTTGGCGCCTCTTCCTGGAGCAGTTCACGAACGCGATGATCCTCGTCCTCATCGGGGCGGCGGTCATCACGGCCGCCATAGGCGACCTGAAGGACACGGCCGTCATCCTCGCCATCGTCGCCCTCAATGGGATCGTCGGCTTCGTCCAGGAGTAC
>JBBDRY010000114.1:9501-19913 GCA_040905225.1 Chloroflexota bacterium | reverse complement strand
CCCTTCGCAGTCGGAGAGCTTCGACCCGCCTAAAACAGCTTCCCGGGCAGCGGCTTCAGCACCATAGCTCGTAGACTGGCCGACCAGTGCAGAGCATAGACAGCGGCGGTGACTCGCCGCGCGGCATTTTCGTCACGCTCGAGGGGCCAGACGGGGCCGGCAAGAGCAGCCAGCAAACGCTCCTGGTCGAGCGTTTGCGAGGCATTGGCCGCGACGTTGTGGCCACCCGCGAACCAGGTGGAACCGAGCTGGGGGAAGGCGTCCGGGCCATCCTGCTCGACTCGTCCGCGGCTCACGATCCGTTGGTCGATACGCTGCTCTTCAATGCGGCGCGGCGAAGGCTGGTAACCGAAGTCATCCGCCCGGCGCTGGACCGCGGCGCGGTTGTCGTGTGCGATCGGTTCGCCGACTCGACCCTCGCCTACCAGGGCTACGGGGGTGGCGCGCCGCTGGACACTCTACGGGCCTTGGCCGACGTGGCGACGGAAGGGCTCGGGCCGGATCGGACACTGCTGCTCGACGTGGCCGTGGACCGCGGCTTGGCGCGCCGGCTGGGCGGACCCGAGGCGGATCTGACGCGCTTCGAGACGTCCGACGATCACGATCGGGGGTTCCACGAGAGGGTCCGCGCGGGCTATCTCGCGCTGGCCGCGGCCGAACCGCAACGTTGGCGCATCGTCGATGCGTCAGGGAGGCCGGAGCAGGTGGCGGTAGGAGTCTGGGAGGCGCTGCGCGATCTGTTCGAGGGCTAGTTGGGGCCGCTCCGAGCCACGATCGAGCCACGACCGCGGCGCTTGGCCTCGGCGAGCGCTGCGGCGGCCGCCGTGAGGAGCTCGTCGCTCGTCGCGCCATCTATGGGATAGACGACCGCACCGACACCCAGGCTGACCGGCTCCCCGCCCGCCTCGAGGCTGGAGAGAGCGTCGCGTACGCGCCGACCCGCGACCTCGCCGCCGCCGCCCGGCGCGATCAGGGCGAACTCGTCGGGCCCGAATCGGGCTACGGTGTCGACCAACCGGACCTGGTCCGCAAGCGTGGCGGCGACGTGCCGCAGGATGTCGTCCGCGGCCTGCGCACCCGCCCGCTCGTTGATCCCGGCGAAGCCGTCGATGTCGAACAACAGCACGCTGAGCTGGGTCTCCTGCCTGGTCGCGCGCGCGATCTCAAGCTCCAGCATTCGCTCGAAAGTGACCCTGTTTGCGAGTCCGGTGAGGGGATCGGTATTGGCCAGCCGGCCGATCCAGTCGGCCTTTTCCAGCAGCGCGTTCTCGAGCCGAGCCTGTCGGATGGCCACCGCGCACAGGTCTGCCAGGGCGGTCAGCGCGTTCTCGGGCCCGGCAACGTCAGGTACCCCGCCGGCGAAGGAAGCCAGCAACACCCCCTCGGCGTCCTCGCCGCCCGCCTCGTCGGAAGCGATCAAGGGAAGCGCAATCTGCCCTGCCCCCTCGTCGGTCTGGTCCGCCAGCCCGCGCGAGCTGCCCGTGCTGCCCGTCGCCATGCGTCGCTCGCGGACGACCTGGGCCACGAGCTCTTCTGGGTCGTCGGCCGAAATCGTTGCGTCGGTCGCCAGCTTGCCCGCGTCCATTCCGGCCTGCGCCGCGGGGACCAGCATGCGCTGGACAGGGTCGAATACGTAGATGATCGCGGCGGAAGCGCCCGCGGCGTTCAGCACCTGCTCGCAGAGCGCGTCGAGCTTGGCGTCCAGCTCGCTGCCGCGCGCGACGATGCGCGCCGCCTGTAGGAGCGTGAACTCCGGATCCTGACCCTGCATCCTGGCGATGATAGGGCCGCGCCGAGGCGCTGATGACCCGAATTTCAGCCCGTGCCGGTCCCCGCCGCGGCGAGCCACTCCACGTAGCGCTCTGGATCGACGTTCCCGCCACTGGCGACCACGACCACCGGGCCAGGGGGCAACTCGTCTCGATGACCCAGCAGGGCGGCCAGTGCAGTGGCCCCCGATGGCTCGAGGACGAGCTTCGCCTCGCGGGCAGCCACGCCCATCGCCGCCACGATCTCGGCCTCCTCGATGACGATCACTCCACGGAGATGGCGCTGGAGGATCGCGAACGGGATCTCGGCCGGCGCCTCGCCGCGCAGGCCGTCGGCGATCGTCCTCGATGTCTGCTCGGATGCCCACGGCATGCGTTGGCCCGCCGCGAGCGAGTCCCGCGTGTCGGCCGCGAGAGCCGGCTCCACGCCGAACACTGCGGCCTCCGGGGCGAGCGCGCTCATGCCCAGAGCGACGCCGGACGAGAGCCCACCCAGACCGATGGGCACGAGCACTACCGGCGGGTCGCCGATGCCGAGCTCTGCCAGCTGCGCATGCATCTCAAGCGCGATCGTTGCCTGGCCGGCGATCACGCGCACGTCGTTGGCCGATGGAATC
Source organism: Chloroflexota bacterium (assembly GCA_040905225.1). Classification (GTDB taxonomy): domain Bacteria; phylum Chloroflexota; class Limnocylindria; order Limnocylindrales; family CSP1-4; genus JALYGJ01. The sequence goes on along the minus strand of JBBDRY010000114.1, from coordinate 17,527 downwards.
AGTTCGAGGCCATCGCGCTCAGCGATCTCATGGGCGCGCGCCACGCGTTCCTCGTTGTGTGGCCCGACGAAGACGATCTCCGCACCGTCGGCACGGACGCCCGCAACTTTGATGGCGGGCGCGTTGTCGGGCATGACGACGACAGCCCTGATCCCGAGGATCCTTCCGGCCCTGGCTATCGCCTGTGCGTGATTGCCGCTGGAGTGTGTGACGACGCCGCGCACCCGCTGTTCGGGCCCGAGCTGGGCCATCGCATTGAAGGCGCCGCGGATCTTGAAAGAGCCGGTCGGCTGGAGGCTCTCGGCCTTGATGAACGAGCCTTCGCGAAGTGGCAGCAATGGGGTTCGCAGAGCGACTCCGCGCAGCCGCTCGGCAGCCGCGCGTATGTCGTCCAATGTTGGATGGGCCGCGGCCGTTGGAGCGTCCTCGTGGGCGGTGGTCACGCGGCTATACTGCCTTGACTTGGCCATTCGCCGCTCGATGGCCACCCTGGGAGGCCCGAATCGCACGTGACCCCCGGTAGCGCCATACCAGCCGAACTGACTGGCGAGGAGCGCGCGCGCCGCCGGTTGTCCAAGGCGGACACCCTCCGCCCCACGTACGGCTTCGATGACGTTTCGCTCGCGCCGGGCACGGAGACTCTCGACCCAGCCGATGTGGACACGTCCACCGAGATCGGCGGCGTCCGACTGGCCATCCCGATCCTTGCAGCAGCGATGGACGCGGTCGTCGATGCCCCGTTCGCCGGCTCTCTCGCGCGCCTCGGCGGGCTCGCCGTGCTCAACCTCGAGGGCCTCCAGACGCGGTACGAGAACCCGGCTGCTGTCCTGGAGCGCATCGCGTCGGTAGCCGACGACGAGGTCCACGACGCCCTCGCCGAGGCCTACGCCGTGCCGATCTCCGACGAGCTCGTCGCGCGTCGGATCCGCGAGATCCACGATGCCGGATCGCCCGCGTTCGTGGCGGCAACTCCCGCCGCGGCCCGCCGCCTCGGGCCCCTGGCAGCCGCGAGCGGTGCTGACGTTTTCCTGGTGCAGTCGCAGGTCTCGAGCGCGCGCCACCTGGCGGCCGGCTACGAACCGCTGGCCCTATCTGACTTCACGCAGCAGATGCCGATCCCTGTGTGTGTCGGCAACACCACCTCGTATCACGCCGCGCTCGAGCTGATGCGCCAGGGTGCCGCGGCGGTGTTCGTGGGTGTCGGGCCGGGTGCGGCATGTACGACGCGCGATGTGCTCGGTATCGGCGTTCCACAGGTCACAGCGATCGCTGACGTTGCCGCTGCACGGGACGACTACATGGACCAGTCCGGTCGCTACGTTCCGGTCGTCGCGGACGGCGGGATGCGCCGCGGCGGCGAGCTGGCCAAGGCCGTCGCGGCGGGTGCCGACGTGCTGATGCTGGGGACGCCGCTGGCCCGAGCCGCCGAGGCGCCCGGACGCGGCACGAACTGGGGCATGGCGGCGCCGTCACCGACCCTGCCGCGCGGAACCAGGATCAAGGTCGGCACCACAGGCACGCTCGAGAAGATCCTGCTCGGACCCGCGGGAGTGACCGACGGCACACAGAATCTCGTCGGTGCGCTGCGGCAGTCAATGGCCGCGCTCGGCGCTCAGAACCTGCGCGCGATGCAGCAGGTGGAGATCGTCTACGCCCCGGCCGTGGCCGTGGAAGGCAAGTCGTGGCAGCGAGGCAGCGCCCGCTAGGTCGGCCTCCTTGCCGCCTTCGTCGGGCTTACGAAGTGCGAGTCCGTCGGCTTACGAAGCACGATTGGAGATCCATTCAACCGGGCTGGCTGTTCCGGCGAGATTCATGGCCCCTCACGCCTGTTTAGCCGTGTCGTTTTGGAGGCCATCTCCAGAGTTGGCCGTCTAACGACCCGCAACCCCTCGATAAGTCCGAGCAAATCGCCCGCTAAGCCGCTCCCGGTTGAATCCAGCTTCAATGTCGCGCCGGAGCTCAACGCAGCCACTTCCCAAACCAGTGGAAGCCGCCCTGGCTCGTCTCCGAATAGGGCTCGGCCGTCAGATACGGGAAGCGCGGCTAGCTCGCCGATGGACCACCACCCAACTCGGCGAGGACGCTGGGGTGTCGAGGTGGCTGGTCTACCTCGCCGAGCGCGGACAGCCGGTCTCGGTCGAGGCAGCGGCGCGGCTGGGTCACGCGCTCGGCTTGCATTTGGAGGTCGAGTTGGTCGATCCACGGAGGCGCACCATTGCCCTGAGCCGCCAGACGGATCTGGTTCACAGCGCGATGGGCGAGCTCGAAGCGAGGCACCTCCGGAAGATGGGGTCTCCCGTCGGGCTCGACGAGCCCTACCAGCACTACCAGTTCGCGGGGCGCGCAGACGTTGTTTCCTGGAACCTCGAGGAGCGGGCACTACTGCACCTCGAGAACCGCACGCGGTTTCCTGACATTCAGGAAATGGCCGGAGCGTTCAACTCGAAGAAGGCGTACTTCGGCCGCGTGATGGCAGATCGCGTCGGGCTCCGCGCCTGGGCCAGTGAAACCCACGTCGTGGTGGCGCTCTGGTCATCCGAGGTTCTCCACGCTCTGCGATTGCGCGCCGAATCCTTCCGCGCGATCTGCCCAGACCCGCCCACGGCGTTTCATGATTGGTGGATAGGCTCCCCGCCCTCAGCCGGTCGAACGTCGGCCCTTGTCGTCCTCGATCCTCTGGCTGTCGGCCGGCAACGTCAGTTCGTCGGCTTCAACGACGCGATGACAGTTCGGCCACGACATCGCGACTACGCCGACGTTGCGCAAAGATTGACGCATGAAGGATGACGACCGCTCGATTGCCGAGGACCTGACCGACTGGGGCAAGGTCGTGCTGCTCGAGACCGTGGGACGGACGACTGGACGCCCGGTCAGCGCGGCGGTCGGGTTCGTAGAGGATCAGGATGGTAGCCTGCTCATCGCCGCCGGGAGCGACGTGGCCGACTGGGCGCTCAACCTGCGAGTCAACCCGGATTGCCGAGCGACCATCGGGGAGCGAGTCGCAACGTATGAGGCGACCGAGGTCGACGGCCCGGACCGATCCCGCGCCATCACCCAGCTGATCCTCAAGTACGGGACGCCAGCCGAGAAGCTCGGCCGCGGCCCTGTTTTCCGGCTAAGGGAGGCGCCGTGATGGCCGACGACGAACACCGGCAGATGCCGGTCGACGAGAGCCCTCCCAGTGCACGGTCGCGGGGCTGCGGTCTTATCGGTTGCATCCTCATCATCGCCCTGCTCGGGGGCCTCGGAGCGGGCGTCTTTCTGCTCGGGAACGCCCTTGACCCGCTGGCAGACAAATATCTCTGGGCGCCACACGACGTGGTCCGCGAATACCTCATCGCCTACGAACGCGACGACACCGAGCGTGCCCACAGATTTATCTGCTCGGGCCTCACCTCGGGTCACCTGCCAGACCCGGCGGCCCCACTCGGCGCGCCCAGCGCGTGGACCGCGGGCGTGAGTGATCAGTTCCCATATCCCAGGGCCAACGGTCGCGTTGGGATCTATTACTCATTGAGGTCGAGCCTGGGTGAGCGGCGCGGCCAGGCTCTGCTCCAACGCGAAGAAGACGGCTGGCGCATCTGCGAGTTCGTCGGCTGAGGTCGTGACCACCCAGACTGTGACCGACGTGCTCGAACAGGTTGGCTGATGCGGGCGGGCCTCCTTCGTCGGCACACGCCGGCAGCCAGGGTCGGCGCTGTCATTGTCGTGTCGGTGATTGCCGTCCTCGGGTTGCCGCACCTGGCGCCCGTGCGCACCGCGTGGCTCAGCGGCGCGCTGGTCGCCGAATTACTCGACCTGCCAATTAGACCGCTCTCGGAGTTTGTCCCCGAGCCGATTCGCGTGACCACGACCTATGGCCAGCCGGTCGACCGGCTCGACGTCTACGTCCCGGCCGGTGCCGACGCTCGCTCCCGGCTCCCTGGCGTCATCCTCGCCCTCGGCGTCCATCCGCAGCCGATCGACCATCCCGACATCACCCGCGTGGCCACGGCCATCAGCCGGCTGGGAGTCGTCGTCGGTGTGCCCGACTCGACACCGCTGCGAAATCTCGAGGTGTCTCCTGCTGAACCGGCACATCTGGCGGACGCTGTCCTCGCCCTGCGCGGCTGGCCGACCGTGGATTCGGGCCGTGTCGGATTGGCCGGCTTCTCGGCCGGCGCGAGCATCGCGCTGATCGCAGCGGCGGACGAACGAATCTCGAGCCAGATGCGATTCGTGAGCGCGTTTGGCGGCTACGCCGATGCCGAGTTGCTGTTGATCGACGTCGCGACCCGGACCGCGGACGTCGATGGTACCGAACGTCCGTGGTGGCCAGATCCTGGCATCCGCCGTGACGTTCTCGGGCTGATGTTGGCGACAGTTTCATCGACAGACGCCCGTAACGACCTGCGCGCTCGCCTCGCACCCTTCGTCGAATCCGACGCGGCACCGCGCGGGCCACTGGATGAGGACCTCGTCCGGCTCCACGGAGACGCGCGCGCGATCTACCTCCTGTTCACGTCGCCCGATCGGGAACGGGCGCGGTCGGCAATTGCCGGATTCAGCGTCGAACTGCGTGCGCGGCTCGCGAGCATCTCGCCGCTCAACTTCATCGAGGGTGTGCACGCGCCGGTCTTCCTGCTCCACGGCGAGCCTGACACGGCCATTCCGGTCGGGCACGCGGCGCTGCTCGCCGAGCGCATCGGTGATCGGGTTGCGCGGTTCACCCGCTTCGGAGAGTTCGGCCATGGGGATCCTGCGCAGCAGGACCTGGGTCCGGACGAGATAGGCGACGTTTGGGAGCTGTATCTATACCTGCGGGACATCGTGGCGGCGACAACCGAATAGGGCGTGCCCGGGTCCGCGCAGCCTAGAATTCGCCCCCGGTCGCGGCTAAAGGAGGAACGTCGGCTAGTGGAGCTCAACCAGTTCCTGACGGCGCTCGTCGGCGCGTTCTTCGGCGCCGCCGGCTGGCTGCTGGTCGGCCTCTACATGCAGCGCCGCGCGAACGAGCGCCTGGCGAGGAACGCCGCCCGCGCCGTGTATTTCGAGCTGGCGATGAACGAGATCGACATCGATGTCGCGTCGAAGCACGGCGTCTTCGGCCCGTTGCGGCGGGGCTCGTTCGACAGGCTTTTGCCCGAGCTTGCGACCTGGCTCGGGGTGGATGAGCTGGAGGTGATCGTGCGCGCGTACATGAGCCACGCCGGCTATGAGCAGACCCAGCGCGACGAGAAGCTGCCGATGCCGGTCAGGGCAGCCCTGCTCGGGCACGTCCTCGCTGAGCACCGCGCGGCTTCGGGTCTCCTCCGCCGCAAATCCTTCTCCACGCGAGAGGCCGCAGGCCTATCGACGATGTCAAGTGAGGCCGCCGGAGCCGACGCTTCTGCTGCCTCGAGTCAGGCGAGGAGTGGGTGATGGCCGAGACGAAGCGGGACTTCTTCAAGCGCTACGTCAAAGCTATTGCCGATCGTGATTTCGAAGCTCTGCAGGAGATGATCCATCCGGACTACGTGGGCGACTATCCACAGTCGGGGGAGCGGTTCCGTGGTTTTGCCTCGTTCCGCCAGCAGCTCGAGAACTATCCCGGCGGACTGCCCGCAGCGCGCCCCGAGGATCCAAACACAAAGATCCTTGGCGATGAAGAACGGTGGGCGATCACTCCCGGCTACACGGTGCTGCCGCTTTCGGGCCCAGAGCGTTTCACCACTGTCACTCGCGCGCCCTATCCGGATGGCTCGCGCTGGTGGGTGGTATCGATCCTTACCCTGCGCGACGACAAGGTGGTCCACGCTGAGACCTTCTTTGCGCCCGAGTTCGACCCGCCCGAGTGGCGCAAGGGCATGGTCGAGATAGTGCCCCGCGACTGATCAACGTCAGGCGCACCTGCCAATGAATGCCCATGACATGTTCACGCGGCTGATCACCGCTACGAACGCGGGCGACATCGACGCCCTGGAAGAGCTCTTCCACCCTGAGTTCGTGGGTGACTTTCCGCAATCCGGCGAACGAATCCATGGTTTCGCTGGCTTTCGTGCTCAGCTCGAGAACTACCCGGGCGGGATCGTCGAGGTGGAGTCGCAATTACCCTCTGCCGGGTCTATGGGGAGGAAGAACGCTGGGCCATAACGCCCAACTACACGGTCGTTCCGCTCGCCAATCCGAACGAGTACACGGCGCTGACCAGGACGCGCTATCCGGACGGATCGATGTGGTGGATGGTCATCCTGGTCACTTTGCGCGACGGGTTTTCGCGCCGAGTCCTATTTTACGCCCGAGCTCTCACCCGAACAGCTGCGCCCCCGGATGGTGGAGACAGCCGCCCGCGACGACTGAGGCCCATCGTTAGACTTCGACCAGGGCCGGCAGAAAGCGGGGAGGCAGTGATCGAACAACCACAGCGTGGCAAGACAGTCCACGGCGAGGCCGCGAATGCGGGTCATCGCGTCCTTGCCCCGGACGACGCTGAGGTCGAGGCCTATCTCGAGGTAGCGCTCGACGCGCCGCCCCCCGAACGTTCTTCAGACGACGAGCCACAGACCCCCGACAGCGTGGTGGTGCTCGATTTCGGCGGGCAGACTGCCCAGCTGATCGCTCGGCGCGTACGTGAGCTGAACGTCTATTCGGAGCTGCTTCCGTTCGATACGCCGTGGGAGCAGATCGTTGCTCGCAAACCGCGCGCGGTGATCCTGTCGGGCGGTCCAATGAGCGTCTACGAGGACGGCGCGCCGCACCCGGACCCGAGTATCTGGTCGTCGACCGACATGCCGGTTCTCGGCATCTGCTACGGCGTCCAGCTGATGGCTTACCACCTCGGTGGCAACGTGGTCCCCGCCACGAAGCGCGAGTACGGGCCCGCGACGGTCTCGATAACGACCGAGGACGGCCTGTTCCGCGGCATAGACCGCGAACAGCCTGTGTGGATGAGCCACGGCGACACGATCGTCAGCCCGCCACCCGGGTTTGTGACCCTTGCCGTGTCCCCCTCGTCGCCCTACGCCGGCCTGGCCGATACGGCCAGACGCATGTACGGCATCCAGTTCCACCCCGAGGTGGTCCACACCCCTGCTGGCCGCGACATCCTGCGCAACTTCGTGCTCGGCATAGCCAACGCTCGCCAGACGTGGACGTCCGCCAGCTTTGTTGATTCGACCGTCGCGGAGATCCGGGCGCGCGTTGGCGGAGGCAAGGTGATCTGCGCTCTGTCGGGTGGGGTCGACTCGGCCGTTGCTGCGACGCTCGTCCACCGTGCGGTGGGCGATCAGCTGACCTGCATCTACGTGGACCACGGCCTGATGCGCAAGCGCGAGTCTGAGCTGCTGCGCGATACGTTCGAGCAGAATCTGGGCATGAACCTCGTGATGGTCGACGCGCGCGAGCGTTTCCTGCGCCGGCTTGCCGGTGTCGAAGACCCGGAGGAGAAGCGGCGGATCATCGGCGATGAGTTCATCCGCGTCTTCGAGGAGGAGGCGGCGAAGATCGGCCAGATCGACTTCCTGACCCAGGGCACGCTCTACCCGGATGTGATCGAGTCGACAACGCCGGAAACCAAGGCGGCGCAGAAGATCAAGACCCATCACAACGTCGGCGGCCTGCCGGCCGACATGCGCTTCAAGCTCATAGAGCCGCTGCGCTACCTGTTCAAGGACGAGGTTCGAGCGGTTGGTCTGGAGCTCGGTCTGCCGGACCAGATGGTCCATCGGCAGCCTTTCCCCGGCCCGGGCCTCGCCATCCGGATCCTCGGTGAGGTCACGGCCGAGCGGCTCGACACGCTGCGCGAAGCAGACTGGGTCGTCATCGACGAGATCAAGGCCGCCGGCCTGTACCGCAGCCTGTGGCAGTCCTTCGCGATTCTCACGCCAGTGCGGTCGGTGGGCGTCATGGGCGATGGGCGGACGTACGCCAACGTCGTGGCCGTGCGAGCCGTGACGAGCGAGGACGGCATGACCGCCGACTGGGCCAAGCTGCCCTACGAGGTGCTGGCCAAGATCTCGAGCCGGATTGTCAACGAGGTCCCGGGCGTGAACCGGGTCGTGTACGACAT
>JBBDRY010000114.1:0-9401 GCA_040905225.1 Chloroflexota bacterium | reverse complement strand
GGGCTGATCGACCAGGAAGATGGTCGCCAGCTGATCCGCCTGCGCATGCCACCGGCTCCGGACGAGACTCGACCGTGGCAGCGGCCGCTGCTGTGCATGCTGGCTGTGCGCTGGGATCCGGTGCGCGCTTCGGTGATGCAGCGCAACCAGCTTGCGCGAGAGCTCCTGCGCGGCTTCGCGGCGGCCGTCGAAGCGGTTGGACGGCCGGGGTAGCATTCGGCCATGGAAGTCACCCTCGCCGCTGAGCGCCTGTTCGTCCTCGAAGAGCGGCTGACCCTCGACGAGATCCAGCAGCGCGCGATGGACCGGCGGCTCCAGGCGTTCGGGAGCGGGCTCGGTTCATTTCTTCAACGCCCCAAGCCGGAGGAAGTGACACTTGTCTCGAAGCAGCGGCGGCTGGAGCCTTTGTGGCACGTCGCGGGCCGGGCGGTTTACGTCTACGAGCGGAACCGCGACTACACGGTTCCGGCGAGCGCGCTCGATGTCGAGGCCCTGACCGTCAACGGGACCAGGTACGAGAGCCAGGCCGGAGCCCCCGGTCAACGCGCCTTTCGAATCGCGGCGCGCGAGCATTGCCGATCGGAGTTCGCGCACGAGTCCTTCACCGACGGTCTAACCGGCGGACCGGTCACGGATGCGGCCGCAATCATGGCTGGGCCGCGGTCAGAGGTAAGCGATCCTGCGTCGCTCGCGTCCGACGACACTATCGCCTTGCCGCCCGAGCACCGCGCCTCCTACGTCGTTCGCCAGCTGATGACCGAGATCATGAAACCTGTTCAGGCCGACCAGATGCTCGAGGAGTCCGTCACTTTGGACGTGACGGATCTCTACTACAGGCCCATGTGGGCGTTCGAGTTCACCTGGCAGGGCAAGGGCAAGCAGGGCATCGTCGAGATCGACTCGGTGACGGGCCAGACCCGCCAGGGCAAGGCACTGGTGGGCCAGATGAAGAGCATGCTCTCGCGCGACCTACTGTTCGATGTCGGGGCGGACACAGTGGGGTTGTTCGTGCCCGGCGGCAGCATCGCGGTGAAGCTGGCCAAGGCGGCGATGGACAAGAACAAGAAATAGCCTCGTCGCAGCGGGTCGCCGTCGCTAGACTCGCCGGCAGAGGTGGAATCGTCACGCATCCTCGTTGCGCCCGGCCTGCGCACGCTCGCCCGTCCGGGCTGGCGAGCCGGGTTGGCGATCGCACTGTCTGCCGTGGCCTCCAAACCCGATCTCTGGCTGCACGGGATGATCGGCTTCTGCCTGCGCGGCGGCGTGCTGCTGCTGACCTTGCCGATCATCGTCCTGCCCACCCAGGTCGAGGCGCGTCTGTTGATCGGCAGCTACCTCGGATCGACCGGGTTCAGCCCCGCGTTCTTCGGGCTTCTGGCGGCTGCCGCGGTGGTCGCCGCGATCCTGACCGGGTGCGTGCTGCTCGTCCTGGCAAGGGCTGAGCTCGCCTCGTTCGAACGGCTGGTAGAGGACCGGGCCGCAGCCGAGATGGCGGATCTACGGCCGTTCCAGCAACCTGCGGGCGGACGGCCGCGCTTCCTGGTTCGGCTATTCGGCGTCCAGGTGCTGGCATTCGTCGCACTCATCGCCGCGGCCGCGCCGGTGGCGTGGGCGGCCGCGCAGACGTCGTTCGATGAGATCACGGGACCCAGCTCCTCGGCGCCAATCTACGAGCGCGTCCTCGGCCAGATCGGCGAGCAGCTCTTCATCTTCCTGATCGCGCTGGTGGTCGTCGAGATGGTCTCGGCGCTGGCGAGCCGTGAGTTGCTCATCCGTGCGTTCGGCTGGCGCGGGGTTTCATCCAAAGGCCGCCTGTGGCTGCTGCCGGCGTTCGTGGCTGCCATGATTCGGCCGTTCCGCTCGCCAGTCAGGACGGTCGGGACCGCCGCCTTCTCCTGGGCCGTCACCGTGGTCGTGCTCGTGCCCGCAGTCTGGGCAATCACCATCGCCTGGGCGGCGGTGCGCGGCGCGTACCTGACGTCTGTTTCGCTATCGGACATCAGCGCGGACATTGGAATGATCGTGGCCGCGCTCGGACTGAGTGCCGCGTTCGTCCTCGGGGTCGCGCTTGCCGGTTTTGCATCGGCGTTGCGAGGGGCCCTGTGGAGCGTGGATCGGCTGCGCTGAGGGTCTGCCCTGATAAACTCGCGCCGCCTGCGGCACGCCCGCGGCGACTATGCGAGGCGCACTTTTAAATGATTGACCAGCTCCTCGAGACGCTCGGGAGCGAGATCGGCAAATTCCTCGACTCGCCGCTGGTTCGGCTCTCCCTCCAGGCAATTGCCTTCTACGTCGTACTGCTCTGGGCAGCAACGGCCTACTGGGCGTACCGAGACCTCCAGACGCGGACTACGAACCCGGTCGCGCCTTACCTCGCAGCCGCCCTGATCATCCTCTTCACGCCACTGTTCTTCTTCTTCGGCGTGATCGTCTATCGCATCCTGCGCCCGTCCGAGACTGTCGCCGAGGCCAACGAAAGAGCCCTCGCCGAAGAGGCGATGATGGTCGAGATCGAGTCTCAGCCGCACTGCGCGAATTGCTCGCGCCAGGTGCACGAGGACTGGATCATCTGCCCGACCTGCCGCAACCGCCTGCGCCGCGTCTGCCCCAACTGCAGCCGGCTGGTCGAGCTGGACTGGTCGCTCTGCGCCTGGTGCGGCAAGGACTTCGAGCGGCCCGAGCTACTCGCTGAAGTGGCCGTGCCGCCCCCCGCTGGGCGCCCATTGCGGCCCGTGGAGAGCGAGACGTTCCCGGACATGGCACCGCCTGCCGTCCCTGCGATCGCATCGAACTCCGTTGAGCGCGTGACCGAGCGGGCGCCGCGGGTCGAACCGACCGAGAGCTGAGCTCGCGCCGCTGAACTCTGATCTCGGCGAAGACCGCCGCGCGCCGCGCGGCACGTTCTCGCTGGAGGGTCGTCCCGCGCCGGCGCTCTACGTCTTCGGATGGCTCCTGAGCGGAATCGGCCTGGGCCTCCTGTTCGTGGCGCTCATGTCTGCGCCAGACCTCGGCCGCCTCCTGCTGCTCGTCTCGCTCGTGCCGATTGCTCTGGGGCTGTCCTCCGCGGCCGGCTACCAGATCATCGCGCGCGCCCAACGCTCCGCGTCCGAGTACCGCGGGCCCTCGCCGCTCATCCTGTTCGGCCTCCAGCTCGTTCTCGCAAACGTGCTTGCAGGCAGCCTTCTGTTACTCGCGTTGCCGGATCCGCGCACCTCGTCGGTGGCATTTGCCGCTGTGGCGACGACGGTGGCGCTGTCTTACGTGGTCATCGTGTTTGTGTTCGTCGTCAGGTCGGGCGCGCTGACTTGGCGCGACCTCGGCTTTCCAGTAGACGCTCCCTTCCGCCGAGTGCTTGCCGATGCCGGGTATGGCGCGCTGATGATGCTTGCCCTGTGGGTTCCGATAACCCTGTTCGCCGCCCTTCTGGCGGTTCTGCTTGGAACTCGTTCGGCGAGCGTCGTCCCAACCCCTTCCACGCTTGCGGACTTGTTGCTGCTCGCCGTCGGAGCCGCGGTCCTGATCCCGATCGGCGAAGAGCTCTTCTTCCGCGGACTAGCCCTCACCGCCTGGCTGCGAGATCGCGGAGCCCGTTCAGCACTCATTCGGAGCACGGTGTTCTTCGCCCTCGTCCACTCCTTGAACATCGACATCGCGCCGGGGCCGGGGGCTGCGTGGGAAGGTGCGCGGCAGGCCCTTCTGACGGTCGTCGTGATCGCCCCGGTTGGTTTCGCGCTGGGCTGGCTGTTCGTGAGACGCGGACTCGTGGCGGCGATCGCCGGGCACGCCATGTTCAACTTCATCGGCGTCGTGCTGCTGGCTCTCGTTCAAATGCTCCCGGACGTTCAACAGCCCGGCTCATAACCGGGGTGAGCCGCCGCTAAGTCGGCGGCAATCGCCGGTGAAGGGGGCCGACCTAGCATCGCCAATGCTCCCTGGTCCGGACGGCGGGGAAATCGGCGGGCTCCGTTGTCCGGATCTGGGGGCGCCTTTGTTCCTTGGCCGAGGGTTGTGTGATGCGCAGAGCCGTTCGCGAGCTCCCTCTTTCCGAACGACCGCGTGAGCGCCTCGTCTCACACGGTGCCGCCGCGTTGAGCGCCTCGGAGCTGCTTGCCGTTCTGTGGGGCACTGGGACGGCTGGTGGTTCGTCACTTGAGCTGGCCGAGCGCGTCATAAGCCGGCACGGTTCCCTGGGTGATCTCGGTCGTGCCGACGTCCTGGAACTCGTGGACGTGTCAGGGATAGGTGCGGCACGTGCCGCGCAGTTGCTGGCTGCATTTGAGATCGGCAGACGGTCGATGACCAGCGCCGGCAGCGGGCGGTGGACGATCCGGGCGCCGCGCGACATATGCGACCGACTCTCTGCGGAGATGGGCGGGCTCGAACGCGAGGAGCTCCGCGTGCTCCTGCTGAACGCCAAGAACGTGGTGCTCCGGCAGGTCACCGTCTACCAGGGCAACGTGTCGGCGGCGCTCGTGCGGGTCGCCGAGCTGTTTCGCGACGCGGTTCGCATCCACGCGGCTGGCGTGATCGTCGTGCATAACCATCCATCGGGCGATCCCGAACCGTCACCGGACGATCTGCACCTGACCGCCGAGGCGATCGCCGCCGGCCGCCTGCTGGACATCCCGCTCCTCGACCACGTCATCTTGGCGGCCGACTCATACGTCAGCCTGCGCGACCGAGGAGTCAGTTTCGACCGTCCTTGAGCGCTGGCAGGCGGCCTTGTCGCGGGACGGCCACGGATGCCGGTATACACTGGCGGACGCTTCGTCGAGCGCCCCGTGAGCCGCTTACCCGGGCCGTCGACGCCCCACCATCAAGGGACACGATCATCGGAATGCTCGACGCCTTCCTCGGCATGTTCTCGCGCGATATCGGTATCGACCTGGGAACGGCCAACACGCTCGTGCACGTGCGCGATCGCGGCATAGTCATCAGCGAGCCATCGGTCGTCGCAATCGAGGCGCGCACCAGGCGTGTGCTCGCCATCGGAGCCGAGGCGAAGCGGATGCTCGGCCGCACCCCGGCCAACATCATCGCCATCAGGCCTCTGCGCGACGGCGTGATCAGCGATTTCGACGTGACCGAGCAGATGATCAAGTACTTCGTTCACAAGGTGCACGACCGGGTCGGACTCATCCCGCGGCCGCGCATGCTGATCGGCATCCCCAGCGGCGTGACCGAGGTCGAGAAGCGCGCCGTTAGAGACGCTGCGCTCAACGCGGGCGCCCGGTGGGCGAGGTTGATCGAGGAACCCATGGCCGCAGCGATCGGCGCCGGCCTGCCAGTCGGCGAGCCCACAGGCAGCCTCATCGTCGACATCGGCGGCGGCACTACTGAAGTGGCTGTCATCAGCCTGGGCGGGATCGTCGTGAGCCGCAGCATCCGTATCGGCGGGGACGAGCTCGACCAGGACATCATTGCCTACGCCCGACGCGAGTACAACCTGCTCCTGGGCGAGCGGACAGCCGAGGACATCAAGATCGCGATCGGCTCGGCGTACCCGGGCGACTACGACGAACAACGAGTGACGCTAAGGGGCCGTGACCTGCTCACGGGCCTGCCGCGGGCCGTCGAGATAACCGCCGAACAGGTACGCGAGGCAATCGAGGTTTCGGTCCAGCAGATCGTCGACACGATCAAGGACACCATCGAGGAGACGCCGCCCGAGCTCGTCGCCGACATCATGGACCAGGGCATCGTGCTCGCCGGTGGTGGAGCGCTGCTCCAGGGCCTCGATCGGCGCGTGTCGGAGGCGACCCAGATGCCCGTCCACGTCGCGGACGACCCGCTCACGTGCGTCGCACGCGGCACAGGCAAGGCGCTCGAAGAGCTGGATGTCCTCGAGCGGACGCTCGTCGCCGAGACCTACTCCCGCTCCCCGCGCTAAGGCCCGCGGTCGCGCCCGGGAGACGTTCAGATGAGCAGGTCAGCGAAAAGGCAGGTTGCGGCCTACGTCGCGTTGCTTGCGATCAGCATCCTTCTGCTCGCGTTCAGCAATTCCGGGCCGCTGCTCGAGCTGCGCCGTGGCGTTGGCTTCGCGCTCTCGCCGATCCAGGACACGCTCCGCCAGGGCACGCGCACCGTGACGTCAGTCTTCGCGACGATCAGCGATTTAGAGCGGCTGCGCCAGCAGAACGCAGATCTGACCCGGCGCATCCAGGAGGTCGAAGCTGAGAACCAACGGCTTCAGAGCCTCGCGGCTGAGAACGAGCAGCTGGCCGCGCTGCTCGAGGTACGGTCGTCGCTGGCGTACGAAACCGTGGCGTCGGAGGTGATCAACCGTCGCACTACCGAACAGGAGCGGGTCATCAGCCTTGACCAGGGCACAGACGCCGGCGTCTCCCTGGACGATCCGGTGGTCGCCGAAGGTGGCGCGTTGGTTGGCCGCGTTGTAGAAGTCGGGCCCAACTTCAGCCGGGTCCTGTTGGTCAGCGACACGCGCACGAACGTCGCCGGGCTGATCGAGACGAGCCGGGCCCTGGGCGACCTCCATGGAAACGGCGCGCGGCCGCTGCAGATGACCAACATCCCGGCAACCGACACCGTCAACCTGGGCGAGTCAGTCGTGACCGCCGGCATCGAGCTCGAGACCGGCGTGCGCTCGACTTACCCCAAGGGACTCCTCATCGGCACAATCGTCGACGTCCAGAGACAGCCGAACCAGCTGTTCCAGACCGCCCTCGTGCAGCCGGTGGCGGTGCTCGATCGGCTCGAGTACGTCCTCGTCATAGTCGACTACGAGGGTGGATTGCCTGATGGTTCGCCCGCGCCGACATCGACGCCAGGCGTGGGGCCGACGCCCGTTCCTTCGGCGAATTCAACACCTGAGGCGTCCCCGCCGATCTAGCCCAGGCGGATCCCGACTCAGGCCGGGCTGGGCGCCGGAGCGCACCCGCCGCCGGGGATCTGCAGGACCTGTCCGGGCTGTATCAGCCTTGGGTTCGTGATCTCGTTCAGCTCTCTGATCGCTTCGACGGTCGTGCAGTAGAGCCCGGCGATGTAGGTCAGGCTCTCATCCCTGGACACCACGTGCTCGAACGGGCTGGGCTCCGGCGTGATCTCCACCGGGGGTGTGGGCGTGCGACGAGGCTGGACAGTCGGCTCACCGCTCGGGCCGACCGTTGTTGGCGCCAGGCTAACGACGGGTGTTCGTCGCGGGGTGGGTGAGGCCGTCCCAGAGTCCGGTGCGTCGACGGCTCGGCCGCTGGCGACGAGATAGGCCAGGAACAGGCCCGCCGTGACCGCCACAGCGAGCACGATCACAGACGCAGCCGCCCATGGCAGGACCGTACGGAGCGTCGAATTCGGTGCGGGGTCGGCCACGCGGGCAGAGTAGCGTCCGCCCCGCGAAGGCGCCGCAGGTGCCCCGCAGACAAGTCGCTCTATCGCGCATACAGCCCCTGGCAGCTCGTCAAAACCGTGGGCCGGGTGGCGGCGGGCACTGGTACGAGGGTCATATCCGGGCGCCGCGGGACGAGGACAGTGACCTCACACGTCCTCACAGGAGCGCCACATTCCCGATCAGTCCACATCCCGGACGGTTCCCTCCATGGCCCTTCGCTGCGCGCTGACCACACCGACGATGGGTGCAAAACATGGCAGGACCATCTCGGTATGGCGGTCCAGCTACTCGCTCGCGAGCCTGTAGGAGTCCTCATCGAAGGATTCATCAGGTGGCGCATTCCGGGCGTGCCCCAGCAACAACCGGAAGGAAGAGAGAGGGGAATGGATTCATCTGGCGTCGTATTCGCCACCCCCGCGCGGCTGTCGCGCGGATTCGTAGTCGTCTGCCTCGCGCTGGCGGTCCTAGCAACGAGCGCGCTCGCAGCCGCCTCGCCGGTTCACGCCGCCTCGCCGGCACCCCTCAAGGCCGTGTTCATCGTCGGGCCAGCTGGTTCGCAGACCAGCGCAGACATCTCCGATGCTGAGCAGCTCGCCACGATCGCCGAGTCGTACGGCATGGACGTGCGCCGCGTATACCACCCCCACGCGACGTGGGAGAGGGTCCTGGCAAACATCCAGGGCGCAAACCTCGTCTACTACGCCGGTCACGGCTACGGCTGGCCCAGCCCGTACACGAAGGTGATGACCGAATCCCGCCAGAACGGCGTCGGCCTCAACTCATATGACGGCAGCAGCAGCAACACGTACACCTATTACGGCGCCAGCCTGATCCGCGCCAACTGGGTGCTCGCACCCAATGCGATCGTCTTTCTGAACCACGACTGCTACACGGCCGGAAACGGAGAACCCGGAACGGCCGTCCCGAGCTGGGATGTCGCTCGCCAGCGCGTCGACAACTTCGCAGCTGGTTTTCTGGCAGTCGGCGCTCGCGCCGTCTTCGCCTACTCGTACCAGAGGCTCAATAGGACACTGGGCGCTCTCCTGAACGGCGGCCTGACGGTGGAGGAGATCTTCCGATTTGCCGGATCGAAGCCGAACCCCTCCTTCGGCTGGGTCGGCTGGGATCCGCGCAAGTTCGACTCGGTCCGGACGCCTGGGGCGAAGAACTTCATGGATCCGCACTCGACGATGGGCTTCCTGCGAGCTATTACAGGCGACCTGGGCCTGACTGCCACTGAGTGGCGGAACGGCGTCGGCAACGGCCAGCCTCCTGAGATCAGCAACTTCGCCGCTCAGAGCCCCGGTCTGAACGGGTTCGGAGTTGTCGAGACGCCCTTCTTCACGCCCAACTCCGACGGCGTCACGGACACGATGACCCTGAGCTTCACCGTCGATCGCGAGGCGTTCGTCGACATGACGGTCAAGAACGAATCGGGCAATGTCGTGCGGACCCTGTCGGCCTGGTCTCCGAGTGGGTCCGGCAAAGCAACCTGGGACGGCAAGAACGGCAATGGCGCGTTCGTGCCTGACGGTGACTACACGGTCACGGCGGTACCGCACAACCGACAGGGCACCGAGGGCAACGACGAAAGCGTCGACGTGATGGTCATGACCACAATGAAGTCACCTTCGGTCACGCCCAACCTGCTGCACGCCTCGGATGGCGACAACTTCGCCAAGAACACGACCTTGTCGGTCAATCTCGAGTCGGCCGCCACCTTCTGGTGGAAGATCGCCGACGCCAACGGCAATGTCGTCCGCACGCATTTAAACGGGGTCAACGCCAATCCAGGCAACACGAGCTGGCAGTGGGATGGTCGCGACACCAACGGAGCGTTCGTGCCCGACGGGACCTACTACAGCGTCACAACGACAGCGACAACTGCCGGCACGTACTTCCACAGCCTGCCCGTCTACGTGGGCGCCTTCAGGTTGGCGACCACGACTGTCACGCCGCCGTTCGTACGCGGCACCAAGGCCAAGTTCCTCGTGTACACCGCTGAGCCTCTTGCCGCCAAGCCCAAGGTCAAGGTCTATGCACCGGGCGTCCTCGT
>JBBDRY010000113.1:11352-19972 GCA_040905225.1 Chloroflexota bacterium | reverse complement strand
GCCGCCTCCTCCGGCTGAAGCATCCCGGTGGGATGGAACTGGACGAGCTCCATGTCCATCAGGCGCGCCCCGGCCTGGTAGGCCAGCCACATGCCCTCGCCGTAGTTCTCGTCGCGCCGCGACGAGCTGCGACGCCATATGCGTGTATGCCCGCCGCCGCACAGCACGACCGCATCGGCCTCGAACACGGTGCGATCGCCGGTGTGGAGATCGAACGCGAGCGCGCCGAAGCACTGGCCGTCGGCGGTTAGCAGGCGTGAGACGTATTGGTCTTCGATGACCGGGATTGCCAGCTCCTGCGCCTGATCCGCCAGGGTGGAGAGGACGGCGCGGCCGGTGTAGTCGCCGGCGTAACAGGTGCGCCGGTACGTGTGGGCGCCGAAGTAGCGCTGGTCAAGCCTGCCGTCGCTGGTGCGCGCGAACGGGCAGCCCCAGTCGGCCAGCTCGTTGATTGCCGCCGGTGCCTCGCGGGTCATGATCTCGACCACGCGCGGGTCGCTCAGGTAGTACCCCTCGCGCATCGTGTCGGCGAAGTGCTGCTGCCACGAGTCTTCCGGGTCGACCGTGCCGAGCACCGCGTTGATCCCGCCGGCGGCGAGCACGGTGTGCGCATCCAGCCGGTTGCGCTTGCCGATGACCACCACGTCGACACCCGCCTGGCGGGCGGCGATCGCAGCCCTGAGCCCGGCGCCGCCGGTCCCGATGACCAGTACGTTGCAGGCGTTGGTGCGGCGCGCTGGTCGCTGACTGGTCACCCGGCGAGCTACGCTGTCACGGAGCGATGGTCAGCGAACCGGTCACATGTGTCTCGCCCACGAGATCGGTGCAGGTGAAGTTGATGAGGTCGCCCTGTATCCGCCCGCGGAGCCCGGTGTCTCCGTCCACCGGGCAGCCTGGCACATGCTCGTCGTTGTCTACCGGCGACGGGCCCGAGCACAAGATGGTGGAGGTCTCGCCTCGCACGGGAGCGACCAGAAGGGCCTCCTCGCCCGGCAACACTTGTAGCACGGGGTACGGTGGGAGGACGCCACCAGTGCCGCTCGTCGTGCCTTCCCAGTACAACTGCCCTGCGCCGTACGTCGAGCTTGTTCCGCAATCACTGGACGCGTTGATGGTCCAGACGAAGCTTGAGCCCGCGTCCGTCCAGATCGGATTCGTGCCGCGCATCCTGATGTCCAGGATGATCAGGTCCGATTCGGTCCACGGAGCCTGGGTGGAACGCTGAGACAGGACGAGCGTCCCGTACAGGTCACCGCAAGCCTCGTTCGGCGCGACCGCTCCCTGGATCAGGTCGACCGCCCGCGCGTAGGCGTCCCCCGACCCGGCGATTTCCGCCTGTCGCGCCAGGGCGAGCAACCGCAGTACATGCGCGCTCGCCCGACGGTCGAAGCAGCGCTCTTCCGTCATCTCACGGATGCAGTTCTCAATCGCCCGGAGGACTCCGTCCTGCGCCATCGGAACGTCCGTCTCGTGGGTGAAGCCGGTCGCGTCGAGCGTGCGCACGAGCGACATCGCACGTGCCAGCTGTCCTCCCTCTGCGAAGGCGCAGTCGCCGGCAGCACGACTCAGGACCGACTCCACGTACGGCCAGTATTTGTCACGGATTCCTTCGATTTCGGTGTCAGTAATGCCGCCCTCCTGGGCCGTCGCGATGTCCCGCTCGAGCTGCCCCTGAGCGCCGGTCGGGATCGACGGCGGCACGGCAGTCGGCAGAAAGATGCCGTCGACGACGATGAAGTCGCTGAAGTGAGTGATCGGTAGTGTTAGCGCCGCGGCGCCCTCGACTGTCGGGTAGAGGTGGGCCTCCGCGCCGCCCGGGCCGGTCGCGACGGCGACCCAGGCGTCCGAGACTCCGGGCGCGTCGACTCCCAGCGTGGCGACGTCGAAGAGATGGAGCCCCACCGGTTCGAGCTGCACCCCCAGCGGCCGGTCCCAGGGTGCGTCAAAGCCACGCTCGTCGGTCGATGCGACCGAGGCGATGGGCGTCATCGTGATCTCGGTCTCCATGAGCAGCGCCGTCGCTGGGATCTCGAGGGTATAGACGGTGCCGGCAGCATCGGTCGCTGAGATGACGCCTCCGCTGCCGGGCACGACCGTCGTCCGCGCCGCGCCAGTGTCCACATCGACCTCCGCATTCAGTGGCGCAGGCGTGTCCGGCCCGGGCTCGCCGTCGGCGAAGATCACCATGTGGCTGACGAACGGCGCGGCCTCCGGTCCGAGCGTCATCGGGATCAGCGCGCTCGGGTCTGGACTCCCTGGAACATCGGATGGGCCGGCCGACGGCCCCGGCACGTTGGGCATGGGTACCGATGCGGCCGGTGACGCACCGGCCGGGCTCGTGGGGATCGGCGGCTGGGTCGCCGTCGTGCAGCCTGCCACCACGATGGACAGTAGTGCGATGCGAGCCCTCATCGGTCCAAAGCCCCCTGTATGTGCGTTTGGCCTTGAGGCATCGTAGCGACTTCGACGCCCTCATTGCCTGCGAGCCCCTGATCGATCAGATGGGCCAGAGTTCGAGGGCCGGGACATGCCGCGGTCGCACGACGCGGAAGTGGCGCTCGTCGAGAGTGCCCACCTTCGGCTCGTTCAGCCGCTCGGCGAGGGCGATCACGCTCGCATCAACGACGCCGAGTGCCAGGTCCCGATACTGGTCCTGGAGTTCGCGACAGCGCTCCAGATCGACCAACGTCGGGGCTTCGATGGCATAAACGCCCCGTTCGACATCCTCGAGGAAGATCAGCCACGCGTCGACCGACAGGCGTTGCGCGCACCAGTAGTCGAGCTCGCCCAGCACCAGGGCAGGAACAACCAGGTCCTCGGTCGCACCAGTGACGAGGCTGGCGCAGCGTTCGTGGTCTGGATCAGCCGCGTCCAACGACGCCAGCAAGGGTCCGGCGTCGAGGATGAGCGCCACTCAGCGCGGCGGCTCTGCGACCGGCTCGCTGGCAACATCTGACGCACGGCGCCCGTCCGTCGAGCGGGCCACACCCACTCGCGGACGCCGGCTATCGCGGAGGGCCCGTGCCTTTTCCTCGATTGCCTCGCGCAGGACCGCGGAAACTGACACGCCACGCCTCTCGGCTTCACCCTCGAGCGTTCTGAGGTCACTCCGCGAAGCTGTGACGGTGGTCCTTCGTGCATCGTTCATCATGATGCACGCAGCATATCACGAGCCACCCGGGCCTGTGCTCAATGAGCGAGATCCTGGAAGCGGTCGTGTGACCGAATTCGAGCGTGGCTCAGCTGCCAACTGTGGGGATGATCAGTAAGACGGCTTCGAGGGTTTCGACCAGCTGATCGGCGTGCTCACGCTGGAACGCCAGTGGCGGGCGGATCTTGAGCGTGTTGCCCTGGCGGCCAGTCGTGCCGATGAGGACGCCGTTGTTACGCATGCCCTCGACGATCTCCTTGGCCGTCTGTGCATCGGGCTCGGTCGTTCCGGGTTTGACGATCTCGACGCCGATCGCCAGGCCGACCCCGCGGACCTCGCCGATCAGCGGCGTGCGCGCCGCGACGTCGCGCAGCCGGCGTGCCAGGTACTCCCCGACCTCAGCGGCGTGCTCGATGATCCGCTCGTCGTCGATGACCTCCAGGACCGCCAGCGCGGCGGCCATCGCGACGGGGTTGCCGCCGAAGGTGCTGAAGAACTCGCCATCGGGTGAGAACCGCTCGTGATCCCGCCGGCGTCGTCCACGAGGACGTTCGAGGCGCACATGTCCGTGTGGATGACCTGGGCGCGGAGGCTCGGCCAGACTGGGGCGACCGTGCTCTCGTAGCGGTCGAGCGCCGCGGCGACGAGATCCCGAAGCTCCGGGTCGGGCACAGCGCCGATCATCGGTCGGAGGCGCAGCGCGTGCTGGACATCCCAGAGCATCACCCTGGCCGCCGACGGATGCCAGAAGCCCCGGAGTGCACGCCCGACGCGTGCGGTCATCGTCCCCCAGTCGCGAACCGCCTCGTCGCCCAGGCTCGCGCCGTGCACTGACGCCCGACCCGGCAGTCGGTCGTACATCCGGGCGTGTGGGTGTCTGTGCCTCGACGTATCGGCGCGCGATGTGCCTGCGGATCTGTGGGATCGTGCGGCGTTCCAGGGACGAGCCACGGAAGTGCGACCCGGGAGCTCGGGGTCGATCTGCGCCACCCGCTGGGCAGCGAGCGCCTCCAGGTCGAGCTGTCGTGGGTCCTCGGCGCTGTTGGAGATCTTCAGGACCGCTTGTCGGTCGCCCTCTATCAACCACGTCTGGTCGCGCTCGCTGGCGACCTCGGCGGCTACTCCATCCGCGCCGAAGAGGTCGCGCGCGAGTGCCGCAGCCTCCTCCTCGGTGAAGGAAGGCGGTGGCGCGGTAAGGACAGGGTCAACGGCGCCCTCGCTCACCCGGTCAGGATAGGTCGCCCGTAGACTGGCCCGCGATGATCCGCTCGCTTCCAGGCCTATGGCTGCATCCCTCCAGAAGTGCCGACCCGAGGGTGAGGTTTTCCGGAAGCGGCGCGGCGGCTTACCGGGACAGGTACGTCGATGTCCTCGACATCCCGCCGGAGAGCGACATCGTCTACGGTTTCGGATTCGCGATTGCGAATGCGCCCCGGACCCCCTAGGCTGCCGAGCAAGTCGCCGAGAAGCAGGCGTTCATTGACAAGTACCGCGAGCAGGCGACCAAGATGAGGGCGATGGCCGATGCCCCGCGCCGCGGTGTGGGAGAGTCGGGCCAGCCGTAGCAAACCAAAGGAGCTGAGCACCATGGAGAAGACTAACGAGGTCGCTGGCGGCGTTCAGACGGCGGCCGGTGCAAACGGTGGCGCGGCCGCGGCCGCCGGCGGCGGGCCGGCCACCACGGCTGACCCGGGCACCGGTACGGGAACCTGGGGAGAGCCAGAGGCGCCGGAGACGCCGAGCACTGCGCCGTCGGGCTCGATCCACTACCCGCGTGAGGGCGACCTTCCGAAGGAGACCTTCACCAAGAACGCCGACGGCACATGGGAATATAGAGACGACGAAACGGGTGAAACCTGGACGTGGGATGGCTTCGAATCGGTGTGGCGCAGCAAAGACGGCAAGGAGAACGTCGACGCTGGGCCACCGCCGCAGGAAAACGACGCGACCAGCGCGCCGCCAGCCTAGGCGGGTTATCTGCCCGGCACCTCCGCCAGTTGACCGACGATGACCGAAACACGGCGGCTGGGGATCGAGCACGAGTTCTTCGTGTCCTCAGCTGGCCGGGCGGTCGACTTCCGCAACATCATCCACGGTCTGCGCCTGGGCCAGCCCAACCTGGACCCGGCCGATCCGAATTCTTATCGCCTGCCGTCGGGCGCAGCCGTCACAGCCGACGGCGCGGAGGCTGAGATCGCGCTGCCGCCGATCACCATCCGGCCCGGCTTCACCAACGAGCTCAGGCAGCGCGCATATCTCGAGCGGCGCGCACTGGCGGCCAGACTACCGGCCAGGCACGCCATCGAGGGATGCTCGACCCACATCTCGGTCAGCGTCGACGACAAGCTAACGATGCCCATCTGCGACCTCTATGCGCGCACCTTTGCACCGGCGTTGATGCTGCTGATGAATCGGCGCGAGTCGCCCGGGCTGCTGGTTCGCCCGCGGCCCGGTCGTGTCGAGCTGGGCGGAGAGTTCGTTGACGGTGAGCGGCTCGCGGCCGCGTCGCTGTTTGCACTGGGCAGCGTGCTCGCCTGCGAGCGGGCGCTGTTGAGCGGCGACACAAATTCCCTACCGCCATCGCTCGAGGTGCGCCTCGAGCCGGCTGTTGCACGCTTCGGCTGGTACGTCGACCGGAAGGCGTTCGGCGGCGACCTGCACGAGGCTGGGCGGGGCGCAGTAATCGACACACGCGATGGCGATCGCCTGACCGGGCAGCAGGCACTCGAGCTCGGGTGGCAGGCAGCGCGCGCCGCGCTCGGCCAGCTCGCCAGCCGTGACGAGTCGGTGCTCGTTGAGCGAGTCGTGGCCGGCGAGCGGCCGCTGCCCTGTGAGTCGGCGCACATATCCGACGACCCGCTGCCGCCGCCCGTCAGCGTCGACGCCAGCCCCTACGGCTCAGCGATCGCGACCCGCCAACGGCCGGTGGCCGCCATCGCGCCGGTGATGCTCACGTGGGACGTGTGCGTCTTCCTGCTGCTCGATCGAGCGCGCGGTCGGACCGCCTTTGCCGCCGTGCCGGGCACGCAGCTGAGCTCTTTCCTGCGCGACCTCGACGACGGGCGGCTGAACGATGCACTGGCTGCGTTCCTGCGTCGACGGCCGACGGGTAGCCGGCCGAGGTCCCCGGCGGACGTCCGACGTCCGGCGTTGTTCGACGAGCTCGGACCGCGTCTCGCGCTGGTCGCCGCCGAGCGCGGTTCCGACGGCAGGCCCGTCTCTCCCATCGATGCCGCGCCCGGGACGATGCGGGCAGCGGCATGAGCGGCACGCAGGGACAGCCCGTCGAAGAGCTCGCAGCGGAGCTGATCGCCGCCGACGTCGCGAAGACGCAGATGCTCGGGCGCCCGGCCAAGTCCACCGTCACGCCTTTCATCGTCGCCGACCAGACGGGGCCGCGCTGGCTCGTGATCGGCGGCCTCGGGTTAGTGCTAATCCTATTGGTGGGCGGTGGCGCCATCGCAATCGGTGGCCTCGGTGGAGCGCCGGCGAGTCCGACACCGACGGCCATCGCGACCGCGGCCGTCGTCGCCCCGCCGCAAACCGCTTCGCCAACCCCCTCGCCAACGCAAACCGCTTCGCCAACCCCCTCGCCAACGCCTTCCCCCTCTCCTTCGCCCGTGCCTTCACCGTCAGTCACGCCGCCGGCGCTGCTCGCCGTGCCGGTCGGTAATGCGACCACCGACTCGGGCGCGGTGATTGCCGATGACGGCGTCGTCGACATTGCTGCGGTGAACATCAGTCAGGCGGCGGATGGCTCGGTTGACGCGTTGGTCAAGTTCGTTGAGCCCATGCCGTCCGGCACGAACAGCCGTTACGTCAGCCTGGTCGTCGGCAGGATGGAGGAAGCGCGGCACGGGGGCGTTGTGGCGGCCGTGGCCCGCTACGTGTCGCAGCGTGGCTGGTTCTGGCAACTACACGAGGGCGAGCTGACGATGGGCAGCTACGATGGAGCCGGCGCGACGCTGCCAAGCGACGCGGTGATCGTCCACGACCTTGCGGCAGGCACGTTCACCTTCCACGTTCCTGCCGCCGAATTGCCAACCGACGCCGAGTGGATCTACATCGTCAGCTACCACCGCCCGGAGCCGGACGACGAGCGCCGCACCGATGAGTTCGGTGCTCTGATGCTGAACGAACTGCCGGTTCCCTAGCAGCGGAGGCTCTGGTGCCCGTGGCACCGGGTCGCTGGCCACCGCTACGATCCCCCCGACACCGACCGCGACGCTCACCCCAACCCCGACGATCACCAGCGCCCCGCCGAGTCCAACCCCGACTCCTAGCCCGACTCCTAGCCCTACGCCTACCCCGCTCGCGCCCGTCACCGGCGACTCGCTGGCCTTCGGCGAGTTCACCCGAACCAGGGGTGTCTGTCCGATAGCCGAGCAGTACAACGCTGCCTACGAGTTCACCGCGCTGGACGGCATGCTGACGATGAACCAGTTGCTGGCAAACCACATGACTAGCGGCACGGTGACCAGGACGGGCGTGTCGGAGGCAACGTTCAGCACGACCGCCCCGGGCCAGACCTACGAGGGCGCGATCACGGGCAACAGCGTCCTCGGCATTCATCACGTCACCGGCGGGGACTGCAACGACTTCTACGACTTCCAGTTGACCCTGGCGCGGCCCTTCGTCGCGCCGCCGCCGGCGGGCACGGCGCCAGGCTTCTTCGAGATACTCGACGCAACGACCTTTGACCAACAGCTGCAGTTGGGTGGCGGCCCGGCGCCCCACCTCGTCGTCGCCTCGCTCGGCGAACCCGACATCACGATGCTGCTGCCCATCAGGGTGATCCTGTACGTGGGCGACCAGATGCCCTGGAACACGCTGATCGAGGGCGACCCGCGCCAGGTCTGCCGAGGTCCGACCGGTTGCAGCATCGACGCCCCTGGCCCCGTCGACCCTGCGTGGCTCGGCCAGAACCCAATGCTGCTTGCTTATGCCGCGAACGGCTCGCCGCTCGCCGCCCACGCGCCATACGGCCTGCCTCCGGAGGGCTTGCCACCGCCCTACATGCCGTAGGCTGCGGCGCCAAGTGCGGCCGGATATCCCTGGCCTAGCCGACCAGTTCCAGGTTGGCCAGCGACGCGAGCAGCTTCTTCACGCCGCGCTCGGGAAAACCGACCGTCACCTCCTCGTCGTCGCGCGTCAGCTTCGAGGTGACAACCGTGCCCTCGCCGAAGGCCGAGTGACGGACTCGATCGCCGTCCTGGAAACGCCGTTCGCCGGGCACGATGGGCCGCGGCGGCACGACGACGCGCGTCGGCAGCGCCGTCTGTGGCTCCTCGCGCGCCGGATCGTTCGGCAGCCCGGCGTAATACGCCTCCCGGCCTGCGCTCAGGTCGCGTGACGCGGTGAACGACTGACCTTCGCGCGGCGCGCTTGGCGCGCTCTATGCGCGCCCGCAGCTCGGCGATCCCGACATCACGATGCTGCTGCCCATCCGGGTGGTTCTGCAGGTCGACG
>JBBDRY010000113.1:0-11252 GCA_040905225.1 Chloroflexota bacterium | reverse complement strand
GGCGATCCCGACATCACGATGCTGCTGCCCATCCGGGTGGTTCTGCAGGTCGACGGCATAACTGTCTGGGACTTCACGATCGAGGGCGACCCGACCGCGGTCTGCCGCGGCCCGACGGGCTGCAGCGCCGATGCGCCCAGCGAGGTTGACCCCGCTTGGCTGGCGCCCGACCAGCGACCACTGCTGGTGGCCTATGACCGCGATGGGGCGGTAATCGCCGTCTACGCACCAAACGGCATGCCGTAGGGTCGTGCGCTCACCGTCGAAACGGTGCTTCGGGACTGAGTTAGCGCGGTTCGCTGGACGAGAAGCGCCTGACCGATCCTCACTCCACGACCGGCT
The DNA here is from genome assembly GCA_040905225.1 of Chloroflexota bacterium. Taxonomy (GTDB): domain Bacteria; phylum Chloroflexota; class Limnocylindria; order Limnocylindrales; family CSP1-4; genus JALYGJ01. Next base: position 10,910 of record JBBDRY010000113.1, on the reverse strand, counting down.
CGAGCGGGGCGGCGGGCCGAGACGGCGGGCGGACCGCTCCCCTTCCGAGCAGGACCACAGCGCCGACCACGCCGACGATCATCGCGCCGAGGATCCCCAGCACTGGGAATCCCCAGGCGCCGACAACGACACCCGACCCGAGGCTGGCGATGGCCGACGTGCTCCAGATGAGCGCGTCGGAGACGCCCTGGATACGCGCGCGCTCGGTGGACGACACGGCCCCGGTCAGCATCGAGCTGCCGGCCACGAAGCCGAGGTTCCAGCCCCAGCCCAGCAGGAACAGGGCGATGAACAGCACCAGCTGCTCGGCCGGCGCGGCCACCGCTGACAGTAGTGCTGACGCCAGAATGATCGCCAGGCCGGCGCCGATTATCGGAAGCGACCCGAACCGGTCGGTCAGCCTGCCCGAGATCGGGGAGAGCGCAAACATCCCGAAGACGTGCGCGGAGATCACTATGCCCACCGCCCCAAGGTCGTGGCCGTGGTCGGTCATGTGCAGCGGCGTCATCGTCATGATCAGGACCATCACGAACTGGCCGGCAATCAACGCCAGGACGGCCAGGGCGACCGTTGGTCGGCGGAGGACGTCGCCGCGCCGAGCCTGCACACGGTGCACGCGGCCGGTCTCGGCCGACTGGTCGGCAAGGTCCCGCGGGTCGGGGCGCAGCAGGACCGACGACAGCAGTGCCGCGATGCCCACGAGCACGACCGGGACCAGGTACGGCCCGCTGAGTCGCGGAAGCCCGAGCGAAACGGCGATGTCGCCGCTGATCTGGATCAGGTTCGGACCGATGACGGCGCCCACCGTCGCCGCCCATACGACGATGCCGATGGCCGAGGCCCGCCGCCGGCTCGGGTACATGTCGGCGGCGGCGTATCGCGAAAGCTGGTTCGAGCTGTTGCCGAAGCCGATGGCAATGCAGCCGACGAGAAGGACCGGGAACGACTGCGCCACGATGCCGACCACGGCTATGAGCGCGCCGATCACTCCGACCAGGTAGCCGCCCGCAAGGCCCGGCCGGCGACCCCATCTGCCCATGACCGCGCCCAGGATCGTCGCGCCGACGGCGGCTCCGAACACGACGGCGGCTGCAGGGAGGCCGGCGAGTGACCGATCGCGGCCCAGCTCGAGAGCCACGATCGACGTCACGGTGACGGCCGCTATGTGGCCGGTGCTGCCGAGTGCGACGCCGGCAAAAAGGACGCCGACCGTCCGCCGGCGCAGCGCGTCCATATGCCAACCGGTCATCGCGTCATTCGAGCCCATGCTCGGTGATCTTGACATTCGGCGACTGAGTCAGCCGAGCTCGGGCCCCAGGCCTCGAGACAGTCGTCGCGCGACCCGACGCGTCATCAGCGAGGGGTCTCCGCGTGGCTAGGCCGCTGGCTCCTTCCCAGTGGTGGACTGGCCCAGCCAGTCATCGAAGCGAATATCGCCCACCGGAGCATCGTCGGCGGGCACGAGGGTCCGCTCGCCGAGCACGGCGCCGAAGTAACGCGCCTGTGGATCGGTGACGACTTCCCGGGGGTCGTTGCGGTCCGCCAGGACACGCCGTATGAGTTCATCGAGGCGGAAGCGCTCGGGCCCTCCGGTCTCGATGACCCCGTTGACCGGTTCGCCCACCGCGGCCCGCTCAACCGCCTTGGCCACGTCACCGGCGGCCATCGGCTGGAACAGGACCGGGGCGAGGCGGACGGTGCTCCCCTCGGTGGCCGCATCGGCAATGTTGTTGATGAACTCGAAGAACTGTGACGCGTGGACGATCGTGTAGGGGATCGGCGACGCCTTGATCATTTCTTCCTGAACGATCTTCGCTCGGAAGTAGCCGCTCTCGGACAGAAGCTCGGTTCCGACGACCGATAGACAGACGTGGTGCCCGACTCTCGCGGCCACTTCGGCGGCCTGCAGGTTCCGCATCGAGGTCTCGAAGAACTCGCGCGCGGCCGCGTACTCAAACGATGGCGAGTTCGAAACGTCCACGACGACAGTGGCGCCGTCGAGGGCCGCGCTGAGCCCTTCGCCGGTGATCGTGTTGACGCCCCGGCTCGGTGACGCGGCAACCGCGTCGTGACCGCGCTCGGTGAGCCTGGTCACCAGCTTCGAGCCGATAAGCCCGGTTCCTCCGATGACGACGATCTTCAAAATGTCCCTTCTTTCAGCGGCTAGGTGTAGTTCCCGGCGTTGTTGAGACATGACCTCAGGCCGCCATGAGCTCGGTCAGCCAACCCTGGAGGTGGGCAAGGGCGGGCACGTGCTCGAAGCCCTGGTCTGTGAACGGCGCGCCCTCGAAACGCTCCGCCGGGGTTTGCCAGCCCAGCTCGCCGTGGAGACGGTGGTAGTGGTAGTAGACGCTGAAGCGCGCCAGGGCGGCCTCGGCCGTCGCGGGCGTCGGCAACAGCTCGCGGTCGAGGACCTCCGCCTGCAACACGCCCCAGAACCGCTCGATCTTGCCGTTCGTCCAAGGCGAGTTGACCTGCGTGCGCAGGTGACGGACGTGCAGGTCGGCGAGCGTCTTGCCGAAGAGGGTGAGGACGCCCGGCATCCAGACCACGAACGGACTGCCGTTGTCGCTCATCAGCTCCAGCGGCCTCCCGCACAGCTCGATGCAGTCGCCGAGCCAGTCCAGGATGGGCGCCGCCTGGGGCCGCGCCAGCACGCGCAGGCCGCCGTCGAGCAACTTGAAAGCCTCGACGTAGTGGCTCGGCGGCGCCATGTCCGCGTCGGCCGCGACGATCAGAGTCGGCACCCTCAGTCCGCGCATCTCCGCGCTGAGGTCGAAGTCCCTGGCCATCGACTCGCCGATCTTGTCCAGCAGCCGGCCGAAATCCTGCGGCCGCGGCGCGACGCGCTGCTACAGCTCGTACATCGGCGTGTCCTTCATGAACTCGGCCGCGGCGGCATTGACCTGCCCCTGCTGGGCGAGCATCTCGGGCGGGATCGCGGCGCGCGTGATGTTTGCCGAGATCATGACCATCCGGCACGTTCGAGGGGCAGTTCGACGCGGTGAAGAACGCGACGCGACCTCCGAGCGAGTAGCCGACGACGTCGGGTTGTTCCAGTGCCAGGTGGTCGGTCAGCGCGCAGATGTCGTCCGCCATCAGGCGCACGTCAATCGGTCGGTCGATGTCCGCCGTTCGGCCGTGGCCCTGCAGGTCGACTGCGATGACCTCATGGTGCTCGGCCAGCTGGGGAAGGATCGGCGCGAACATCTCGCTCGACCCCAGGCCGCCGTGGAGCAGGATCATCGGCCGGCCAGAGCCGTGCCTCTCGTAGTAAAGGTGGAGTCCATTGATGTCGGCGTAGGTGCCGGTGGCAGTTGTCTGAGGCCTCGATTCAGTCGTCAGGCGGGCAGCGTGACCCGGAACCCCTCGCGCGAAGCCGCCATGGCCAGGTGCTCGTCCAGAGTGACGAATGGAAGCGTCTCGGGATGACCCTCAGCGGCAGCTAAGGCCGCGGCCAACTGGAGCGCGTCCCCAGCTCGAAGTGGATGGGTGCGCAGCAGGCGCACAGCCGTCGCGCGCACGATTTCCACCGGTTGAACCTCGGCCCAGGTCGAGCGAAATGCGTCCAGCCGGCTGAGCGCGACGGCTGTGCCGTCCGCAGTGATATCGCCTTCGCGTTCACGGCGAGCGACCGCCGACACACACTCGATCGGTGTGCCCCACCAGGCGATGACGTCCGGATCGGCATTGAATGCGGCCATCACGGCATCGCTCGAAGCTTCGAGTACGAGTAGCGGAACGACCGCCGAGCTGTCCCAGAACCTCATCTGGCGTTACGGCGTTCCTCAAGCAATGCGGCAACCACGCTCGACTTCGACGCCGGTGCAGGCGGCAGGTGCGCCATCCCATGCGGCGCCTTGTGGTCCGGCAGCCGAACGAGTCCGGCGCGCGCGAGCCGTTGTAACCGCCCTTCCTGCGCGCGATGCGAGACAACCGGCTCCAGCCGCGCTACGGGTGTGCCCCGATCGAGAATGGTCACGGTCTCCCCTGCCTTGACCTGATCGATCAGTGCGCTCAGTCTGTTCTTCGCTTCGGTGACCGTGGCCGTCCTCATCTAGCCTTTATAGCCACATCGTTCAGGCGCGTCAAGCGCTATCGGATGATCCGCTCGTCGTCGATGACCTCCAGGACCGCCAGCGCGGCGGCCATCGCGACGGGGTTGCTGCCGAAGGTGCTGAAGCAGTCGCCATCGGGTGAGAACCGCTAGCGGCCGAGCACGATATCGAGACCACTCAGAACCAGGTTCATTTTCAACTGGCTGAGCTTGCCGACCCGCTCGGACAGTACCGAGCGGTCCAGTGTCGTGACCTGCGACACGTTCGCCACCGAGTCGCGCTGAAGTCCCGTCTGGCGTGCCGTGAGGGGCACGTTGCCCGGGGTGGCCGCCCACTTCAGATTCCCCGTTACGGGAATGCAGACGACGGTTCGGATGGAGCTCCGATTGAACGTATCTGTCTGGACGACCACGACGGGCCGCCGATAGCCGGGTTCCGATCCTGTGGGCACGGGCAGGTCGGCCCACCAAACGTCACCCTGCGAGATCACCATTCCGAGCCTTCCAGGACCCTCCGGGCCGCCTCCCGAACGAACTCGTCGGGAGCCGCCGCCTCCCCCAGCTCCTTCATCGCTCGGTCGACGGCGTCCGTGACCTCATCGGGATCGTGACGGGCCACATACTCGCGCAGGGCAGCACTGTAGAACTCACTGCGCGACCTCCCGGCGGCGCGCGCCAATTGCTCGGCTTTGTCGAATACGTCGTTCGGAACTGAGACTGCGGTCTTCATACCAGAAGTATAACCTTCAGCCCGGCGTGGGCGAGCTCGGTCAGCCGGCCGGAGGTGCGAATGGATCAGATCCACATCGATGTCGTCGAAGAGCACAAGCCCACGGGATATCGATCAGGGTTCTTCTGGTGCGGGATACCGCACTGAGTCTTGGCGACGCCTGTTGCCGTCGATCCCTCTGAGGTACGCTGGCGCGGCTATGGACAGACAGCGGCAGTACGAAGTGGTCCTAGTCCCTCAGCCCGAGGGAGGTTTCGTCGTCTCCGTACCCGACCTTCCCGATGTCATAACCGAGGGAGAGACCAGGGAGGAGGCGCTCGAGATGGCCCGTGATGCGATTGAGGGCTACCTCGAGACCATGCGCGAGAAGGGCTGGCCAATTCGGGAGGGTCTCCGCGAGCACGTGGCAGTTCATACCGCTTGAGCGAGCGACTGCCGCCGGTCAGTCCGAAAGACCTGATCAAGGCACTCGAGCGGAAGGGCTGGCAGCTGGACCGAATCCGCGGCAGCCATCACATCCTTGTGCACGTTGAGCAACGTCGCGCTCTTACCGTTCCGGCTCACAATCGAGAACTCAAGGCCGGCACGCTTGCCAGCATCCTTCGCGTGGCAGGGATCAGCCGCGACGAACTCCGCGAGTTGCTCGACCAGTGATTGATGTCACAGACCGCGAAGACTTTCATCACCTCGTCGCCCCAGACACCGGGAGATCAATGAGCTGACGGCGCGCGGTATCTTGAAGCGACTGGAGTCGAAGCTCGGAAAGGATTGGTGGCGGAATGACTGCTGAACACGGTGAAGGCCGAACGGTCTGGCGACTGGTGGGCAATCACGGTGACTGAACTGCCCAGCGTTTTCAGCCAGGCGAGACGCAGGGATCAGGTTGAGCGACTCGCACGTAAGGCTATTGCTCTGTTCCTCGACGTTCCCGTCGACTCTTTCGGCGTGCACGTCGACGCGCCAGCTGATTCCGACGCACGAGTCCGAGCTCGTCCCTGACGTCCTCCCACGGCGGTCGCGGAACGCTCTCGTAGGCGCGCTTGTTTCTCGCTCCCTCGTCTACGCGACGGGGATGATCTCCAGGACGCCTTCGAGCGTTTCGACCAGCTGATCTGCGTGTTGGCGCTGGAACACCAGTGGCGGGCGGATCTTGAGTGTGTTGCCGTGGCGGCCGGTCGTGCCGATGAGCACTCCCCTGCGGCGCATGGCCTCGACGATCTCCTTCGCCGTCTGTGCATCGGGCTCGGTCGTTCCCGGTCGGACGATCTCGACGCCGATCGCTAGGCCGATCGCTCGCACCTCACCGATCAGCGGCGTGCGCGCCGCGACGTCGCGCAGCCGGCTCGCCAGGTACTCCCCCACCTCAGCGGCGTGCTCGATGAGCCGTTCGTCGCCGATGACCTCGAGCACCGCCAGCGCGGCGGCCATCGCGACGGGGTTGCCGCCAAACGTGCTGAAGAACTCGCCGTCGGGTGAAAACTGCTCGGCGAGCTCACGGCGGGTGATGACCGCGGCAACGGGGTGGCCATTGCCCATCGGCTTGCCGAGCGTGACGATGTCGGGCTCGATCCCCAGGCGCTGGTAGGACCACATCGCGGCGCCGGTCCGGCCATAGCCACCCTGGACCTCGTCGGCGATCCACTGCGCGCCGGCGTCGTGCGTGCGGCGGACGAGCTCGGCGGCGAGGGACGGATGGAGATCGATGATTCCGTCGCTCGTCAGAACGCCGTCGAGGATCGCGGCTGCGGGCGGATGACCGGTCTCCGTGAGCTCCCGGACGGCCAGGTCGAACTCCTCGACGCTGCCATCGAAGCCTCGCAGGGCATCAGTTGGGCGCCAGGTGCGCACGTGATCTGGCGCGGGGCCACTCCCCCACCGCTCCGGCGTCAGGGCCATGATCGCCTCGGTGATGCCGTGGTACGCCCAATCCGTCGCGATGCCGCCACTGCCGCCGGTGGCGGCCCGTGCGATCCGCCAGGCGATGTCGTTCGCCTCCGAGCCAGAGTTGACGAACATCACGACGTCCAACACGCCACCAGTCGAGGCAGTCAGTCGCTCCGCCACCTCCAGTGCGGTCTCGTGCAGGTAGCGCATGTTCGTGTTCAGGCGTCGAGCCTGACGGACCGTCGCCTCGACGACCCGCGGGTGCCCATGGCCCACCGTCGGTACGTTGTTGTAGGCATCGAGATAGCGCCGACCGTCGGCGTCGATCAGCCAGGGGCCCTCGCCGCGGACGAGGTGCAGCGGCTCGCGGTAGGTGAGGCCCTTCATGGCGGGCCCCATCGCGCGTTTGCGCCGTGCGGCAAGCGCGGGCACCGACCAGCCCCTTCCGGGCTCGCGCCCGCCGAGCTGCCGTGCAACCTCCTCCCAGCCAACGGATTGGAGCTGACGGAGGACTGTCGCGCCCGTTTCGCGGACGCTGGGTTGGAGAGAGTCGGGTTCGTCATACAGCGCGGCTCGCGAGGCCGGCACGACTACGGCCGCGCACATCCGCGCGGCGAGGAGCTCGCCGAGGATCTGTCGCTCCTCCGGTTCAAGCGGAGTGACCTTCTCGTAGCCGTCGATCGCCACCCGCGCGGCTCGGAAGAACTCGTCGCCCTCGCGACCCTCGACGACTGTCCGAAGGACGGCGACCAGATCAACGACCAGCGCCGACCAACTCGCGTCACCGAAGTCGATGATCCCGGTCACCTGACCGGCCTCGTCGACGAGGACGTTCGAGGCGCACATGTCCGTGTGGATGACCTGGGCGCGGAGGCTCGGCCACATGGGCGCGACGACGAGCTCATACCGATCGAGCGCCGCAGCGACCAGCTGGCGGAGCTCGGCATCGCGAACCGCACCGAGCAACGGCCGCAGTCGGAGCGCGTGCTGGACGTCCCAGAGCATCACCCGGGCCGCGGACGGGTGCCAGAAGCCCCGCAGCGCACGGCCGACCCGAGCAGCCATCGTCCCCCAGTCGCGAACCGCCTCATCGCTCAGGCTCGCACCATGCACTGACGCCCGACCCGGCAGCCGGTCGTACATCCGGACGTAATGTGTGTCGTCGCCCCGGCGCGTCGGCGCGCGGTAGGCGGCCGGATCGCTGGGGTCGTGCCGCGTGCCCGGGACCAGCCATGGCAGCGCGACGGGGATCTCCGGATCGATCTGGGCGACGCGCTGAGCCGCGAGCGCCTCCAGGTCGAGCCGCGCCGGTTCCTCGGCCGCGTTCGAGATCTTCAGGACGGCTGCACGGTCGCCGTCGATGAGGAACGTCTGGTCACGTTCGCTGGCGACCGAAACGGCCACTCCCTCCACGCCGAACAGTTCGTGGGCGAGGGCCGCGGCCTCCTCCTCGGTGAAGGAAGGCGGTGCCGCGGTCAGGACAGGGTCGACGACAGCCTCGGTCACGCCGTCAGGATAGGTCGCCGGCGAACTGGGTCGATACTGCCGGAGTTCGCGGTCAAGCCTTGGCGACGGTCAGGTGCGAGCCGCGTCAGACCAATGCAGCACGCGCATGACCTTCACCGCGACGGTGGTCATCCCGCGGGTCGGTCCTGTCCGGGCGCCTCGACTGCAAGCCCCAGAGTCCTGGCGGCAGCCGCCTGGCGATCGTCGTAGGTCACGAACGCAACGATCTCGCTGCCCAGCCGCTGTGCGGAGGCGAGGTGGATGGCATCGAGTGCCCGGAGCATCGCGCCGCCCGTTGCCGCCGCAACCCGGGCCAGTTCTGCGTCCAGCTCCACGAGCGCGAGGCGCGCCAGCACTGGCTGAGGGTCGGCGGTCGGATTAGAGCGTGCCACGGCCTTGGTCACCTCGACCACGGCGACGCGACTCGAAACGACGCTACGGCCACGGACACGCTCCTGTAGTGCGACCGTTTCCGTCTCGGCAATGATGAGCTTCGTGATGGCCGAGGCGTCCAGGTAGAGACTGGTCAGCGTTGGTCTCCACGGCGCTCGGCGAGCAGCGCAGCCGTGGCGGCCATCCCGGTCGTCGGTGCAATTGCCGGCGGGAGGTCCCTCGTGTCCGGGTTCAAGGGCGGCGTCAGGCGCCCCTCGGCTACCAGTTGTGACAACGTCGGCGGCCCCTCGACCACGGAACGCAGATGAGCGACCGGACGGCCGAATACGGTCACCTCGAATCCCTCTCCAGCCTCCACTCGGGCGAGATACTCGCGCAGCCGATGCCTCAGCTCACGCATCCCGATCTGGTTCATGTGACACAGTGTAACACACGGGTCATACCGCGAACACCTTCATGACTTTGTCGCCGGACGAACGGCTCGAGCTCGGCGGTGGGGATGTTTGAGCGGCTGTCCGACGGGTGCGTGAGCGCGCGGACAGGCGTCTGTCGGGCAGGTGTCGCCCGGTCGATTCTGTCAGGCACCGCTTACCGCGGACTTATCGGCCTCGTCGCTTCGCAAGAATGGGTTCTCGATCCGGACGCCCTCGATGACCCGGCCATGCTGCATGTCCTCGGATAGCAGACGACCCGCCCCGGCAACCCTGGCCGCTTCGAGCACGAGCGCATCCCAGAACGAGAGCCGATGCGTCTCCTCCACCCTCGATGCGCTCAGGATCAGCGCCGGATTGATGACGACTACTGGCCAGGCGCTGTAGAGACCGACGATGTCGCGCGCCTCAGCAGGCGCCAGTCGTGACGGAACCTTGTGAGTCACCGTGTTGTAGAACTCCTGCAGGACCTGGGTGCTCACCGCCCCGGAATGTGAAGCCCACAACTCCTCGAGCAGCGCCCGAGCGATCGGCTGCTTGATCGTCTCACTGGCGTCGTACGCGTATACGAGGACGTTCGTGTCCACGAACGTCCTGGCCCCTTCAGCGGCCAAACCGATCGAGCCGCTCGGCGTAGATGTCGTCCCGCGTCCAGTTTCTCCCGCCGAGTGCCTTGGGATTTGCCATCAGCTCGACTGCCCGCCGACGCGCCTCTTCATACCGCTCGTCCTCGTCCACGAGTTCATCCAGTTGACGCGCCACCAGCGCGCTCACCGAGGTGCCCCGCTTGGCCGCCACGACCTTCGCGCGACGGATCACCTCTTCGTCTAGTTGCAGCGTCAGGTTGGTCTTGGCCAAGTCAGCGTCTCCACAGCGTGTCTCGTGGGCCACAGCGTATCACGTGGGGCTTCAGCGCTCATTCCGGTAGGCCTCGCGACGATGTGCGACGCGAATGACGAGAACGACGAGTCGATCATCGTGGATCTCGTAAAGGATGCGGTAGTCGGCAACGCGCATTCGCCAGATCCGCTCGGGGCGAGTGCCTGCGAGGGGCTTTGCTCCCGGTCGCCGCGGATCTAGCGCGAGGTGACGGATCGCCCGTCGAATTCTGTTCTGTATAGGCCTCGGCAGCTGCTTGAGCTCGCGCCAGGCAGTCGCGACGATACGCAGCGAGTAGGTGTTCGCCACGTTGTTGACTGGCCCCTAGAGTCCCAGCTCGGCCTCGACCTCTTCCCAAGGGATCGGTACGGCGTTCTCGGGATCCGCAAGGGCTTCGAGTGCCGCCTTGAGGTCGAGCTCGTCCTCCATGCGCTCAAGGAACTCAACGTCCTCGATCGGCACAATGGCCGCGATTGGCCGCCCGCGGCGTGCGACGAGCACACGCTCGTGGCCGTATGCCGCGCGGTTAACCAGTTCCGCGAAACTCCTCGCGCGCATCGCTGACGCTGACGTGGCTTGGCCTGTGCTCGTCCTGGTTTTCGTACATCTTGTACAAAAAGTACGCCGGTCAGGCACGGGCGTCAACCTTTGCCCGACCTAGGAACTTCGCCCGGATCAGATGGTGACGGCCGCTATATGCCCCGTGCTGCCGAGTGCGACCCCCGCAAACAGAACGCCGACCGTACGACGCCGCAGCGCGTCGAGGTGCGAACCGCACAACGCTTCATTGGTCCTGTCGCCCAGTGGCGAGCTCAGTCCTCAGCTGACCGCTTTCTTCACGAGCGCGCCGATCTTTGCCTCGTCGGCCGCGGTCAACTCCCTCAGACCGAATGCAGTTGGCCACATGGCGCCGTCGTCGAGTGTCGCCTCGTCGTTGAAGCCGAGCGTTGCGTACCTCGTGTTGAACTTCTGCGCAGCCTGGAAGAAGCAGACGACCTTGCCGTCCTTGGCATACGCGGGCATCCCGTAC
>JBBDRY010000112.1:0-21073 GCA_040905225.1 Chloroflexota bacterium | reverse complement strand
TTCAGCCCCGCGTACGACTGCCCATTTCCGCCGCCCGGCAATCGGCTGTCGATCGATGTTCGTGCGGGTGAGAAACTGCCGTCCGGCAAGGCGGCCGACTGAGCGTTTCCTCCGCAGTCGGCCTGCGGCCGCTGCTGCGCGCGAAGCGGTCAGCTCCCGGCTGGCGCCGGGGTCTGACCGTCGCTTGCTAGAGATTGCCGGTGAAGTAGGCCAGGCCACTGGTCACCCAGATGGCCACGAAACAGACGGCCACGATGCGGCCGATCCACGGCGCGGTGTCGTAGGCGAGCGATGGCTTCCAGCGGATGAGGGCGAACTTGACGCCCAGCAGCGCAAAGGCCGTTGAGCCCGCGACTGCGTGGACAACCACCCGGAATGGCTCGCGCGGTGCGCCGATGTCGGTCATGCAGTAGTACGCGATGACCGCCGCGAGGACGATCGCGATTCGGCCGCCCCAGCGATGAACGCGCATCATCGAGCGCATCTTGATGCGGCCACGCGGCAGGTGCCCGAGCACCGATTCCATCGTGTAGAACTGGCTGAACGTAAGCAGAACAACGACGGTCGAGCCCAAAGCCTTAATGGCTGATTTCTGGTCGCTGTAATAGAAGGTCGGCTGGGTGATGCCGATGAAGGTGAGCACGACGAGAGCCACCGCCCAGATCCCGAAAACACCGGTGATGACGAGGACGACGTCGGTCAGCCAATCGGGAGTGCGGGTCCGGCGCGGATATGTCTTCGTTGGGTCCGCCGGTGACGGGACGGATGGTGCTGCCATCGCGCGCATCCTACGAGGTCAGGCAAGGGGTAGCATCTCGATTCGCTGGCCGGTCGACCGTGACCGGCCCGTCAGCATGCCTGCCGATCCGTAGCCGTGGGTGAGATGAAGATCGTTGTCGGCCTCGGAAACCCGGGCCGCCAGTACGAGGAGACGCGCCACAACGTGGGCTGGATGGTGCTCGACCGGTTGGCCGAGCGCGCCGGCTGGACCGGCCATGCCCGCGCGCGCGATGCCGCGGCAACCGTCTACGGACGGTACAAGGGCCTGGACCTGATGCTCGTCAAGCCCACGACATATATGAACCTCTCGGGCGTGGCCGTGCGCAAAGTGCTCGCGCGCCAACGCGCCCCGCTCGATGACCTGCTCGTGGTCGTCGACGATTTCGACCTGCCACTGGGCAAGATCCGGCTGCGCGAGAAGGGCAGCGCGGGAACGCACAATGGCCTGCGATCGATCATCGCCGAGCTGGGCAACCAGGACTTCGCCCGCCTTCGGGTAGGGATCGGCCAGCCGTCGCGCGAGGCAATCGACCACGTCCTGACGCGCTTCACGAAGAGCGAGCAGCGCGTCCTCGACGTGGTCATCGACGCCGCGGCCGATGCGGTCGAGGACTGGGCCCGCCTTGGCACGTACCGCGCTGCCAACAAGTGGAACGCATGGTCGGCAAGCGAGGCCGACGGCACGCCGACTTCCGGTCCGCAGCCCACAGCCGACGAGGGCAGGACGGTCGATCCGTCCGATCCCACCATCGTCAGGACGACCACGGGTTGGCGGCGCCTCCTGCCGCGGCGCGGGAGCGAGCGCTAACAGATGCCCGAATCATCAGTCCGCATCCGCGGGCGAAGCACGCGCGACAGGCGGATCGCGGCCGAGGTCCAGCAGCTCCACCAGACTGCCACGGCGGCACCATCGAGCCGTTCGCGCCTGCCCGACCTGTCGGCACTGCCGCGGCTGCTCGCCCAGTCGGCCGAGATCCAGGCCCTCGCCGACAGGTATCGCACAGTCAAGGAAGGGCGAGTCGGCCAGAACCTGCGCCACGTGACCTACGCAGCCATGCCCCATGGCGCGAAGTCGTTCCTTGCGGCGGCGCTCGTCCTGGCCACCGGGGAGCGCCTCGTTTGGATCGCTCGAGACGCGGAAATCGCCGATCGCGTGGCAGAGGAGCTCGCGGCGTGGCTCGGCGGCCCGGAGAACGTCGTGACGCTGGAGCCGCGTACGTCCCTGGCTTACGAACGTTCTGAGCTCATCCGAGATGAGAGCGCGGCCAAAGTGGCGGCTCTCGCCAACTGGCGCTCCACAGGGCCGAGGGTCCTGGTGGCCAGCGTTCAGGCTCTGTTCCAGCACACCATCGCTCCGGCAGACATCCCGCTGACGCCGGTCGCGCTCAAGCCGGGGCAGCGCGTATCCCAGGAGCGCGTGCTGCGCGAGCTGATCGATCTCGGCTACGAGGCCCTGCCCGAGGTGGCCGGCCGTGGCGAGTTCGCGCGACGCGGCGGCATCGTGGACGTGTTCCCAGCCGGTCAGCCACTACCCGTCAGGATCGAGTGGTTCGGCGACGTGATCGAGTCTCTCCGCGCATTCGATCCGGCCACCCAGCGCGGCGTGCGGCCAGTCGACGAAATCAGCCTGCTGCCTGCCAGCGAGTTCCTGCTTGGCGGCCCCGGCGGCGCCGAAACAGGCGCAGACAGGCTCCGTCAGGCCCTCGGCACGCAGGTCAATCGGCTGCCGGCGGATCTGTCGGCCGACCTTGCGCGCCTGGAGCAGGGCCTGCTCTCCGACTCTGCCGAGATCTGGGCCGGCCACCTTGCGCCGTCGACCGGCCTCGACCACGTCGCCGACGAGATCTGGTTGCTCGACGAACCCGGTGACGTGGAGGCCTCGGCCGATTTCCTCTGGACGCAGGCCGACGAACGCCGGGCGGAGCTCGAGCGAGCCGGCACGCTCCCCAAGAGCTGGCCCGACGCCTACGTGCAGCGTCGCGATTGGAAGGCGCGTCTGAGCGCGGCCCGGACGCTGGAGCTGACATGGGAGAGCGAAGCGCCCGAGGCGCCTCCGGGTGGCAATCCCTTCGGCTGGCACGAGCCGGTCCTGCCGCGGGCGGCGATCGGCGATCTCGCCGAAACCGTTAAACGGTGGCGCCGGGAGAACCTCCGCGTCGTGCTCGCCTCGGACCAGTCGGCCCGCCTGTCGGAGATCCTCGGCGAGGCGGACATCATCGCCGCGCCCACCGCGACGATCACTGAGGCACCGCCACCAGGAGGCCTGGCCCTGATCGAGCGCAGCCTCAACTCGGGCTTCGCCGGCGGACCGGAGAACCTGGTCGTGGTGACGGACCGCGAGCTTTTCGGGACCGTCCGAGTCCGTCGTCCGCGTGTGCTGCGCCGCGTCGTGCCCAAGGACCTGCTCGAACGCCTCCAGCCGGGCGACCTCGTCGTCCACATCGACCATGGCATCTCGCGCTACGGCGGCATGGCCCGTCGTAACGCGGGTGGCGACGGCGCGGAGGAGCGTGACTTCCTCGAGCTCCAGTTCGCCGAGGGCGGTCGCATCTGGGTGCCTGTCGAGCAGATCGAGCGCGTCTCGCGCTACGCCGGCGGCGAGAGCCCGCACCTGTCGCGGCTCGGTGGCGGGGAGTGGCAGCGGACCAAGACGCGCGTCCGCAAGGCGGTCACGGACCTGGCCAAGGACCTGCTCGACCTGTACACGTCGCGCGAGCGGGCCCAGGGGCGGCCGATCAGCCCCGATTCGCCCTGGCAGGCGGAGATGGAGGCGGCTTTTCCATACGAAGAGACGCCCGACCAGCTGCGCGCCACCGCCGAGGTCAAGGCAGACCTGGAGCGCGGCCGGCCGATGGACCGGCTTGTGGTCGGCGACGTTGGCTACGGCAAGACCGAGGTGGCGCTGCGGGCAGCGTTCAAGGCGATCGCCGACGGGATGCAGGTCGCGGTGCTTGTGCCGACGACAGTTCTCGCGGCCCAGCACCTTGAAACGTTCAGGCAGCGCTTCGCGGCGTACCCGTTCACGGTTCGGATGCTCAGCCGTTTCGTGCCGGTCGAGCAGCAGCACGAGATCGTCGCCGGGCTGGCCGCCGGATCGGTGGACCTCGTCATCGGGACCCATCGGCTGCTGTCCAAAGACATCGCGTTCCGCAACCTGGGTCTCGTCGTGGTCGACGAGGAGCAGCGCTTCGGCGTGGCCCACAAGGAGCGCCTGAAGCAGATGCGGACCGAGGTGCACGTGTTGACGCTGTCCGCGACGCCGATCCCGCGGACGCTGAACCTGGCGCTGGCCGGCGTGCGCGACATGAGCGTCATCGAGACGCCACCTGAGGATCGGCTGCCCATCCAGACGCGGGTCGCGGAAGCGTCCGCCGGCCTCGTGCGCGACGCGATCCTGCGCGAGCTCGATCGGGGAGGGCAGGCGTTCTTCGTCCACAACCGCGTCGAGACGATCGAGGCCCAGGCAGAGCAACTGCGCCAGCTGTTACCCGCGGCACGGATCATCGTCGCGCACGGCCAGATGGCCGAGGGCGCCCTGGAGCGAGTGATGGTCGCCTTCGCGCGGGGCGAATACGACGTGCTCGTATGCACCACGATCATCGAGTCCGGGCTCGACATTCCGAATGCGAACACGATCGTCATCGACCGCGCCGACGCGCTCGGCCTGGCCCAGCTCTACCAGCTGCGCGGTCGGGTGGGCCGATCCTCGCGCCGCGCCTATGCATATCTGCTGTATCGACGACGCGGACAGCTGAGCGAGATCGCGCGCAAGCGGCTCCAGGCCATCTTCAACGCCTCCGAGCTGGGTGCCGGTTTCCAGATCGCGCTGTCCGACCTCGAGATTCGTGGCGCCGGCAACATCCTCGGCGCGGAGCAACACGGCCACCTGACGGCCGTCGGGTTCGACCTCTACACGCGCTTGCTGGCAGACGCCGTCGAGGAGCAGAAGGCCGTCAGGGAGGATCGCGAGCCGATCAGGCCGCGCGCCCAAACGGTGATCGATCTGCCGATTGATGCCTACCTGCCCGATGACTACGTGGCCGAAGAGCCACAGAAGCTCGAGCTCTACCGGCGCCTGGGGCGCACGGCGGTCGATTCGGAGGTCGAGACGATTCGGGCGGAGCTGGTCGACCGCTTCGGCGCGCTGCCTGCGCCTGTCGAGCGGCTGCTCGAAGTCGCGCGGCTGCGCATCGCGGCCGAGGCTGCCGGGATCGCCTCGTTGGCGCGCGAGGGCAACGAGCTGATCGTTCGCTTCCGGGCCGACTGGTCTCGCTCGGCAGCGATGCGGGCCATGGCGCCAATGGGTCCCGCCGACCGCCTTCCGGGAGTGCCGACGGGCGGCCTGACCTATGGCTCCAACCAGATCCGCGTTCGGCTGGCGCGCGACGCTGCCACGGCATGGCGGACAACGCAGGCCATCGTGGAGCGGCTGGCGACGCGCATGGAGCGTCCCGCCGCCTGATCCGCGCCATGGGTGCGGGCCGCGGATACCCACGGAGCGGGCCTGGCTCTGGCCCCCAATGAAGGCCGGATATGCGTACTATTGTTGTCCGCCGCCTGGATCGACCGGAGGTCGCTCTCGCCCGGTCCGTTCAGCTCTCTGGTCGCAGTGGCCGAGCGTGGCCCGACCACGCGATGAGCGTTCTGGGTTCCACACAGGCACACCCGGGGCCGCGCAGCCATCGACCTACGAATAGTGCGCATAGCGCGCGGTTCAAGGGCTCGGCCGTCGGGTCGTCATGAGGGCTGCGCTAGACTGACGCCGCCCAAAGACCCAGCCGGGCATATCCACCCTGGCCCCATTCGAGAGGCGATCCCAGCCCGTGTCCGCCGACGACCTGCGCGCCAAGATTCGCGAGATCCCCGACTTCCCCAAGCCGGGCATCCTTTTCTACGACATCACCACCCTGCTCAAGGACGCCGGCGCGTTCAAGGAATCGATCCAGCTGATGCTCGAGCCATTCCGCGACAAGCACGTGGATCTCGTCGTGGGCATGGAATCGCGCGGCTTCATATTCGCCGCCCCCATGGCCACCGAGCTTGGCGCAGGCTTCGTGCCGGTCCGCAAGCTCGGCAAGCTGCCCGCTGAGACGGCCAGCGTCGAGTACGCGCTCGAGTACGGCACGAACACGCTCGAGATCCACAAGGACGCCATCCAGCCGGGCCAGAAGGTGCTCATCGTCGACGACCTCCTGGCGACGGGCGGCACGGTGCTCGGCACGATCGAACTGGTCAAGACGCTCAAGGCCGAGGTCGTCGGTCTGGCCTTCCTCGTCGAGCTCCTCTTCCTGAAGGGGCGCGAGCGGCTAAGTGACTACTTCATACACAGCGTTATCCAGTACTGACGGCGTTGCTCCGCGCGGCTCGGGCCGCGCTGCGCGCGACAGAGGTCGAAGTCCCGCATCTGCAGTCCTTCGACCGTCGCTTGCGAGCGCCCCCTGATGGCGCGCCGCGAGGAAGACACCGAGATCGGGCACGACCCAACCAGGCGTGAGTTCTTCCGCACGTTCGGACAGCAGACGGTGCGCAAAGCCGGAGCGGTGATGGGCGCAGCGGCCGAGTTGCGCCGCGCCAGTGGCGCCGCCGCACGCGAACTGCTCGACATGGGCACAGGGTCCAGCCGCGACCCACGGGCCGCCCCGGCGTTCGCGGAGGATCGAGGCGCAACGTTCCGAAGCGCATACCGACTGGCGGGTGATTCCCTGCTGATCCTCGACCAGCGCGACCTGCCCGGCCGCCTGACAATCGTGACCTGCTCGGAACCGACCGAGGTCGCGTCCGCCATCAGGGCGGGTGTCGTCAATTCCGGGGCGGTGCTCGCGGAGATCGCCGCTTACGCCATCGCGGCCGCGGTGGCGCGATCGGCAGGCCGCTCCCTGGAGGCCCGCGACCAGCTGTTTCGGGCGGCGGCCAACACACTGCGCGGCGCCCGTCGCGAGGTCCACGCCCTCACGGCTGCCGTTGACCGCATGGAGGGCCGATACGACGCGCTGACGGCCGGTGGCGACGGCACTCCGGGCGAGTCCGACGAGCTGGCCGAAGCCCTGCGCGCGGAAGCAGATGCGATCGCGGGCGAAGCCCAGCTCGCGCACGCTGCTCTCGGCCGATCCGGCGCGGACCTGATCGCCGCGGCGGCCGCGGCCAACGCAGCGCGAACGTCGACTGAGCCCATAAACCTGCTGATGCACGGCGACACCGGCCCTTTGAGCTGCGGAATGGTTGGGACCGGCACAGCCATACTCCAGTCGTTGATGGGTCTCGACAAAAAGGTCCACGTCTGGCTGACCGAGGCGGCGCCGGGCATGGAGGGTGCGCGCATCACGGCACTCCAACTCACGCAAATCGACGTGCCGCACACGCTGATCGCGGACACGGCCGTCGGTTGGTTGCTGGCGTCGCGCCGCCTTGATGGTGCGCTGCTGCGTGGCGACACTGTCGCGACGAACGCCGACACGGTGAGCGTCATCGGGAGCCTGAACGTGGCTCAGCTCTCCGCAGCCGCGCGTGTGCCGGTATACGTGGTTGCCCCTCTATCTGCCTTCGACGACCAGGCGTCCAGCGGCCGCGACCTGATGGTCGACCTGCGCTCCCCGGCCGAGGCACTGGCGGGCTCCGTAGGCAGCGACGGCCACGCCAGGCCGGCCGTTTTCGGTGTGCACCTGAACCCGACCGCGGATGTCGTGCCCGGCGCGCTCGTGACTGCGTTCCTGACAGAGACCGGACCGCGCGCGATGGTCGCAGCCTGATGGCGAGCGTTACGCGGCCGGGCGCGACTGCAATCGATCAGCGCGCCATGGAGATCTCGGCGACACGCGACCGCGTTCTCCTGCGCAGCTTCCTCGAGCAGGACCGCCTGCGCGCGGCCTACGCGATCTGCGATCTCGAGGAGCGCGAGTTCGCGCGCAGCAAGTGGGGCGTCGCGCAGCGGTCGACAGAGACGATCGCCGTTGTCCTCGAGTACGGCGGCCTCACACCTCAGCCGCTGTTCGTGATGGGTGAGGGAGAAGCGATCGCGGCAGTGCTGAGCGACGTGATTCGGCCGCGTCTTGTCTACCTGGCCGCCGACGAATCGCTGCTCCCCGCCGTCGAGCGGGTGTATCGGGTCGATCCCGGCCCGCAGATGCTGCGCATGTGGGTGAACCGCCAGATGTTCCAGCCGGTGCATGGCCCGGCGCTGCGCCTGTCGCCCGTCGACACCGTCGATCTGAACCGCCTGTATGGCCTCGGCTTCAGCGGTTGGCTGCCCACAGAGGCAATTGCCAACGGGGTCTACTACGGCATCCGCGTCTCTGGTCGGCTCATCGCGGCGGCCGGGACGCACGTCGTCAGCCCGGAGGGCCGGATGGCGGCCGTGGGCAACGTCATGACTCACGTCGACTTCCGCGGCCGGGGCTTCGCGAAGCAGACGACCAGCGCCGTCACGCAGGAATTGCTGCGCACCTGCAACGAGGTCGTGCTCAATGTCCGTGCCGATAACCCGCCGGCCATCGCCGCCTATCAGGCGCTGGGCTACGGGGAGCATTGCCGCTTCGAGGAGCGCCTCGCGCACCGTCGTGGCGCACCCTGGGATAGCATCCTCGCCCAGCTTGGAAGGCTGCTCGTCCGCAGCAAGGAGCCCGTGTGACCACTACCGACCTGACCCGACCCGCCGAGACCGAGGGCGCGCAATTGCCGCCCCACGATGTCGCCGACATCGGCCTCGCGCGCGACGGCGTCACGCGCATCGAGTGGGCCGAGCGAGAGATGCCGGTCCTGCGCCTCATCCGCGAGCGTTTCGAGCG
Organism: Chloroflexota bacterium; assembly: GCA_040905225.1. Classification (GTDB taxonomy): domain Bacteria; phylum Chloroflexota; class Limnocylindria; order Limnocylindrales; family CSP1-4; genus JALYGJ01. Next base: position 12,512 of record JBBDRY010000112.1, on the reverse strand, counting down.
CGAGAAGCCGCTGGACGGCCTTCGCATCGGCGCCTGTCTTCACGTCACGACAGAGACCGCGAACCTGATGCGGACGCTGAAGGCCGGCGGTGCGCAGATTGCCCTGTGCGCCTCGAACCCACTGTCGACCCAGGACGACGTCGCCGCCGCGCTCGTGGCCGAATACGGGATAAGCACGTTCGCGAGGCGCGGCGTGGATCGTGACGGCTACTTCGCCCATCTCAACGCCGTGGTCGACACGCATCCCCAGCTGACGCAGGACGACGGATGCGACCTCGTGTCGCTCCTCCACCGCGACCGGCGAGACGCGTTGTCCGGCGTGCTCGCCGGAACGGAGGAGACGACCACGGGCGTGATCCGCCTGCGCGCCATGGCCGCCGACGGCGCCCTCATGTACCCGATCGTGGCAGTCAACGAGGCGCTCACCAAGCACCTCTTCGACAACCGCTACGGCACCGGCCAGTCGACCGTCGACGGGATCCTCCGCGCCACGAATATCCTCCTCGCCAGCCGCCATGTCGTCGTCGCCGGATTCGGCTGGGTGGGCAAGGGCATTGCCTCCCGAATGCGCGGCATGGGCGCCCAGGTCGCGATCGTCGAGGTCGATCCCATCGTCGCCATCGAGGCGCTGATGGAGGGCTACCAGGTCATGTCAGGGCTCGAGGCCGCGGCCTGGGGCCAGGTCTTCGTGACCGCTACCGGCAACCTTCATGTGTTCCGCAGGGAGCATTTCGAGCGCATGCAGAATGGCGCCATCCTGGCCAACAGCGGCCACTTCGATGCCGAGCTTGATCTCGGCGCGCTGCGCGAGATGTCCGGCGGCCGCGTGCGCAATCTGCGCCGCGACGTGCAGGAGTACGACCTCGGCGACCGAAAGCTATACGTCCTGGCCGAGGGCCGGCTGGTCAATCTCGCCGCGGCAGAGGGTCACCCGGCAGCTGTCATGGACATGAGCTTTGCCAACCAGGCGCTCGCTGCCGAGTACGGCGCCAAGCACCACGCAGAGCTGAAGCCGGATCTCTACACCATGCCGGCGGACATCGACCGCGAGGTTGCTCGACTAAAGCTCGAGGCGCTCGACATTCAGATCGACCAGATGACTCCAGAGCAGTTGAAGTACGTCAGCTCGTGGCAGGAGGGCACCTGATCACAATCGACGGTCGGGACGCGGCGGTTCGCCGCGAACCGATCGCTTCGTGCGTAGCTGGCCGAGCGCCAGCGAAGGAGAAAAGATGACCAGCATCGTCGACGACGAGCAGTACCTGTTCACCTCGGAATCCGTCACCGAGGGTCACCCGGACAAGATGTGCGACCAGATCAGCGACGCCATCCTCGACGCGATCCTGAAGGACGACCCCCAGGCGCGTGTGGCATGTGAGACGGCCACGACCACCGGGACCGTGATCGTCATGGGCGAGATCACGACCGAGACATACGTCGACTTCCAGGCGGTCATCCGCGACACCGTGCGCGGTATCGGCTACACGGACGCGCGCTTCGGTTTTGACTACCGCACCTGTGGCACGCTCGTCTCCATCCACGAGCAGTCACCGGACATCAAGCGCGGCGTGGACGACGCTCTCGAGACCCGCGGGCGCAGCGACAAGCACGATCAGGGGGCCGGCGACCAGGGAATGATGTTCGGCTACGCCTGCCGCGAGACACCGGAATTGATGCCTCTGCCGATCACGCTCGCGCATCGCCTGGCGCAGCGCCTGGCCCAGGTTCGCAAGGAAGAGCTGGTCGACTACCTCCGGCCGGACGGCAAGTCCCAGGTGACCGTCGAGTACAACCGCGGCAAGCCCGTTGCGGTCCGTACGGTGGTGATCGCCGCCCAGCACGACGACGACGTGGCCAATGACCGGTTGCGCGACGACATGATCGAGATGGTCGTCAAGGAAGTGATCCCGGCCGAGCTGCGCGAGGTCGATCCCAAGGTCCACGTCAACCCAACGGGCAGGTTCGTCATCGGCGGTCCGATGGGCGACGCGGGGCTGACCGGCCGCAAGATCATCGTCGACTCGTACGGCGGCATGGCACGCCACGGCGGCGGAGCCTTCTCGGGCAAGGACCCTTCGAAGGTGGATCGCTCGGGCGCCTATGCAGCGCGCTGGGTGGCCAAGAACGTGGTCGCGGCCGGTCTTGCCGATCGCTTCGAGCTCGAGATCAGCTATGCCATCGGCGTGGCCCGACCGATCTCAATCTCGATTGAGACTTTTGGCACCGGCAAGATCACCGACGAGCGCATCCTGGGCCTGATCGATAGCCACTTCGACCTGCGTCCGGGGGCCATCATCGAGGCCCTCGACCTGCGCCGGCCCATCTTCCGTCAGACGGCGTCCTACGGCCACTTCGGACGCCCGGACCTCGACCTGCCGTGGGAGAAGGTCGACCTTGCCGAGGCGCTTGCCGAAGCTGCGGGCACGCGCATACCGGAGCCGGTCGCGGCGTCAGCTGGGTGACCCGAGGGCGCTGACCCGGCCGACCCGCCCAATAGAATGACCCGCGACATGTACGCGGTTGTCCTCGCGGGCGGCGGTGGTACGCGACTGTGGCCGCTCAGCCGCCGCGCACTCCCAAAGCCCTTCCTGCCGCTCCTTGGCGATGAGAGTCTCTTCCAGCTGACGTTGGCGCGAATCGCACCGCTCATCCAGCCCGAAGACACGATCGTCGTCGCGGAGCAGCAGCACCTGCCACTCGTGTCCGAGCAGGCACCACAGCTTCTGTCGCGCCACCTGGTTGGCGAGCCGGTCGGGCGAAACACCGCGGCGGCAATCGCGCTCGCGGCGCTGACCTCGCAGCGGCGGCCGGACGACGTGATGGTCGTGCTGCCGGCGGACCATTTCATCGCCGATGAAGGGGGCTTTCGCAGTGTCCTGACCGCGGCCGCCGACGCGGCGGGTGACGGCTCGCTGGTGACTCTCGGGATCAGCCCGAACGGCCCCGAAACCGGCTACGGCTACATCGTCGGCGGCGAGGGTGCGAGTGAGGGCGAGGGAGCGCGCCGGGTCGACCGATTCGTCGAGAAGCCGGCGCGCGAGCGCGCTCTCGAGTTGCTCGCCGATCCGCGCGGCGCGTGGTGGAACGCGGGCATATTCGTCTGGCGCCACGACGCCCTGCTCGACGGTCTCGAGCGCCACGCGCCGGCGATCATCGGCCCGATCAGGCGCGGTCTCGACGCCGGCCAATCCCTGCGCTCCATCTACGAGATGCTGCCCGACGTGTCCATCGACCGCGCCCTGCTCGAGCCGGCCTCGGTCGAGGGAGCGGTCAAGGTCGTCCCCGCGGACGTGGGCTGGAGTGACCTGGGCAGTTGGGATGCGCTGCACCGCGCGCTCGCAGGGCGCTCCGGGTCGATCGATGGCGTCGTGGCCATCGGTCGGGCGGAAGACCTTTCCTCGCAGGGCGTGCTTACCCACTCCTCGGGCGGCAGGCTGGTCGTCACTGTCGGCCTGCGCGATACCATCGTGGTCGATACCCCGGACGTCGTCCTCGTCTGCGCCAGCGATCGCGCCCAGGACGTTCGCGCCATCGTCGACCGCCTCGCCGAGGCCAAGGAGACCGATTACCTGTGACGGTTCCGAGCGTGCCCGTGCCGCCCATCGTCTTCGGCACGGACGGTTGGCGGGCGCGGATCGCCGAGGACTTCACGTATGACACGGTTCGGCGCTGCGCCGAGGGCGTGGCCAGGTACGTGCTCGAGTCCGGCACGGCTGCGCGCGGAGTCGTCGTCGGCTACGACCGCCGTTTCTCGAGCGAGTTCTTTGCCCAGGCCGCGTCCGAGGTCCTCCTCGCGCACGACGTCCCGGTCGCTTTCGCGCGCGAGGCCCTGCCGACCCAGGTGGTCTCGTATGAGGTGGTCGAGCGCGGCGCCGCGTGCGGCATCGTCATAACGGCGTCGCACAATCCATGGACCGATAACGGCTTCAAGGTCAAGTCCGAAACCGGCGCCGCCGCGGGACCCAAGATCCTGGCCACCCTCGAAGCCACCATCCGCGACCGCGCGGGCGCCACACCCGAGCGCCGGCCCTTCGCTGACGGCGTGGCGGCTGGCCGCGTCGAGCATTTCGATCCCTTCGAGGGATATCAGCGCTACGTTCAGCGCACGCTCGACCTTGACCGGCTGCGCCAGGTGGACATGAGCGTCCTGGTCGAGCCGATGTGGGGCTCCGGGGCTGGTTGGATCTCACGCATGCTGGCCGGCGGCAGGATCCGCGTCCACGAGATCCACCAAGAACGCAACCCGTTCTTCGGAGGAGTCAACCCGGAGCCGATACGCCCGAACATCGATGAGGCGCTGGGACTGCTGGCCGGAGGCGGCTACGACCTCGGACTGCTGCTGGACGGCGATGCGGACCGGGCCGGTGCGGCCGACGAGAAGGGCACGTTCATCCACCAGCTCCAGGTGATGGGGCTGCTCATGTACTACCTGCTCGAGCATCGCGGCCTGCGCGAGCCGGTGGTGTCGACGGTGAACGAGACGACGATGGTCGAGCGACTGGGCAAGCGCTACGGCGTGCCGGTCTTCGAGACGGCAGTCGGCTTCAAGTACGTCGGTCCGAAGATGATCGAGACGGGCGCGATGATGGGTGGGGAGGAATCGGGCGGCTACGGCTTCGGCATGCACCTGCCTGAGCGCGATGGCATCTATGCCGACCTGCTGCTCCTCGACCTGTTCGCACGTGAGCGCGAAGCTGGTCGATGGCCGGTGTCCGCGGCGGTCGCGCATTTCCACGAGATCGCCGGGCAGTCGTTCTATCTGCGCAAGGACGTCCACGTCGAACGCTCGACCTACCCCGCTCTGAAGGACCGTCTGCTCGTCGACCTTGTCGAGCAGGCGCCGGCTTCCATCGCGGGAAACCCGGTCGTGCGAACCGACGCCCTCGACACGAAGGACGGCTTCAAGTTCTGGCTCGAGGACGGGTCGTGGCTGCTGGTGCGCTTCAGTGGCACAGAGCCCCTCGTGCGCGTCTACGCGGAGGCGACCAGCGCAGAGCTGCGCGACGCCATCCTTGCTGAAGGCACAGCACTAGTGACGGGAGAGACCAAGTCAGCGAGCGTGGCTTGAGCACGCAGAGCGCCAACATGCTCGACGAACCGGCGGCGATCGGGCGCCGCGATCCCGGGAATATGCTCGGCCTGATCGCGCAGTTCGGTGACCAGCTGCGAGCGGGCTGGGAGCTCAGCCGATCGGTCAAACTTGGCCGTGCGCATCGGGAGGCGAATGCCGTCGCGGTGCTGGGCATGGGTGGCTCGGCGGTGTGCGGCGATCTCGTCCGCGCGATCTTCGTCGACAGGCTGACCGTGCCGATCTCCTCGGTGCGCGACTACGAGCTACCGGCGTGGGTAGGCACCGAAACGCTGGTCGTCGCCATCTCCCACAGCGGGGCGACCGAGGAGACGATCACCGCGCTCACGGCCGCACTGGAGCGGCGCTGTCCGGTCGCGGTCATTACCACAGGTGGCCCGATTGGTGACGTGGCCGCGCGCGTCGATCTGCCGCGGCTGATCTACCACAGCGAGACGCCGCCGCGCGGAACCCTGGGCTACACGATGAGCCTCTTCTGTGGGCTGCTCGAGCGGGCGGGCATGCTTGCGCTCGATGCCGCGGAGCTCGAAACGGGAATCGAGGCCTCGGCAGCCGTGGTGCGTGCGTGCGGCCCGGACGTGACCACGGAAAGCAACATGGCCAAGCAGCTGGCGTGGTCGATTCTCGACCGCCTGCCCGTGGTCGAGGGCTCCGGCGCGATGGCAGCAGTGGCACGGCGCTGGAAGACGCAGATCAACGAGAACTCCCATTCGGCTGCACTGGCCGAGGAGCTCCCGGAGGCGACCCACAACGCCGTCGTGGGCTACGACCAGCCCGACGTCCTGCGCGATCACCAGTACGTGATCTTCCTGAGCTCGGGGTCGGACCACCCGCGCAATGCCTATCGGGCGACGCTTTCGGGCGGCCTCCTGGACGCCGTTGGGGTCAGCCACCAGACCGTGATCATCGACGGCGCCGGCCATTTTGCGCAGGCGTGCGCGGCAATCACCTTGGGCGACTACGTCAGCGCATACCTGGCGCTGCTGTACGGCGTGGACCCCAGCGCGACGCCTGCGCTGACGCTGGTCAAGGCGCGGATGAGCGATTTCGGAAAGAGCGACGAAGACGCCGAAGGGTTCGACGACGAGGCCGGCTGAAGACTGAAGCCCCGGCAGCGAGAACGTGTCGTCCGTCGCTTGCCCACTGATGTAGCCTAGGTCCATCGCTCGGCTTCGACGACTCGAGCGGCTCGCCGTGAACCCGAGCGCATAGGCGGGACGTTGCCCAACGTTCTGGCGGGAGGTTGCCCAATGCACTCGAGCGTGATCGGCAAGATCGAGAAGGCGAATCGCTACGCGCGTGAGCTCGACCGGATCACCATAGACCGGCTTTCGCTCACCTTCCGCGGCGACAACGACACCCACGTCGTGTCCCTCGATTCCGACCGCTGGCAGTGCAATTGCCACGCGTTCCAGTCCTGGAGCACGTGCGCTCACGTCCTCGCGATGCAGAAGATCATGGGTTCGATGCTGCCCGAGGCAGCCCAGACCAGCTACTTCGGCGCGCCTGAGCCGGCCCTGAGCGAGGCTGCCCCGGTCTAGTCGGGGAACTCATCTTGAATCGGCGAGGCCGGCCCACGAGGGCCGGCCTCTTGATTTCTCGCGGCTTATTCAGCCGACGATCACATGCCAGGCGTACGACAGATCGCCGCCGTCGAAATACACGCTGACGTAGACCACCCAGTCGCCAGCCGGGGGACTGTCGAACGTCACTGAGGAAGTTGCCGGCCACGGTGACGCGTAGCTCTTATCCGGGTCGTAACCGTTGCCTCCTTCGGCGAGGTCGTTCGCCTCTCCGTTGGACGACGCCGAGTAGGACGCATGCCACTCGACAAATTGCACCGAATCAGGAAGCGCGAACTCCAGTTGCTGATCCGCGGCGGACACCTCGACCAGCGGCAGGTCCGGCTTGTTCGGCCAGCCGCCGATGTCCGCGCATGTATCTGCAAAGCAGTAGCTTCCATGCTGTCCTGCAACTGCGGCCCCATCGGCGCGCAGGGTGCCGTCCGGCGGCTCGGTCCCGACGGCCACGTCTTCGGTTGGCGTTGGCTGTGGCGGGGGCTCAGTTGAAGGTGAAGGCGCAGTAGCGGGGCTCGGCGTCGGCTGGCCAACGTGTGCGATCGAGCAGGCCGCCAGCATGAGGACCACCAGCGCGATGCGCGGAGCAATGGACGGAATCATCGGCGTGTCTCCCTAGCAGGTTTCATAGAGCGAGACGTTGCGACGAACGGCAGTGGGCGTGCAGCCGTAGGTGACCGAAAGGCGAGAAACGGCGGACGTCGCGTTCCTCAGGCCCTCATCATTCGGCGCGCTGAACACGGCGCGCCAGTCGTAGGTGGATGTCAACGTCATCGTCTTGACGTACCGGCCCGGATCGCCTGCGACGGCCGACATGTCGCCGATGGTCGTCCAGGCCGTCGATCCCGTCGCGCGCCTTTGCAGACTCACATCCCGGCCGCTCAAGAGGTCACCGGCCAGGTTGGGATAGCTCGCGTCCGCATCGATCTTGAGCTTGGCGGTCAGGGTCACCGACGTGCCATACGCAATGCTGCTGGTGCCCGGGGTGAGCGACAGCTCTGTGGGCAGGTCGAGGCAGGTGCTGATGGGTGTGCTCGTGGTCAGGGGTTCGTATCGGATCTGCAGGCGAGCGACATCGCAGCGGCCGAATTCGTGCTGGTTCCAACCCAGTTTCGCCTTCGAGTGCACGCCGCTCCCGTGCATGATCGAGTCGGTGTAGATGTCGATTGCGGCCTCATCGACGTGCCCGAGAGTCTGGATGTGGCCGAACTCGTGGAGCGTGACCATTTCCAGGTCGTAGCACCCGTTCGGCGGATCGTTGTAGAACTGGCACCAGCGCAGGGTGCCCCAGTCGAGCTGTGCGCCGTGTGGACGGATCCGGATGAGGAATGAATCGGGGATGTTCCTTACGGCGTAGCCGATGGCGTAGTTCGTCGGCATGTCGTCGGTGTAGGCGAGCCGCGCTGGACCGTCTGCGTCGTACGAGAAGATCGCCGCCTTGGCTTTGCGGGTCGCGTTCGAATCGGCAGCGGCTGCGTTCATCACCGGCTTGGCCCACGCGGGAGGTTCCGAACCGTCCCTCCAGCGGTACTCGACACGCTGATTTGGTGCCCAGGTGCCACCACTCGCCGGCGTCGGGAGGGAAGCGTCAACAGGGGTCGCCGTGAGCGCGGCGACGAACATACCGAGCGCCAGAGCGATGGAGCGTTTCACTGGAGAACCTCCATGGAGCCGGCGGAGGTCTGGATGGACACGAGCGCTCTGCCCGCCCCCACGGGCGTCAGCTCAGCCGCGAAGGCGTCTACAGCCAGGACCGTTACGGCGCCTGTCGCCAGGTCCGTGCTGAGGACGTCGCAGGGCAGTCCCGCGCAAGCCGCAAACGTCACCAGGTGACCGGCCGTGAGGCCGATGAACGCCCCTTGCCCCGCGGCGTCGAGCCTCTTCACTTTGCCCGTGGCCACGTCCAGGACGCGCGTCAAGCAGCTGCCGAAGCCACACGACTGCGCCGCCAGGGCTGCGCCATCTACGCTCCAATGAAGCCCTGTGCCGAAGATGGGTCCGAAATCGTCGGCCGGGCGCAACGGAGCGACGACCTGCGTCTGTCGTCCGGTGGCCAGCTCGAAACGGACTACGCCGGCGTCGGCCCGAGGGCCGCGGCTGACGCTGTGCACATATAGGAAATTCGCTGTCTGATCCAGCACGCTGCTGCGAACGATCTCCGTGGGAGTGGCCAGGCTGACGTCGCAGCCGTTGGCCAGGTTCAAGGCACGTACCTCGCTACCCGCTGCGGCGGTATGCCGCGTGTAGAGGATGAGATCGCCCGTGGCCTCGCCAACGTGGGACTCGACCGGCAGGTTGACGTTGACCGCGGCGCCGTTGGCGAGCTGCACGCTGAGGACGCGCCCGGTCAGCTCACCGCGTCGCGCGATCTGTGGCTGCACACGCGCGGATCCGGAGTGTCGGCCCGGGCCGCCAAGTGCCGCGCGCGCGGCGATGGCCGGTGTGACGGTTCGGCAGTCGGGCGCGGCCGGAACTCCCGGCTTGAGCCCGGCTGATAACGCGGCTGGGGTGATGGCGGTCGACATCAGGGCGGTCAACAAGAGAGCGGGCAAGCCGACACGGTCGCGCCTCCACGCAGGTTCCATCTGGTGCTACCTCCTCCGGCGGTTCGCCTTGGGCGGGTTGCCTGCGGCGGTCACTTATGGCGGTGGCAGCGGTTGACGCGCAATGTTGGCGATCGCGCCTTATCGGCGCCTTAGTCGGCGCTTATCTCTTCATGTCCAGGGATGTGGACGGAGTACACTCGGCCGACCAACTAAAGACAGGACCCTGGGATCCGCGAAGCCGGTGTGAATCCGGCACAGTCCCGCTACGGTGACCAGCGCTCACAACAGATCGAGCGCTGGAAGTCCGGTCGCCGGACCCATGGTCGTGCCAATTTCCTTCGTGAGAAAGGGAAACGCACCCATGCGCAAGACCGGCCCATCCGCCCCTTCCGATCACGGCAAGGGGTTTTCTTATGCCTCGACTCTGATCGGGCTGGCGTTGACCCTCTTCTTGGCCTTTGGCTGCCAGGCTCCTGCGCGGACACCCACACTTTCCGCCCAGCCAACACCGACACCCACCCTGGCCTCGACGCCGGCTCCGACACCCACACCCACAGTTGCCGCCACACCATCGCCGGCCGCGCTCTTTCCCCGCACCGTCGTTGACGACGAAGGCACGACGCTCGAGATTGACGCGCCTCCGACCGACATCGTCAGCCTGACACCGGCCAACACCGAGATCGTCTTCGCTCTCGGCGCCGGTGACCGGCTGCGTGGTGGCACCGATTTCGATGACTATCCGCCTGAGGCAGTCGACCTGCCCGACGTGGCTACCTTCACAGGCGTCCTGATCGAGAAAGTGGTCGACATCCAACCCGACCTCGTGCTGGCCGGCGGCAACAACTTCACGCCGGCTGGCGACATCGATCGGCTGCGCGATCTCGGCATCCCAGTGCTCGTCGTGTATGCAGCCAGCGTCGATCAGGTACTGGACGACATCAACCTGATCGGCGCAGCAATTGGCGCGGACGCCGAGGCGGACGAGATCACTTCGGGCATGAGGCAGAGGATCGACGAGGTAACTGCCGCCCTCGCCGGTGTTGACCGGCCGCGCGTTTTCTACGAGCTCGGCATAGAGCCCGAGATCTTCGGCCCCGCGCCAGGGTCCTTCGTCGCCGACATGGTCAGCCTCGCCGGCGGCGAGCCGATCACGACGACTGATCCGGCCGTGTTCAGCATCTCTCTCGAACGGCTCGTGACCGAGGACCCGGAGGTGATCATCCTCGGCGACGCGGCGTATGGCGTGTGCCCCCAGGACCTGGCGACCCGGCCGGGGTGGGTGGCAATGACCGCCGTCCGAGACGGCCGGGTCAGGCCTGTTGACGATATTGTCGTGACCAGGCCGGCTCCGCGGCTTGCCGAAGGACTCGCGGCGCTCGCATTGGCCATCCACCCGGACACCGATATCGCGCCGCCGGTGGGCGTCTCAACCCACTGCCCGAGCCCGGATTGAGTCGATGAACACCGGTGTCGCAGCGGCGCGTCGCACCTTCGCCCGTTCGGGCTGGGTCGACGCGCTGCGGCATCGGCCGATGGCGCTGGCCGTCGCTGGGCTCGCGCTCATTGTTGTGTGCCTCGTCGCCGGCGTCGCCATCGGCAACGTGGCCATCGCGCCCGCGGACACGCTCGCAATTCTTGCCCACAGGTTTCTGGGCTGGCCGGTCGCGGTCACGTGGCCGCAATCGGCCGAGACGATCGTCCTGGAGCTCCGGCTGCCCCGCGTCCTGCTGGCAATGGCAGTCGGCGCCGCTCTGTCGCTTGCGGGGACCACGTTCCAGGGGCTGCTTCGCAACCCGCTCGCGGACCCGTACGTGCTGGGCACCGCGAGCGGGGCCGCGCTCGGCGCCGCCATCGCGGTTCTGTTGCCCATCCAGGTCGCGCTACTGGGTCTCGGGCTGCTGCACCTCTTCGCGTTCGTCGGCGCCCTGCTCGCGGTGGCAGTGGTGTACCGCGTGTCGAGACTCGGGGCGCTCAGCTCGCTCACGTCAGTGCTGTTGACGGGTTACGCGGTCGGGTCGCTTCTCGCGGCGGGTCTCGTCATGACCATGTACCTCTCCGGCAACAACCTGCGCCAGATCTTCTTCTACCTGCTCGGTAGCTTCTCGCTCGCGTCCTGGACTCAGCTCGCCGTGAGCCTCCCGATCATCGTCGTCGGCAGCCTTTTGATCGTGAGCCGCGCCCGCTCGCTCAACGCGCTGCTGCTCGGCGAGGACACCGCTGCCCACCTGGGCATCAACGTCCATCGCGACCGCCTGACCCTGCTCGGCGGCGCGACGCTGGTCACCGCGGCCGCGGTGGCAGTCAGCGGGCTGATCGGCTTCGTCGGGCTGGTCGTGCCGCACCTGGTGCGCCTCGTGGTCGGGCCCAACGCGCGGCTCGTTCTACCTCTGTCCGCTATCTACGGAGCGAGCTTCCTGGCCCTCGCGGACATGGCCGCGCGAACTCCGGGCGAGCTTCCCGTGGGAGTCGTCACCGCCATCCTCGGCGCACCGTTCTTCCTGTACCTGTTGCGCCGCTACCGGAACTCGTACGCGCTATGAGCGGGGCCGAGCTCGAGCTGCGCGGGATCAGGGTCGACTACGGCAGCCGCCGGGCATTGGATGGAATCGATCTGCACCTCGAGCCAGGTGAGGTGGCCTGCCTGCTTGGCCCGAACGGTGCCGGCAAGTCGACATTGCTCCGCTGCGTCACGGGAACTTTGCGGCCCTCGGCCGGAACCGTGCTGCTCGACGGCGTGCCGATCGACGAGTACGAGCGCTCCAATCTCGCCCGGCGCCTGGCGGTCGTACCCGGTCAGACCGTCATCGCCTTTCCGATGCGCGTCGAGGAGCTAGTCGCGCTCGGGCGGGTGCCGCATGAGCACCCGTTCCTGGGTCCGCGGACTGCCGACCGTGCCGCGATCGACCATGCCATCGAGCGAGTCGAGATCGGGCATCTGCGCGGCCGAGATGTTCGCGAGCTGTCCCTCGGCGAGCGGCAGCTCGTGGTGCTGGCAATGACCATCGCCCAGGGGGCGCGGCTGCTGCTGCTCGACGAGCCGACCGTCCACCTTGACCTTCGCCACCAGATCGGGGTCATGGAGTTGCTGCGCGACCTGGCTGCCCGCGAAGGCGTGACGGTACTGGCTGTCCTGCACGACATCGGCCTTGCCAGCCATTTCTTTCCGCGCTTGCTGTTGCTTCACGAAGGCCGACTGGCAGCCGATGGCCCGCCACGGACGGTCCTCGTGCCAGAGCTCCTGCGCTCTGTTTTCGGCGTGGACCCGCGCTTCGTCAGCGTGGCCGCTGAGCCGGCCTAGGC
>JBBDRY010000111.1:1372-3512 GCA_040905225.1 Chloroflexota bacterium | reverse complement strand
TTCCGCGGCGGTGACATTTACGGCATCGAGATAACGACGCTCATCGATGAGAACAACGCGATCCGCTGCGAGGGCTGCGGGGAGCCGATCAGCGGCACGCCGTTCCGAATCAGCCTCCTCGACATCGTTTCGCCGGAGTCGCCCCCATCGTGGGCCGTGGGCGCGCGGTTGAACCCGGGTCCGCACCAGTTTCACGCCCAGCCAGACCACTTCCGAGCCTGGTCGCGCCGCCACGGCCACCTCTTCTGCCGGCTGTCCGACGTGCGCGAGATCATGCGCCCCGTGCCCATCCCCGGCGACACAGCGCGCTGGGGCCTGTGCGACGGCCTGCACCGCGAGGCGCACGAGTTCGTTCCGGCCTGAAGCGGGAGATAGCCGCATGACCGTCTCGGTGTTGCTCCCCGGCATAACTGCCCTGCTCGCGGTCGGGTTCGCGGCCGCACTGTTCGACCAGTGGCTGGAACGCCGTCAGACCTTCCAGCTGGTCTGGGGCCTGGGCATGGTCTTCTTCGCGATCGCGTCCGGTTGCGAAGCGCTGGCGGCCATCGGCGGCTGGAATGACCCGCTGTATCGGACGTGGTACCTGACCGGCGCGGTGTGGACGGCGGGCTGGCTCGGCCTGGGGACATGCTTCCTGCTCGCGCGGACCAGGTTCGGCTATGCGGTCGCGCTCTCGCTCTTCCTCGCCGGTCTGTTCACGTTCCTCGCCGCGCGGCGCATGACCGAGCCCGCCGGCCTCGCGCCGGTCGTCTATTTCATCGCCGCCGGCGTGCTCGCGGTGGCAGTCGCGGTCGAGACGTACTTCCAGAACGAGCGCTGGCCGCAGATCGCCGCCATCGCGGTCGTGGGCGCCACGGTCGCGAGCATCGGGCTCATGGCCACCGCGATCATCGCGGCGCCCGGTTTCGCGCTCGATCCGCGCACCGGCGCGCCGGTCGGCGACCTCTTCCCGCCCGCCTTGCGCCTCCTGACGCCATTCATGAACATCACCGGCACGTTCGCGCTGCTGCTCGGCGCGTTGTTCTCGGCCTATGTGTTCATGCCCAAGCGGCGGGTCCTGAATTACTCGCTCGACGCCGGTCAATCGGGCGATTCGTTCCTCTTCAACCTGTTCATCGCCCCGGTCGCCATCACGGTCAACTTCCTTGCCTCGCTCCCCGGAGCCCTACGGGCAATGTTTGCGGGCAGGATCCATAGCCGCGTCCCGGCCACGCTGCTGATCGCGCTCGGCGCGCTGGTCGTGGGCGGCGCGGACACGTTGGCCCGCCTGGGCTCGACCGACTTCTTCCAGCTGGGCAAGCTCGTCGGGGTGACATTGCTGTTCGTCGGCTTCCTGGTATCGATCGAGGTCTTCCGCGAGATCCGCATCCCGTTCACGGGACGCGTGCTGCGCGGCGCACGTCAGGAGCGGGTCGCGAGCGCAAGCACCGGCTCGGACCAGAACTGACCTGAACCGCGTTCTTCTCGGCACGGCGCTGGTTGCGCTCGCCGCCGCGCTCTTCGGCACGCTCAGCTACGTCACACGCAACGCCGACGAGCTGGGCATGGGCGCGCTCCCGTTCGTCGCGTGGAGAGGCGCACTCGCAACGATCGCGCTGTTGCCGGTCGTGTGGCTGGTCTCAAGAGGATCGGGCGGCGATGCGCAAAGTCGCCGGCTTCCGCCGAACCGCGTCCACGCACTGGTCGCCGCCTGCCTGATCGGCGCAGTTCTCAACATCGCGATGTTCGAGGCGTTTCTGCTGACCACCATCGCGGTCGCCCTGATCTGCTTCTACACCTTCCCGGCGCTCGTGACCATCGCGGCGGTGCCCCTGTATGGCGAGCGGATCGACCGCGTGCGCGCCTTCGCCCTCGTACTGTCGGCCATCGGCCTGGTGCTGGTGGTGCTCGTGCCGGTGCTGAATTCCTCGGAAGTTCGGATCGACCCGCTGGGTATCGGACTGGCACTTGCGGCCGCGGTGTGCCAGGCGAGCTTCATCCTCATCGTGGGCCGCGGCTTCGATCCGTTACCTGCCCCCAAGGTGGCGGTGTACGCGATATTCGCGGCAGGGGCCGTCGGGTTGGTCCTGGCCGTCGTCGCGGGAGACGTGAACGGCCTGCTGGTGCCGCTCCAGGACTCGCGGTCGTGGGCGTGGATCCT
>JBBDRY010000111.1:0-1272 GCA_040905225.1 Chloroflexota bacterium | reverse complement strand
GGGCGCGGTTTGCACACCACGCACGAGCGCGAAGCGAAACGCCGAGGCTCGACGAAAACAGGGCAACTTCTTCGTCGATCTTGCACGGGATGCACAAGGAAACCCAGATTCCGGCGAATTCGGTCGCCGTGCAGGTGAATCTCGTCGCGCTCGTGCGCCTGGCGCAACACGGGCGCTCAAATACGCCCCCAAGCGGGGGCACAGGAGCCAGGGCTATACTCGCCAGCGGCCCGAAACGTGCCGTCGGTGCAGCGCTATACCCGCGCGACCGGCCCTTCAGGAGACTCGATAGAGGTACCGTTGCGCGTCCGAAAAGCCGTCTTTCCGGCCGCCGGTTGGGGGACCCGATTTCTTCCCGCGACCAAGGCGCAGCCCAAAGAGATGTTGCCGCTCGTCGACAAGCCGGTCATCCAGTACGGCGTCGAGGAAGCCGTTGCCGCGGGCATCGAGCAGGTCATCATCGTCACGAGCAGCCAGAAGCGGGCGATCGAGGACCACTTCGACCACTCGTACGAGCTGGAGCATCTGCTCGAGACCAAGGGCGACATCGAGATGCTCCGGCGTGTCCGCCAGATCGGCGACATGGTCCAGATCAGCTACGTACGCCAGAAGGAGCAGCTCGGCCTCGGCCATGCCGTCCTGATGGCCAAGGAGCTGGTCGGGCACGAGCCCTTCGCGGTCATCCTGTCTGATGACGTGGTGGTCGGCGACCGTCCCTGCATCGGGCAACTGATCGAGGCCAATCGCCAGACCCATTCATCGGTCATCGCCGTGATGGAGGTACCGCGCGAGGAGGTCAGCCGCTATGGGATCATCGATCCGGACCCCGATTTTTCGAGCGACGACAGCCGCCTGTACAAGATTCGCGGCGTCGTCGAGAAGCCAAGTCCCGACGATGCGCCGAGCAATCTCGCGATCATCGGCCGCTACGTCCTGACTCCGAAGATCTTCGAGAAGCTCGAGGAGACGCACGGCGGGGCCCTCGGCGAGATCCAGCTGACCGACGCGATCGCGGCGCTGACGTCTGAACAGGACGTGTACGCCTATGCCTTCGAGGGGCGTCGATACGACGCCGGGACTACCATGGGCTGGCTTAAAGCCTCAGTCGAGCTGGCACTCGAGCGTCACGACATCGGCGCCGAGTTCAGGCGTTACCTGGCCAGTCTTGACCTTAGCTAAGCCACTCTTCGCGCCGGCGTCACCGGTCGCGCGAGTGAGCACCCCGAACTGGGATGCCGCAGCCGCGGTAGTCGACCAGGCGCAGGCGTAGGA
>JBBDRY010000110.1:17260-92555 GCA_040905225.1 Chloroflexota bacterium | reverse complement strand
TTCGTGCTCGGCGAGGGATCGGGCGCGATGATGCTCGAGGACCTCGAGTACGCCAAGGCGCGCGGCGCCAAGGTCTACGCCGAAGTAGTCGGCTACGGCTCGGCCGCCGACGCGTGGGATCTGATCCAGCCGGTCGAGAAGGGCGACGGCGCCCGACGGGCGATGCTCCAGGCGCTTGAACGGCACAACGTGCCCGCCGATGAGATCGACCTGATCAACCCGCACGGCACGTCGACACCGCTGGGCGACCTGCGCGAGGCCCAGGCGATCTGGGCGGTTTTCGGCGACCACACACCGAACGTCGCGATCTCGGCGACCAAGTCGATGACCGGCCACCTGATGGGTGCCGCCGGTGCGGTCGAGGGCGTGTTCACCGTGCTCTCGGTGTACAACCAATGCGCGCCGGCCACGCTCAACTATCGCGACGAGGATCCCGAGATCAACCTCAACGTCGTACAGGGCGGCGCCAGGTCAATGGAGATTCGCTACGCGATGAGCGACAACATCGGCCTCGGCGGGCACAACGGCGCGGTGATCTTCAAGCGCTACGACGGCGACTGACCCTCGCCGCGGCGCGCGGCATTCCCGTTTCCGTCAAATCCGCGAAA
This sequence comes from Chloroflexota bacterium, assembly GCA_040905225.1. Lineage (GTDB taxonomy): Bacteria > Chloroflexota > Limnocylindria > Limnocylindrales > CSP1-4 > JALYGJ01. Next base: position 91,947 of record JBBDRY010000110.1, on the reverse strand, counting down.
TACGCGGACGAACACCCGCGCCGGCGCCCGCCTTCCGCCAATTCGTTCAGTTCGCGCGGATTTGACGGAACATGAACCCGTCGCCCGCAAGCAGCCTGCGTATTGGGCGGAAATGACAGGAAATAGCAAGCCAGTCGTTGATCAGGCCACCGCGCGCCGATTGGCGCTGCACGCGGCGCTACTCGACGGGCCGCGACTGCCGGCGAGCAAGGATGGCATCCTCGAGGTGGCGCGCCATTTCGGTGGGATCCAGATCGATCCCACCCGGACAGTCGAAAGGACGCAATACCTGGTCCTCTGGAGCCGCCTCGGGAACTACGACCGCGCCCTGCTGGCTGAGGTCCTCGAGGAGCGGAAGCTGTTCGAGTGGAACGCTTTCATCGTCCCGGTTGAGCGCCTCCCTGAGCTTCTCTACTACTCAAGGACCTGGGGGAAGGGCACCGGCAACTGGCAGAAACAGGCACGCGACTTCATGGCCGGCAACAGCGAGTTCCGGCAATCCATCCTCGATCAGCTGCGCGCTGAAGGTCCGCTGCAGTCACGCCAGATCGACGACTCGAAGGTGAAGGTCGGCTGGGAGTCGACGGGCTGGACGCACGGCAAGAACACGTCGAGGATGCTCGAGTTCATGAGCGTGAAGATGGATGTCGTCGTCGGCGGTCGGGTCGGCCAGGAGCGGCTGTGGGACCTGCCCGAGCGCGTGTTTCCCGCCGATACGCCAAGACACGAGCTCACTGACGATCAGTACGCCGAGATCCGCGTGATGCGGGCCATCCACAGATTCGGAATCGCGACGATCGCGGAGATCCGAGCGCGCGCATACGGCATGAGCGTCGCCGAGGTCAAGGCGACCGTCGCTCGATTGGCCGAACAGCAGAGAGCGCACTACGCGAGGCTGGAGCTGCCCAGCGGCACGGTGGATGCGGTGATCGAGGCGGGCGCACTCGACCGCTTGAACGATGGCGCGGCAGCCATGACGACGCTCGTGTCGCCCTTCGATCCGGTGATCTACGACCGCGAGCGGACGGAACGGCTGTTCGACTTCCGGTACAAGCTCGAAATGTATGTCCCCAAGGAGGAGCGCAAGTTCGGGCACTTCGTGCTGCCGATCGTCCACGACAGGCGCCTCGTGGGACGGCTCGACTCGGAGCGTGACCGGAAGACCAATGAGCTCGTCGTGAGACAGGTGCACTGGGAAAGCGGCGCGGCGCCGAGCGCCGCCGCGAGAAAAGCGATCGATCAGGCCATCGCCGAGCTGGCGGAGTTCGTCCGCGCTGGTGGATAGCTAGCGAAGCCAGCCGATAAGCCGACGATAAGTAAGGGTGGCTAGTGTCGGTCCGTGCCTCGCCATTTCCCAACTGCTGAGCCAACGATCCTCAGGAGAGTGTTTGAGGCCTGGTCGATCGAGATTCCGGTGTCCTTCGAGGAAACTTTCGTCGCCAAGGACAACTATTGGCACGCCTATGAGGATCGTCGTTCGGTTTCGCTGACGAGCATGGTGCTCACCGAGGAGGGCGAGCCAGTGAGCGCCGAGAGGATCCTCCACCAAATTCGACCGGAAGCGGGGACTCCTCTCGACGACCTGCCAGCTAGACTCGGCGGCTGGGCGACGACGAGCGATGCGCCGCCACAGTCGAGAGCGTCCAGGATTCTCTCGGGGATGCTGGCCGTCGACGGCCGTGTTCTCCTCGCGACGGTCACGAGCGACGACCTAGAGTGGGCTCGTCGCGTCTGGTCGTCGATCCGCAGCCACCCTGTCTACGGTCCGAGCCTTGATTGCAGGCGTCGACTCCGGAGAGGTTTGCCGCTGCGGCGACGGGCGACCGCCCCAGCGAGTCGCGGTCAGTAGCCCAGCAAGATCCTCGAGGTCATCGAGCGAGCCGGCCGGCAACAGCCGATCTACGTGCCGCGCGGCAGCGGCCATCCCGGCCGCGAGTGGCTCGAATCCGGCCGCGGCGGCGAGCGGGTTTAGCCACAGCAGGCGGCGGCAATTCCGACGCAGCCGCATCGCTTCCGTACCCACCAGATCCGGGTCGCCGCGGTCCCAGCCATCGCTCATCACGACGACGATGCCGTCCGACGACCCAACGCGTCGCGCCCAACGATTGTTGTATTCGCGCAGGCAGTCACCGATGCGCGTGCCGCCCGACCAGTCCGCAACCTCGGTCGAAACGCGCGCGAGCGCCTCGTCCGCATTTCGCGCAGCTAAGGCCCGGGTGACGCGGGTCAGGCGCGTGCCGAAGACGAACACCTCGGCTCGTCGATTCACGCGCCGCAGCGAATGGGCGAAGCGCAACATCATGCGGGCGTGCGACTCCATCGAGCCGCTCACGTCGATGAGCAGTGTCACCGGTCGCGGAACCACGCGCGGTCTGCGCCAGAGCCAGTCCACGAGCTCACCGCCGGTCGCGACGCTGCGCCGGAGCATCGGACGCGGCGCGAGTCGAGTGCCGTGAGCGTGTATCTCGTAGCGGCGCGCCGGACGCGTTGCAAGGCTCGTGGCCAGCCGATCGAACAGGCGCTCTGCCTCCCGTAACTCGTCGGGCGTCATTCGGTCGAAGTCGCGCTGGCGAAGAAGCTCCTCTCGGCTGTAGCTCCGCCGCGAAACGACGAACGCCGGCGCGGCCGATGTGGAGTCGCGGGCCGTACCTGGGTGGGCTCTCCGTGGAGGCGTCACCGATCCGTCCGGTCCCTGGCCTGATGCGCCTCGGTGGGGCGCCTCCGACGATGGCTTCGAGACGATCAATTCCCGACGCGCGGACCAGAAAGAATCGAACAGCGCGTCGTGGACCTCGACGTCCTCGCGGCGTCGAACGTGGATCGACCGGCTCGCTGAACGCACGTCCGCGCGCTCACCGAGGTCCATCACGCCGAGCGCGCGGACGAAATCGAGCGTCTGCGGCATCGCCACCGCCACGCCCGCGGCACGCAGCTCGCGTCCGAACCCGACCGCGGCGGCCAGCAGCCGCTCCGGGTCGAGCTGGATCAAGCCACCTCGCGCGCGGCCGCGACCAGCCGGCCCGCCTCGTCTCCGCGGACGCGGTGCACGTCCTCTTCGTACTTCAGGATCACGCCCAGGGTCGCGTCGACCACCGGATCGTCGAGCTCGCCCGCGCCCAGGGCCATCAGCGCGGCCGCCCAATCGAGCGTCTCCGCCACGCCGGGCAACTTCGAGAGGTCCCCCTGCCGTAGACCCTGGACGAAGGCCACCACCTGCCCCACGAGCACACGCGGCGCTTCGGGAATGCGCGACAGCACTATCTCGACTTCTCGTTCGCTCGACGGGTAGTCGATCCAGTGGTACAGGCAGCGGCGCTTCAACGCGTCGTGGACCTCGCGAGTCCGGTTCGACGTGAGGATCACGTGCGGCGGCGTTTCGGCCTTGATCGTGCCGATCTCGGGCACCGTCACCTGGTAGTCGGACAGGATCTCGAGCAGGTAGGCCTCGAAGGGCTCGTCGGCCCTGTCGACCTCGTCGATGAGCAGGACGGGCGGCTTGCCATCGACCGCCTCCAGCGCCTGGAGAAGCGGCCGCCGGATGAGGAAGTCGGGGCCGAAGATCTGCCTGGCGGCCTGGTCGGCCATCCCGCGCGCCTCGAGCAGCCGAATCTCGAGCATCTGGCGCGGATAATTCCATTCGTACACCGCGTTGTTGACGTCCAGGCCCTCGTAGCACTGGAGCCGTATCAGCCGCGTGCCGAGCGCCTCAGCGAGGACCTTGGCGAGCTCTGTCTTGCCGACGCCCGCCTCGCCCTCCAGCAGCAACGGACGGCCGAGGCGCAGCCCGAGGAAGACTGCGGTGGCGAGGGCACGGTCAGCGACGTAGCCACGCTCGCGCAGGCCCGATTCGACGGCGTCGATGCTGTCCATCAGCCGAATCTACTCAACCACGGTGAAGCCCGGCTCATAGCGGCAGCGACATCCCCGCGCCGAGGTGCAGCCATAGATCGGCAGGCGCGGCAGCTGCGTGGGGAGGTACGCCCGGTCGGTGACTTCGGCGCACACGGAACATGCGTTCGCGTCGGCGGCGACCAGCGCCACTCCGTCTATGACGCCGTCGAGGAACAGCGTCTGCAAACGATCGATTTGCTCGTCCGTTGGTCAGCCCGCCGCGACCGGCACGAGCGGAGAGATCAGCCGGCCCAAACCCTGTTCGCCGGTGAGCTCGCCGTCGCGCATCTGCACTCTGCCGCGCACAACAGTGGCCACTGCCATGCCCTTCGTCGCGTGGCCCTCGAACGGGTTGATGTTGTTCTTGCCGTGCAGCTCGGCCTCGCGGATGACGCCTTCCTTCTCAAGATCGATGATCGTGAAATCTGCGTCCGAGCCAATTTCCAACGCACCTTTGCGCGGCCACATCGACCACGTCTTGGCGGGTCCCTCCGAGGACGCGCGAACGAACTGCTCCAGCGTCATGCGGCCCGCGTTGACGCCGTAGGTCAGGAACAGGCGCACCGAAGTCTCGACGCCGGCAAACCCGCTGATCGCCTTCCAGATGTCGGGATTGAGCTTTTCCTCGCGCGTGTGCGGGGAGTGGTCGGTAGCGATCGAGGTGACCCGTCCATCGGCCAGACCGACCACCAGCGCGTCGCCGTGGCCGGCTTCGCGGACCGGTGGGTTCATGCGCAGGATCGGGCCCAGCTCCTTCATGTTGTCGGACGTCAGGAAGCAGTAGTGGGCGCCCGTCTCGCAGGTGAAGTCGACGCCCTTGTCCCGCCATTCGTCGATCATTTCGAGCCCGTGCATGGACGAGAGATGGAATATGTGGACCCTGCAGCCGGTGTGCTTGGCGAAAAGGCCCATGCGCTGGATTGACTCGACCTCGGCGATCACGGGCCGCGATTCGACGTGCGCCAGCGGGTCGTTGCGTCCCTGCTCCTGGAGCTTGCGGATCTCGTTCGCCATCACGTCGTTGTTCTCGGCGTGGAACCCGAGGCGCAGGCCAACGCTCTGGATGGCGCGCATGCCGTCGAGCACCGCGCCGTCATGCGGTGCCGGAATGCCACCGATGGTGATGCCAAGGAAAGCCTTGATGCCGACGACCAGGCCCTGCTCGGCCCCTGCTTCACCCGCGCGCCCTCGGGCGTGCTCGTCTGGGGAATGGTGTTCGGCATGTCCAGCACCGTCGTGACGCCGCCCATCACGGCGGCGCGGGAGCCGGTCATCCAGTCTTCCTTGTATTCCATGCCCGGCTCGCGGAACTGGACGTGGCCGTCGATGACGCCGGGAAGGACATAGTGACCGGTCGCGTCGATCTCCTCGTCACCTGTCCCGCTCAGTCCGCCGCGTCGAGAGATGGATGCGATACGGCCATCGATCACACCGATGTCGACCTCGCGTCGCCGGTTGCTCGTGACGACGGTGCCGTTGCGAACGACGAGATCGAAGTCAGTCATCGGCCTTAGCCTCCGGCGACGCGCTCTTCGCGCCCTGCCAGCGAAAGGCCAGCCCCTCGACGTTCACACCGATCAGGTCGAGCAGGCGTCCGACCTGGTGGTCCACGAGATCGTCGATCGAGCTTGGTCGGCCGTAGAACGCCGGCATCAGCGGCGCGACGATCGCGCCGATCTCGGCCAGCTGGGTGAGCGCCCGGAGGTGGCCCAGGTGGAGCGGCGTCTCCCTGGGGCAGACGATCAGCCGGCGCCTCTCCTTGAGCGTCACGTCCGCTGCCCGCGAGAGCAGGTTCTCGTCGTAGCCGTAGGCGATGGCCGCTACGGACTTCATCGAGCAGGGCACGACGATCATGCCATCAGTCCGGAACGAGCCGCTCGACAGCGATGCGGCGATGTCGCCGATCTTGTAGCTCCTGGTCGCCAGCGCCTCGACGTCGCGCGGCTTGTAGTCGGTCTCGAGGGCGATCGTCTGTGCGGCCGCGGTGCTCATCACGAGGTGGGTCTCGAGCTCCGGGACCCGGGAAAGCACCTCCAGGAGGCGGATACCGAAAATCGCGCCGCTGGAGCCGGACATCCCGACCACGATCCGCCTGGGCGAACCGTCCGTCACCGAGCGGTCCCTGCCTGCCGCTGAAAGATCACAGGTGCTCTCTCCTCCCGGAACAGACTACCGTCGCGGCGGGACGTCTCGGATGCGACTGCATGCAGATTAGCCGCCCCGGCGGATGTGAAGAAGTTACCGTGAGCACGTGACCGCAGCCCACGAGCGCCGCCACGGATGGGGCGGGCCGGCGTCAGCCATAGGAGCCGCGGTGCTCTACGGGACGTCGTGGGTCGCCACAGGTGTCGCGCTGCACGGCTTCTCCCCGTTCGCCCTCGCGGCGTGGCGTTCCCTCGTGACCGTCGTGGTGCTCGTGCCCGCGATCCTGTGGCTGCGACGCCCGAGCAACGCGGCATCGACGCCGCCGACCGGAGCGGCGCCGTCGAGGCGGGGCTGGCTCGTCCGCCTGGTAGTGCTCGGCCTTCTCGGAGGCGCTGCGTTCGGGATCGGGATGAACGTCTCGATCATGCTGACCGGTGCGGCGATCACGGCCTTCATCGCAGGCGCATATCCGGTGCTGGCCTCGGCCGCCGCGCCGCTCGTCCTGCGCGAGCCGCTACGGGTCGCCGCGGTCGCCGGCCTCGGACTTGCCTTCACTGGAACGCTCCTGATCGCCGGCTTCGATGTCGCGGGCATCCGCGTCGAGGGTGCGCTCGTGGCGGGGGCTACCGCCGTAGGAACGGCGCTATTCATGCTTCTGTCGCGACGGTGGCAGCGGCCGTGGGGCATCAGGCCGACCCAGATCACGTTCACCAATTTCGCGCTCCTCGGCGTGTCCGGCCTCCTGCTCGCGATAGCCGCCGGCGACCCGCTGGTCAGACCGTCGCCGCCGCCCGACGCATGGCTGGCCGTCCTCTGGTTGGGCATCGTTGCGGGTGCCATCGCGACGATCCTGCTGGCCGAGAGCCATCGTCGACTGCCGACATCGGAGGGTTCGGCTTACCTGATGCTCAACCCGTTGACGGCAGCAATCCTGGCAGTACCGGTCCTCGGCGAGTCGCTCTCCCCCCTCCAGCTCGCCGGCGCAGCGCTGGTCCTCACCGGTATCGCCTTGGCCACGGGAACCTTTGCGCTGGTGGCGCGGCTATTTCGGTCTGCGCAGTAGCCCCTGGGCTCTGCTGCGCGCCTAGAGCGAGCTCAGTCGCCGATTCCGAGCTCCGTCACCGTGAAAAGCGGGCGGAACGAGATGCCGGCATCGACAAACCGCTCCCGGCCGCCCTCCTCACGGTCGACCACGGCGATCACGGCCACGACCTGCGCACCTGCCGCGTTCAGCAGCTCAACCGCGGTCAGGCTCGCTCCGCCCGTGGTAACAACGTCCTCTACCAGCGCCACGCGATCGCCTGCGTCAAGCCGGCCCTCGATCGACTTCCCCGTCCCGTGGTCCTTCGCCGCGTCGACGCGCACGAACACGGATGGCAGGCCGGTCGCGAGCGACAGCGCGGTCGCCAGCGGGACTGCACCGAGTGCGGTGCCCGCGACACGCTCGATGCCTTCGGGAACCATCTCGGCCAGTCGATCGGTGATGCGCGAGAGCAGCCCAGGCTCGGTCGTCAGTCGGTACTTGTCGATGTAGTAGCTGCTCGTCTGCCCCGACCGGAGCGTGAATGTGCCGCGCAGGACGGCCGCGGCGACCAGATCACGAGCGAGGCCGTCGCGGTCGACCTTCCTCCGCAGCGGGCCTTCGGCCCCTGCTGAGCGCGAAGCGGTCGGCTCCCGGCCAGGGCCGGCGTCCGACAGTCGCTTTCGGGTCAACGAGTCCCGGTGCCGGCGAGCTCCGCCTCGTCGCGCACGCCCTCGCCGGCCTCGTATGGCTCAGCCTCGTCCGGCTCGGCGTCGTACGGCTCAGCCTCGTACGGCTCAGCCTCGAGCGGGTGCGGGGTGAAGTCGATCGGCTGAGGCTTGCGCTCGGGCACGTCGTAACGCTCGACCTTGCCGATCAGCCGGCGGATGCGCAGACCCTCGAGCGGGCCAAGCGCGTAGAGCGGCATCGGCTTGAGCCAGACCGCAGAGCCGAGCGAGACTGCGTCTGCACCTGCCCAAAAGAACTCGCGGCAGTCGTCGAACGTCCGGATCCCGGCCGACGCGATGATCGGCAGGCGGACGCCGGCCTCCCGCAGCTCCGAAACGATGCGCAGGCCGATCGGCTTGATGGCACGGCCGGACAGCGAGCCGTAGCGGTTCTTGAGCAGCGGCTCCCCGGTCCTGGGATCCAGCCGCAGCGCCTTGACGGCGTTGATGGCGGTCAGGGCGGCGACTCCGTGGCGCGCCGCCATGTGGGCGTGCTCGACGTAGTCGTAGTCGGGCGAGAGCTTGAGGATGACCGGGTGGCGGGACAGCGGAACCGCGGTCGCCAGGACGTCCTCCAGGATCGTCTCGAAGGGAAAGTTCACGTTGTGGCACGAGACGTTGAACTCGACCGCGGCAATCTCGCCCGGCTTCATGCGCTGGTTCACGGTTTCAACGAGCGAGCCGAATTCCTCGGCAGAGAAGCCACCTAGCGAGAGAATGCGGTTCTGCTTCCGCGTCCTCCGCTCGTATTCCTCGAAGTACCGATCGATCCCGATGTTCGACCAGCCGAAAGCGTTCAACCAGCCCGCGTCTACGCGGCGCAGAGCGCGCGAATACATGCCGAGCATCTCGGGGAACTGCCAGATCTTCCAGTCCTCGCGGAGCGTGAAGTGGCCTTCGCGGGGCTGGACGGTCATGGTCCGCGTCACGACGGCGCCGAACCGCTCGAGCGGCACCCACTGGGCGATCGGCGACAGCCCGTAGAGGATCAGCCGGCCCTTGCCCGCACCGTAGCCGAGCAGGCTGGCCGAGGTCAGCAGCCGGTTGCGCAGGCGGATCCCGTTGAGCTCGACGGTCACGGTCCGACTCTATTCGCTAGCGCGTTCCCCCGCACGGCGGTCCACCGCGAGTACGCCGCCGCGAGCGAAATTCTCCGGTGGGACTTCCTCGATGAACACCGTCACGGTCTCCGGGTCTACGTTCAGGATGTCGACGACGGTGTCCGTCAGCCTCCGCGCGAGCTCGCGCTTCTGCTCGACGCTTCGGCCTTCGATCTGCTGGACGATCAGCCTCGGCACGCTCAACCTCCCGCGGCGCCGACGGCGCCAGCTCGTTCGGCGAGCAGCTCGAGCGTCTGCTCGCCGGTCACGATCCATCCGAACGATCCGTTGATCACCGATTCGGCCGCCTCGTGGAGGTCACGGCCGAGCATCGAGTCGCAGCCGTCGTCGACCACGAAGACCGCGAAGTCCCGCGACGATGCCGCAGTCGACGTCGCAAGGACACACGAATTGGTGTTAACGCCCATCACGAAGAGCGCGTCATGGTCGCCCGAGCGAAGGACGAAACTCCAGGTCGGTCCCAACGAAGCAGTCGTAGCGCTTCTTCGTCGTCAGGATCCGGTCCCCCGGCCGGGCGATTCCGGGCATCAGCTCGATGCCTGGCATTCCGTCGATGTTGTGGTCTGCGATCCGCTTGCGGAGCCCGGCCGCGCGCTCCGCGCGATAGCGCCAGATGGGGTTGCTCAGGATCTCCGAGCGGTCCCGATACCAGGTCACGAGGTGGAACACCGGCAGCCCGGCCGCGCGGTAGCGGTCCAGCAGCGGGACGACCCGCTCCATAAGCGCCGCGGCCCGATCGGCAGGCATCGGGAGTGTCGCGACCTCGGGATCGAGGTGTCCGCGATGCAGATCGATCGTCACGACCGCGGGCCGGTTGGCGAGCGCCCGAAGCGCCTCGCGTCCGTCGACAGAGATCATGCTTGTAACCGCAGCGGACGGTTGGGCGCGAGCCCCTGGGCCGCGAGGACGCAGACAATCTCCTCGGCGATGAGCCGCATCTCAAGAGCTTACCGAAGTGGTGAATCGATCCGGACGGTAAGGCGCCAGGCGCGCGTCCTCTGCGCCGCCGAGGATCTCCTCCGCCGCCAGGCGACCCAGCAGCGGCGCGAGGGTCACGCCACTGTGGGTCACGAGGTGGTAAAGCCACGGCGCGTCCGCCAGGCGTCCGGCAATCGGTAGCCCATCCGGAGGAATCGCGCGCCGCGCGACGCGTGCCTCCTCGATGGCCGCACCGGCGAGGCCGGGAAGATGACGTGCGGCCGCGTCGACCAGGCGCTCGGCCAACCCGCTCGTGTCAGTACCTGTGGCGAGCGCCGCGTCGGCCGAAGGGGACGCGATCATGATCCGGCCACCACGCTCGGGACGAAAATGGACTCCTGGCGCGCGGACGACCCGACCGAGCGAAACGGAGACCGGGACCGTCACGGCGTTAAGTCCCACAGGACCACCGGTATCCACCATCAGCCCGCCCTGCACCGCCAGCGGGCCTGCATCAGCTCCCGCGCAGTTCACCACCACGTCGGCTCTGATCGTCTCGGAAGGGTCCAGAACGATGATGGCGCGGCCATCCCTGCCGGCGTCGAGATGCGTCACGCGGACGCCGCGCTTGATCACGGCGCCCATGCCCTGCGTGGCGGCGAGCAGGACGCCTATCAGCGGAACGGTGTCGACCGAGCCTTCGGATGGGAAGAAGGCGACTTCGGTCGGCGAGGGTTCGGGTTCGAGCTCAGGCTCGAGCTCACGGAGACGCGCGGCATCGATCAGCTCCGCCGGGTAGCCCCGCGCTGCGTGCGCGTCAACGCGAGCGCGAAGAGCGGCAGCGCCTTCCGGATCGGCCCACTCCACGCTCCCACCGCCGCGCAGCCACGATCCGCCGCCGAGAGCATCGCGGAGCTCGCCGTGCGCCTCCATGCCCGCGCGGTTCAGCTCGAAATAGTGTTCCGGCTGCTTGGAGTTGGCGTTGATCCAGCCGAAGGTCGCCGCGCTCGCGCCGCGCGGCTCCAGGGTGGTGGCCTCGATCACCATCACTCGTGCGCCGCGGCGCGACAGGTGGTAGGCCGTGACTGCGCCCATGATCCCCGCGCCGACCACGCACACCTCCACGACCGTAGCCTATCGGTCCCGTGCTTCTTGCGGCCGCGGCATGCTGCCGTATACTCGGCCGCAGGTGCCCTACCGCGGTACCGATCGAGGGCAGGTGAGGCGGAGCAGGTGGCTCGTTCGCGCACCAGGAGCGCTGTTGCAGGGGTCCGCGATGACGGGCTTCCGAGCAGCGAGCGCGTGTACCGGCGGATGAAAGAGATGATCATCTCGGGGGAGCTTCCGCCCCACACGCGGCTGGTGGAGCTCCAGTTCGCCGCGGAGTTCGAAGTCAGCCGCACGCCGGTGCGCGAGGCGCTCAAGCGGCTCATGACCGACAAGCTGGTCCACGCAGATCCCGTGCGCGGCCTTGTCGTCCACGAGCCAGAGCCGCACGAGATCCAGGATGTTTACCTGGTGCGCGAGGTCCTCGAGGGTTTGGCTGCGCGGCTCGCCGCGCAGCGGATCGCGCCCGAGGAGCTCCTGCGCCTGCGAGCCATTCTCGATTCGATGCACGAGGGGCTGAATGCGGGCCGCACGGAGATCGTCGTCAATGCCAACATGGCCTTCCACGACGTCATCTACCGCGCCGCCGGCAACGCGACGCTGTCGCGGCTCGCGCGCGATCTCTCAGATTTCGTGCGCCGCTTCAGCACCGAGGCATTCAGCAGCAGTCCGCGCGTGAACACGGTCTTCGACGAGCACGAGCAGATCCTGAGGGCGCTGGAGGAGCACGATGCCGACGCGGCCGAGTTCGCGTCGACGCGGCACCTCCGGGCCGCGTCCGAGTACATGACGCAGCTGCACGTGAGGAAGGCGATCGGGCACGAGCTCTCCGTGGCCAGCTGAGCGCGAGGGATCGGTGAACGCGCCGCACGACGATCTCATCGCGCGCTTCCAGCGCCTGTACCTCGAAGGCGATATCGATGGTGTGGCCGTGGTCGCCGCAGATTCGACGCGTTGCGAAGCGTGCGCCCGCTCCGACGGCCAGATGTACACCCCGTCCACGCTCCCATCTGTGCCCGTCCCCGACTGCACCCGGCCGGCCGGCTGCCGTTGCCGGTACGAGGCTAATTTCACCGTTTACGAGTGAGGGCCGGTACGCGTTCAGGGCGAGGGCGACCGCGCACGCGATGACTGGCCTGAGGGATGCAGGGCTGCTCGAGACGGTACTCGTCGCGCACAGTGTCACGGGGACCGGCCCGCCGCTCCTGCTAATCGCCGGCACCGGTTACGCCGGCGACACGTGGCGCCTCCCGGAGCTCATGGCACAGCTCGAGCCGCACCGGACGGTCGTAACGTTCGACCATCGCGGGACGGGAGCGACCGCTGGCATGCCGGGTGACTACTCCACGCGCCTCTTCGCGGCAGATGCCGCGCGGCTCCTCGATGAGCTCGGCCTGGGGCCGGTCGACGCAATCGGCCACTCGATGGGTGGCCGCATCCTCCAGTGGCTCCTCCTCGATCGTCCGGAACTGGTCCGTCGGGCGGTCATGGCGGCCAGCGGACCCGGTCAATTCGACGCGTCGCGACCAGTCACCCGGGGCATTCCACTGAAGCCAGCGGTGATGATCGCGGAGCACGGCTTCGAGGGCTACATCCGTCACCAGATCGCGACCACGTTCTTCACGCCCGAGTTCCGGGATGCGAGCCCCAAGCGCGTCGAGTGGCTGATACGGGCATACCTCGACACGCGTCCCAGCATCGAGGACTACTTCAAGCACGTGATTGCACGCCAGCAGCACGAGACGACCGCGCGGCTCTCCGAGATCGCGCATCCGTGCCTGGTCCTCGTTGGTGACCGCGACACGCACCAGGGTGGGACGGGTTCCCACTGGGAACAGTCTCAGTACCTCGCGAAGCATCTGCCCAATGCACCGTTCCGCGCCATCGCCGGCTGCGCTCATGGCTATTTCTGGCAGGCGCCCGAGCAATCGGCGTCGATCGTTCTGGAATGGCTTGACGCTGCGGCCTGACCCGCCGTTGACCATCGGTATACCGTTAGATGCAGAGGCGTACATAGCCCGGTTGTAGGAGGCCGCATGTCCACCCTTGCTCGTTCTCTGATCACCGTCGGTGGTCGTATCTCTTATTGCCGCCGCGTGTGCCGGACCAGTGGCGACTCCACGTCCCACCGGCACGACAGGAGCAAGTCTGCCGCCGGCGGCGACCGCCACGCCTGCGGCGCCGACCGCCACACCCCAGGCGAGTACCGCCACAGGTGTCGTCGCCGGTGACCTTGCCGCCGTTTGCGCGGCCGGTTCGGCTGAAGGGTCGCTCGTCTACTGGAACAACCTCTCGAACCCCGAGCCGATCATGGCGGCTTTCAATGCCGCCTACCCCGACATCCAGATCGAGAGCACGCAGCTGCGTCCCGACGACAGCGCCCAGCGAGTCCTGACCGAGGCCTCCGTTGGCCGGGTGTCGGCCGACCTCATCTACGGCGGGCTCGATGTCTTCCAGCCGGTGCTCGGGGGGAACCTGATCAACCAGACGATCGACTGGGCCGCGCTTGGTGCCGCCGACGACATCGTCAACTCGGGAATGGTCCGCATCTACCGAGTGGCAGGTGGTCTCGGGTATAACACCGACAACTACACCGCCGACGAGATCCCCTCCACGTGGGAGGAGCTGATCGACGCCGAGTGGAACGGCCAGGTCATCGTCGACCCGCGCGGCCGCCCGTTCGATCAGCTCTCGCTCAGCTGGGGCGAGGAGGCGACGCTCGACTACGTGAACCGGCTGAAGACGACCGTCAATCCGATAGTCATCGAAGGCGGGACGGCCGGCATGGTCGCGGTCGCCAGCGGCGAGTACGCGATCACCACGGGCGGCCGCTCCGCTGAGACGCTGGAGCAGCAGGCCGAGGACGCGCCGATCGATATCAAGTACCTGGACATCATCCCAACGCTCGACGCGTACCACGCCGTCCTCAACGACGCGACGCATCCCAACGCCGCGGCATGCTGGGTGGGCTGGATCGCGACTGCCGGCAAGCAGATCCACGACGAGTCGGAGTTCAAGTCGAACGAGACGGTTCCCTCCAGCGCCCCTGCGGGCGCTGAGGTCCTCGCCATCGACACGCCCGAAAAGGCCGACGCAGTCGGGGCGATGAGCGACCTGATCGGCCCAATCTGGACGGAGTAACGCGCAGGAACTATCGGGCGCCGGGACGATAACCCGGCGCCCTTCTCTTTCTGAATGATCCGCGTCACCCAGCTCCGCAAGACGTATCCGGGGCAGGCCGCCCCGGCGGTGGCGGGTGTCTCGTTCACGGTCGACGAAGGCCGCTTCTACACGCTTCTCGGCCCGAGCGGCTGCGGCAAAACAACGACGCTGCGCTGCATCGCAGGGCTGGAGCAGCCCGACTCGGGCACCATCGAGCTGGGCGACACCGTGGTCGTGTCCGACCGGGTCAACGTGCCCACCTACCGACGCGACCTGGGCATGGTCTTCCAGAGCTACGCCGTGTGGCCGCACATGGACGTCTTCGAGAACGTCGCCTTCCCGCTCCGCGTTGGCCGTCGCCGGATGCGCGGCGAGGTGGTCCGACAGAAGGTGACGACGGCGCTCGAGCTCGTCGGCCTGAGCGGACTGGAGCGCCGCATGGCGACCGAGCTGTCGGGCGGCCAGCAGCAGCGGCTGTCGGTGGCTCGGGCGATCGTGCGCGAGCCGAAGGTCCTGCTGCTGGACGAACCACTCTCGAACCTGGACGCGAAGCTCCGCGAACGTATGCGCGGCGAGCTGACCCTAATCCAGCGCCGGTTGGGCCTGACCACGCTCTTCGTGACGCACGACCAGATCGAGGCGCTCTCGATGTCCGACCAGGTCGCGGTCATGAAGGACGGCATCATCGTTCAGCAGGGCACGCCGCGCGACATCTACCACTCGCCGGCGAGCGAGTTCGTGGCCAGCTTCATCGGCTCGACCAACCTTGTGCCGGGCGAGGTGGAGGGACCAGGCGAAAACGGCACCGTCCGCGTCTCGACACCCTGCGGGACACTCGACTGCGAGACCAGTTACGACTGGGCGCCCGGGCGCGCTGTGATGATCGCCGTCCGGCCCGAGGAGATCGAGGTGCATCGCCGGTCGGGGTCGTCGCATGGTGCGCTTGAGGCACCAAACGTCATCGCGGGCAAGGTGCAGATCGGGCTCTTCACGGGCACCTTCGTCGACTACCACGTGGAGGTCGACGGCATGACGCTGCAGGCACGCTCGGGATCGCGCCGACCGATGGAGGAGGGTGAGGACATCCAGCTCGTCCTGCCGCCCAACGCGTGCCGGCTCTTTCCGCGCGATTTCGGTCCGGATCGCGCGGAGACATCTGCGACTGCGATGTCGGAGCTCGGCACCGAGAACGGCGGCGCCGGCTGACCGCCACCGAAGGGCCGCCGCCGGCCCGTCAAAGGTTCTCGCCAGCGCGCGGCCTCGCCCGGCGCAGGCTCGACAGCCGGACGATCGTGGTCGTGCTCGCTGTGGCGACGCTGCTTTATCTCGTGGGCGGCCCGCTTGTCATGCTGCTCGTGGCGAGCTTCAAGGAGACCCACAACGCCCTCCCGTTCGAGGGCGGCGTGCCGTGGACGTTCCAGAACTACGTCGACGTCTTCCTCAACTCGCAGACCTACCGCGTACTCGTGGCGACACTCGTGTTCGCGGGCGGCTCCCTGGCCGTCAGCTTCGCGCTCGCGATCGCGCTGGCGTGGCTGATCGAGCGGACGGACCTGCCCTTCCGCAACGTCGTCTTCGTGCTGATCGTGGCCGCCATCGGGATGCCCAACGTCATCGCCGCGATCGCCTGGGCGCTGCTGCTCAACCCGACAAACGGCATGCTCAACATCGGGCTGCGCGGCCTCTTCGGGCTCGCCGGCCCCGGGCCGATCAACGTGTACACGATCCCGGGAATGATCTTCGTCCAGGGGCTCGCCCTCGTGCCGATCACGTTCCTCCTGGTCGTCGCCGCGTTCCGCGCCATGGACGCCAGCCTGGAGGACGCGGCCGCGACCTCGGGCGCATCGCCGCCGGTCGTGGCCCGGCGCATCGTGCTTCCGCTGCTGCTGCCGGCGCTCCTGAGCGCGCTCGTCTACCAGTTCGTCTCGGTCGTCGAGTCCTTCGACATCCCGCTCGTGATCGGGCTGCGCGGCAACATCACCGTCCTGTCTACGCGCATCTTCATCGAGGCGAACCCGGCCGCGGGTCTGCCCGACTACGGGCTCGCCTCCGCGTACAGCGTGTTCCTGCTGGCGATCGCGATTGGGCCGCTGCTCCTCTACAACCGGGTGATCGCCCGCTCCAGCCGGTACGCGACCGTCTCAGGCCACAGCTTCCGGACACGGCGCGTGCGACTCGGGCGCTGGAAGCCTGCCGCCGTGGCTCTCGTGGCGACGTTCATCGTCTTCATCTTTGTGCTGCCCACGTTGACGTTGCTCTGGACCAGCCTGCAGAGCTTCTACGCCGTGCCGAGCGCCGAATCGATCGGGCGGGCCTCGCTCGACGCGTACGGGGCGGTCCTGCGCAGCTCGGCGTTCCGCAACGCGATCGGCAATACCCTCCTGCTCGGCATCGCCACTGGGCTCGCCAGCATGACCCTGGGACTGCTCATCGGCTGGATCCTCGTCCGCGGCAAGAGCCGGCTGCGATTTCTGCTCGACGTGCTCGCCTTCACCCCGCACGCGATGCCGGGCGTGATCATCGGGCTCTCGGTCCTGCTGCTCTACCTGCTGCTGCCGCTGCCCATCTACGGCACGATCTGGATCATCGTCATCGCCCTCACGACGCAGTACGTCAGCATCGCGACGCGTCTGATGACCGGCGGGATCGCGCAGATCCACGGCCATCTCGAGGAGGCGGCCGCCACCAGCGGCGCCGGCTGGGGTCACACGATGCGACGCGTGGTCCTCCCGCTCGTCCTGCCTGCGTTCCTGAACGGCGCCCTGCTCGTGTTCCTGCTCTCGATCAAGAACCTGACGCTCGCCCTCATGCTCTACTCGCCCAAGAGCGTCGTTCTGTCGACCCTCGTCTGGAACCTGTGGGACAAGGCCGACACCGACGAGACCGCCGTCGTGGGCGTCTTCATGATCTGCATCACGCTTACGCTGGCGATCCTCCTACGACGAGTGGGCGGGCTCGGTTCGCTGCGTACGTAGCGAGCGGGCCGCCCGGAGTCAGGCCTCTACGAGTGCACCGTCAGCTGCCGGCGAGGATGGCTGCGATTGCCTCGGCCGTCTCGTCGGGGAGGTCGGTGTGAATGAAGTGGCTCGCCGGGAGTCTCATGACCTGGCAGTCGCGGATGCCGTCGGCGTAGGCCAGCTTGTCCTCGATGCGGTCCGGCTGCTGGCGCGTCCCGACCATGAGCAGCGTCGGGCAACGGACACGGTCGAGGAACGGCCCTACAGGATCCTCCCCAGCTCCGCGCCTGAGCTGTGCCACGGCATGTGCCGGCAGGTGCCCGACGAGCGATCCATCGTCAAGCTTGCGGAAGTTCGCCAGGAAGCCGCGCCGCCGATGCTCGTTCCAGTCTCCTCCCGGATCCTCGCCGCGCGCCCATTCCAGGGCCGCGTCGTCTGACGGGAAGGGGCCGAGTCCTTCGAGGACGCGGCGGAAGAAGCGGTCAGACAACTCGTCGGAGACGAAGTGGAGCCGGGCGGGATCGACCAGCACAAGCCGTCCCATGCGGTCCGGGTGGCGCTCGGCAAACCACGCCGCGAGCCATCCGCCACGAGAATGCCCCACCAGCGTCAAGGGGCGCCGGCCGAGGGCATCGTGGACAGCCAGGAGATCGGCGCCGAAGTCTGTGGGCGAATAGCCCGCGGCGGGATGGTCTGTCAACCCGCCGTCGCGGCCGTCTAGAGCGACGACCCGGGCCGCGTCCCCGAGTCGCGCGCTGAGCCGTTTCGCAACGGCATCCCAGATGTGCGCGTTGCCCGCGACGCCGTGGAGCAGCAGGATCAGGCGCGGTGCGGTCTCGGGGCCCCAATCGAGGGCGTGCATCCTGATGCCCGCGCCGGGAAGCCCGATCGACGTCGGCATCTCCGCCGGGGTGAACTCCTCAGTCGGTTTCGTACTCGACATCGCGCCGGATCCGCTCGATCAGCGCGTCGCTGATCGGCTCGTCCATCTCCTCCTGGATATGCGCCAGTGCCCCGAGCGTCCTGCCGATCAGGGCGAACGCCCTCGTGATCTCCCAGCGGAAGCCCATGTCCGACGCGATGGCGGCGATGGCGCCGGTGACGTTGACGGGTAGCCCCCGGCCGGCGCGCTCCCCGGCCACGACGGCGATCCTTTCGAGCAGCGCCGAGTAGGGCCCGTAGGTTCCAGTCTCGCGGGCGATCTCGAAGAGCCGATCCGCGCGCGGGTCGCCTGCGGCGTGCGTCCGGTGGCCGATGCCCGGGATCCGCTCGCGCCGCTCTCGGAAAGCCTCGACGACGCGCTCGCCGGCGGCCGCCACCTCTTCGTCCGTCGATTCCCGCCCGATCGCTTCCTGGAGCATCCGAGCGCACCACTCGCTCGATCCAAGATGCTTGCTGCCGGCGCCCAGAAGCGATGCGGCCACGGCCGCCTGGAGAGACTCGGGCGCGTTGCTGTAGACGAAACGGGCAGCGACCACGGGCTTCACCAGTCCGTGCTCGACCAGCACGACGAGCAGCGCGTCGAGCATCCGCCGCTCGGCCTCGGTTGGCAGCCGGCCGAGCAGCATGAGGGAGACCATGTCGGTGTAAGTGATGTTGCCCAGGAGGTCGGCGGTCAGGTCGTGCCCGCGGACGAGTACTCGATCGGGAAGCGCGTGGCCCAGTCGCGTGCGCAGCGGGCGAGGCTCGGCCACGTCGCGCGACTCGCCGGTGTCGCTCACGTCGCGCCCTTGGCGGCCGGGGCCGGACGACGGATGACGCCTTCGGCCGCGAGCCTTTCGAGATCGGCACCGGCAATTCCAATCTCTCCGAGGATCTCGTCGGTGTGCTCCCCAAGCAGTGGCGGTGGCGCGATCGAGGCCTCGTCGTGGCCGGCCACGGTGACCCCTGCTCCGAGCAATGTCATCGCACCTGCGGTGGGATGGACCACCTCCTGTGTAAGCCCGAGGTGGCGCACGCCGGGATCAACGAACACTTCGTCGAGGCGGTTGATAGGGCCGGCCGGGACATCGTGCCGGTCGAGCCGCTCGAGCCACTCCGCGCGTGGCGCGGTGGCGAACGCCTGGGCGAGGATCTCCTCGAGCGCGCGGTAGTGCCGGACCCTCGCCGCGCGGTCCACGAAGCGCGCGTCGTCGCGCAGGTCCGGGCGGCCGATCGCCTCGGTCAAGCCCTCCCAGAACTTCGGCGGGGAGGATAGATGGATCGCGAATGGAAGCCCGTCACCGCAGACGAAGGCATAGGCCTGCGCGATCTCGGCACGGGTCTCGCGTGTGGGCACGTCGCCTTCGGCGAAGTAGCGCGCGGCGTTCTCGGCAAGGAAGGCCGTGGTCGCCTGCAGCAGCGAGGTCTCGACGAGGCGTCCCTCGCCATTTACGGACCGGCCGACCAACGCGGCGAGGATCCCGTAGCAGGCGTACAGCCCGGTCAGGTGGTCGGAGAGTGAGATACCCATCGGCCGCGGCCGGTCGAGGTCCGTCAGGAGGCTCAAGAGGCCGCTGACCGCCTGCCCTACCGTGTCGTAGCCCGGCCGGTCCCGGTACGGCCCGCTCGACCCGAACCCCGAGATCGAGCAGTAGACGATCCGCGGGTTGCGCCTCCGAACCTCTTCGTAGCCGATGCCGAGCCGCTCAACGGTCCCCGGCCGGTGGTTCTCGACGAGGACATCGGCACGCGCCGCCAGCTCGAGGACGATGTCCCGCCCCGCGGCGCTCCGAAGGTCAAGAGAGAGGCTGCGTTTGCCGCGGTTCACGGAACGGAACGTCGGCGAGTAGCCGCCCTTCCCCCAGCCGCGGAACGGGTCGCCCTGCTCCATGGGCTCGACCTTCACGACCTGTGCGCCCATGTCGGCCAGCAGCGCGCAGGCGTAGGGACCGGTGACGTAGCTCGCCACCTCGACGACGCTCAGCCCGACGAGCGGACCGGTCATGGCGCGATCTCGATGCGCGTATCCCAGAGATCCTCCTCGCCGCCGAGTGAAGGGCAGAAGACGTCGACCTGGACGAGCGTCGCGCAGCCCGGGCACGCGTACTCGCGCAGGACGCCGATGTGTGGAGATCCGTCGGGCAGCGCCCGGCCGCTCAGCTCGCTCAGGTCGCGGTCGCGCCGCAGGCAGGCAAGCTTTGGGTTCTCGTCGCCGCGCGAGAGCACGGTGTGGCACCGCGAGCAGCGGATCCAGTGCCCAGAGTCGTTGCGCCCGAGCTCCAGGAGCGCGTGGTACGGGAGCACGAGCTCCCACCCGGCTGGCTGGGTTGGCAGCGCACGCGCGGCCGTTCCGCTGCGCCGTTCCTCGCGGATCGCGTGCCTTCGCGCTTCGGTCGCGTCGTCGTCCACGATGCCGCCGTCGCGCAGCACGACACCGTGGAGCAGCTCCGCCGTTCTGTGTGTCACCAGGCGTCTGGCGACGTCGTCGGCCACGCGCACCGGTTCGCGATCGAGCGGATCGCCGTACCCGCCGCCGCCCTGCGTGAAGTCGCTCACCAGCCAGCCTTCCGCGACCCGGATGCGGCCGGAATCCGTGGGCGGCACCCACGTTTCTGCCCAGCCGTCTGCCAGCGCATCATCGGGGTCGATCGGATAGCCGCCTGCCTGGAGGCGCTCGGGCAGATCACCGGCCGCCTCGAGCACCGCCCTCATTCCGCCCGTGCCCGCCGGATAGCCGCCAAAGAGCCCGAAGGCGCCCTGCGGCAAGCCGCCGTATGGAGCGTGATCGACGGAGAGGTCGCGCGACCCGTGAACCATGAGCAGCCGGGCGCTGCCGTTGCCGCCGTTCCAGCGGCCTGCGCCGCCACCGTCCGGATTGTGTCGGCGCGTGAAGTAGACGAATGGGTACTGGAGCTCGATCCGCTCGACGTCGCTGATGCCGCCGGACGGGATGTTCGACTGGCCGCCGGTGTTGACGCCGTCGCGCAGCGGGGCTGCGCCCATGCCGCCGCCGTGGATGTCGTACAGGCCCTGCGGGTTTGGCAGGCCCCGGGCGTTGTGGCCGCCGTAGAAGAAACCCGGCCCGCCGAGGTACCAGAACGACCCCCACGACGCGTTCACGTCCTCCTCGATCCCGGCCGCGAAGAGCATCCGCGACAGGCACTCGCGCACGGCCTCAACAACGTACTGGCCGATCCGCGGAGAGCGCCCACAGGCGGCCGGGAAACGGCAGTTGAGGGCGCTGCCCTCCGGGACGCGGATGTCGACCGGCGCCATCTTGCCGTCGCTCCAGGGAACGTCCCAGAACAGCTGATTGGTCAGCGCGATCGCGACGTGAGCCGTCGTCGACGGCAGAGTCGAGTTCTGGTCGTTGCCAAGCTGCGCGCTCGAGCCGTCGAAATCGAGCACCAGCTGATCGCCCGTCTTGGTTGCCGTGCAGACGACCTGGTATGGCTCGGCCGTATTTGTGGCCGCGTTGCGTGCCGAGCCGTAGATGCGCGACCGCCAGGTCCCGTCTGGAATCCGCCGCAGCTTCTCTCGGGCCAGCCGCTCGGAATCTTCAATCAGGCGGCGGCCGGCGGCGTCGACAAACTCGACACCAAGCTCCTCGACCAGGCGGAGCAGCCCGCGCGCGCAGACGCTGTTGGCCGCGGTCCGCGACTTCAGGTCGAGGCCAACATAGTGCGGGTCGCGGCACTGCTCGACGATCGTGCGGAAAACGTCCTGCCGGAAGATGCCTCGGTCGACGATCTTCAAGCCCAGGATGCGGATCCCCTCGTGGTAGATCTCGGTCGCCTGGCCGCGCAGCACCCCGCCGGTGTCGGCGGTATGGGAGCTCGACGCGACCCAGCCGATCCTGTGGCCGTCGTGGAATACGGGCGCCATCTGGATGACGTCGTAGGTGTGGGAACCGGCCACGTAGGGGTCGTTGAAGAAGAACTCGTCGCCCTCGAAGATCCCGGGGTCGTCCTGGTACCACTCGATCACGCGCCTGATCGCGTCCGACGTCGCGGAAGCGAAGCGCAGATGGCCCGAGCAGGCGAGGATCATCCTGCCGTCCGTGTCGTAGAAGGAGCACATGCATTCGCCGCCCTGGGCGACGATCGGCGACGCGGTGACCCGCTGGAGCGCGATGCGGCCCTCCTCCCCGATCGCCCAGAGCCTGTGGGCGAACACCTCGTAGGCGACCGGGTCCAGGCGCGTCTCGTGCGCCACCGGCACGCTCATCGGCGCAGAACCAGCGCGCGATACGGGTCCACCGCCGCCTCCCATCGGGTCGGCACGACGATCGTCGTGAAGGGCGACTCCACGATAGCGGGGCCGTTGAGCCGCGACCCGACCGGGAGGCGATCGTGCTCAAAGACCGGCGTCTCGACCATGGCGCCATCGAACCACGCCGGTCGGATTGCCTTGCGCGCGACTGAAGCATCGGTGTCCGCGGCCGGTGGCTCGGGTCGCAGCTCGGGCTTCGCTACCTCGGACACGGCGTCGACGCGGATGGCGTTGATGTCGATGCCGGCGTCGACATACGCAGTACCGGCGCCATAGAGCTCCTCGTAGCGCTGGACGAACAGCGTGACCAGCTCGGCCAGTCGCGCGTCCGTCAGACGGTCCCAGGGCAGCGCGACCTCCTCGCCCGTCGTCTGCCGCCGGAAGCGCATCGTCACCGACCTCCGGAACACCGGCTCCGAGCCAAGTCCGTCGGCACGCAGCTCGGCGGCAAGCTCGCGCTCCAGCGCGGCGAGATCGGCGTTGATCGACTCGGCCTCGATGGGGAGCGCGTACTCGCGCGTCGCGACCCGCGTTCGAATCAGGTCGGCCATGGCTATCCCGAACGCGGAGAAGGCCGCAGACGTCGGGAAGACGTGGATCTCGCCGACGTCCAGGTCGGCCGCGAAACCACAGGCGTGTACAGGTCCCGCGCCGCCGAACGCGTACAGCACGAACGCGGACGGCAGGTAGCCGCTGCGAACGACCTCGCGGCGGATCAGGTCGGACATCTTGCTGTCGATGATCCGCTTGATGCCGGCGGCCGCGTCCACCACGTCCATGCCGAGGGGCTCAGAGATGCACGCCGCGATCGCGCCACGGGCCGCTTCCACGTCCAGCGAGCGTCTGCCGCCCAGGAAATAGCCCGGGTCGAGGTAACCGAGAACGAGGTCGGCGTCGGTGACGGTCGGGGTATCGCCGCCTGCGCCGTAGGCGACCGGGCCAGGAGCGGCACCGGCGCTCTCGGGACCCACCAGCAGCCGTTTCGTGGCGGGCTCGACACGGGCCATCGTGCCGCCACCCGCCCCGATCGAGACGATGTCCATGACTGGCTGGAGAATGCGAAACCGATCGAAGATAGGCTCCTCAGCGTAACGCCAGCGACCCTCGTCGAGGATCCCGACGTCGAAGCTGGTGCCGCCCATGTCGGTCGTGATCACGCGCCGGTGCCCGAGAGCCGCGCTCATGTGTGCGGCGGCGAGCATCCCACCGGCGGGACCGGACTGGAGGGTCGAGATTGGGGTTGCACCTGCGCGAGCGGCGAGTCCGCCGTTGCCCTGCATGATCAGGAGGCGGCCGTGGAGACCGAGGCTCTGCAATCGTCCGTCGAGGTCGGCCAGGTACGTTCGCACGATGGGACCAACGAAGGCATCCGCGACCGCGGTGTTCGTGCGCGCGTACTCGCCCGCAACACCGGACAGCTGAGCGCCGTAGGCGACGTAAAGCTCGCGGTCCGGGTAGCGCGTCTCGACGATTTCGCGGATCCGCTGCTCATGGACGGGGTTGCGCCAGGCGTGCAGCAGGCTGACGGCGATCGCCTCCACGCGCTGCTCACCGACGAGCTCGTCAAGCGCGTGGCGGACGTCGTCCTCGACGAGCGGGACGATCACGCGGCCATAGGCATCGATCCGCTCGCGCACGCCGCGGACAAGGTCTGCCGAAACCAGCGGCTCCGGCTTCGTCACCGCCGCAACGTGGCGCACCTCCTCCGGCGGCAGCCCGTCTACACGACCGACCGCGCGCATGATCGTCGTCGTGTCCTCGAAGCCGCGGGTCGTGATGAGGCCGACGCGCACTCCGGCACGCGTTATCAGGGCGTTGGTCGCAACCGTGCTGCCGTGCTTGACGAACGCGGACCGAGCGAGCAGCGAGCCCACGGTCATGCCCATGCCGTCGGCAGCGGCGACGATCGCGTCGATGACCCCGATGGCCCGGTCGTGGGGCGTGGTGGCGGCTTTCGCCTCTTCGAGCGAGCCATCGGTGCCGAGCACGATGACGTCGGTAAACGTGCCGCCGATGTCCACACCGATCGTGTAATGGACTCCGCTGGAATCCGTGATACGACCCCTTTGCTGCGGCCGGTGACAAGGTGCCCGCGCGTTGACACGCTCTCGGCGTCCAATAGAATGCCACGGCATACGATGGTCGCAGCGAGAACCGTGCGCGGCCCGCTTGCCCCGAAGAATCGGAGCCTGATGACCGTCTCCTCCGCCGGCTCCCAGCGCCGTCCCGGGATGATCGACGCAAGAGAGCGGGTCACTGGCCGCGTCCCCTACGTGATGGACGTCGCCGTTCCGGGGATGCTCCACGCGAAGCTGCTCAGAAGCGTCGCGGCGCACGCCAGGATCGGCCGGATCGACACAAGCCGTGCGCGCACGCTGCCAGGCGTCGTCGCCGTCCTCACGGGCGACGAGATCGCCGAGCGCGCCGGCGTGTTCCCCTACTTCGGCCCGGTGTTCCGCGACCAGCCAGCGCTTGCCATCGACAAGGTCCGCTTCGTTGGCGAGCCGGTCGCGGCGGTGGCCGCAGTTGACGCCGACACCGCAGCGGAAGCGCTCGACCTGATCGACGTCGAGTACGAAGAGCTGCCGGCAGTTTTCGACGCGCGAGAAGCCCTTGAGTCGGGCGCCCCGCTGCTCCACGAGGGGCCTCCCCGGATCGGACAGACCTTCGCCGACGTGATCATCCACGCGCAGGGCGGCACGAACGTGTGCAACTCGTTCAGGCTTCGGAAGGGCAACGTGGAGGATGGATTCGCGCGCGCGACGCACGTCTTCGAGGACGAGTTCAGCAGTCCGCCGGTCCAGCACGTCCCGCTCGAGACGCACGTCGCCGTCGCGTCTTTCACCGGCGGCCAGCTGACGATCTGGTCGAGCACGCAGATCCCGTACATCGTCCGCTCGCAACTGGCGGAGATGTTCGGGCTGCCCGCCTCCCGAGTACGCGTCATCGTGCTTACGCTCGGCGGCGGTTACGGGGCCAAGTGCTACCCGAAGATAGAGCCGATCACGGCCATCCTCGCAAAAGTCACGGGCAAGCCTGTCCGGCTGCACCTGACTCGCGAGGAGGAGTTCGTCACCGTCACGAAGCACGGCGTGTCCATCCGGATGAAGACGGGTCTTGATGGCAACGGGCGCATCCTGGCTCGGCAGAGCACCTGCTGGTTCAACACCGGGGCGTACGCCGACATCGGCCCGCGGCTGATCAAGAACGGCGGCTACGGGACCGGCGGCCCGCACGCCATCGATAACGTCTGGGTCGATTCGTACGCCATCTACACCAACCTCCCGCCGGCCGGGGCGTTCCGGGGCTACGGCATCAGCCAGGCGGCCTGGGCGTACGAGACGCAGATGGACATGATCGCCGAGCGCCTGGCCATGGACCCGCTCGAGCTTCGTCGGATCAACCTGCTCAAGGATGGCGACACGGTGATGACCGGCGAGCCGATCGAAGACGCTCACTTCCACGAACTGCTCGACGAGGCGGCGCGGCGCATCGGCTGGGACTTCACCGATTGGCAAAGCGGGCGGACGCTCCTCGATGGCGGCCGCAAGGCGCGGGCCAAGGGCCTCTCCTGCATCATCAAGGGGACGGTCACGCCGTCCACGTCGACCGCGGCCGCCAAGCTGAACGACGACGGCAGCCTCCAGGTGCTGACCAGCTCGGTCGAGATGGGGCAAGGCCTCCAGACCGCGATGGCGTTTCTGGCCTCCGAGGCGATGGCGCTACCCATCGAGCGGATATCGATCTCCTCTCCCGACACCGACTTCACGCCGTATGACCAGCAGACGAGCTCCAGTCGCTCGACCCAGGCGATGGGTGGCGCGATCGTCGGCGCAATCGAGGAGATCAAGGCGAAGCTGCGCGCGCTGGCCTCCGAGCAGCTCGAGATAGCACCCGACGATCTGGAGTTCGCCAATGGGCGGATCCTGCCCAAAGGCGCGCCGGACCGCGGGCTCGATTACGGAGAGGTGATCCGCCGCGATCGTGCCGGCAACATCCAGGGGAGCGGCACTTTCCAGACGAAGGGCGGCCTGGACCCGGAGACAGGCCTGGGAATCGGCAGCGTCCACTGGCATCAGGCGGCCGGTGCCGCGGAGGTCGAGGTGGACCTCGAAACGGGCCACATCACAGTTCTGCGCTACCACGCCGGTGTGTACTCCGGCCGCACGATCAACCCGGTGCAGGCGGAGCTCCAGACGGAGGGCAATGTTGCGTTCGGCCTCGGCCAGGCGCTGTACGAGGAGATGCTCTTCGACAATGGGCAGCTCCAGAACGGGAACCTCGGCGACTACATGATCGCGAGCATCGAGGACATGCCGGCTGACCTTTCGATCCACGTGTTGGAGCACCTGGAGGCGCGCGAGATTCACGGTATCGGCGAGACGTCGCTGCCGCCGGTCATGCCGGCCATTGGCAATGCCGTCTACCGCGCTACTGGGGTGCGCATCCGCGACCTTCCGCTCACCCCGGAGAAGGTGCTGCGCGGCCTGCAGGAGTTGCGCGACGGCAAGATGGGCGGCTCTGCGAGCAGCGCGGATGCCTCCGGCGAGCGCGAGCTCGAGGGAGCGGCCGCGTGATGGAGCAAGACCTCCTTAGCGCCCCGGCGCCCTCCTTCCCGTCACTCCCCGAGGCGCCGGACCCAGACGCGGAGTGGGTCACCCTCGTCCTGCGCGTAAATGGCATGGAGCATCAGGTTCGCGTCCGCACGCAGGAGACCCTCCTGGACGCCCTGCGCAACCGTGTCGGCCTGATCGACATCCGGGAGGGCTGCGGGGTCGGGATGTGTGGCGCCTGCACGGTGCTCGTCGACGACCGCATCGTGTCAGGCTGTCTGATGCTCGCAATGCAGGCCGAGGGTCGAGAGATCGTGACGGTCGAGGGTTTGCTTGGCCCGGCCGGCGAGCTCCACCCGGTCCAGGACGCATTCGTCGAACACACTGGGTTCCAGTGTTCTTACTGCACGCCGGGTTTCGTGGTCGCCACCAAGGCCCTTCTGGACGAGGAGCCCCAGGCGGACCGTGATCAGGCGAGCGCATATCTGGGGGGCAACCTGTGCCGCTGCGGGAGCTACGTGAAGATCCTCGACGCTGTCATGGACGCCAGGCAGCGACTGATGAGTGACGGGGGCGGTCACCGCGCGCGCGACGCAAGCGGTGGAGACTCAAACGAGACCAGCAGAGGCGACGGCGCACCCGCGCCGCCGGCTGGGTGAACCCGGAAAACGAGGAGAGCGATCGGGCAAATTAGAGGAGGAGCTCGTTGAGACAAGGCCACACGAAACACGTCGTTCGGGAACCACTGGAGGACATAGGCATGCAACTTTCGATCGTCCGACGCTCCACGGCCGTGCTGGTCGTGGGCGCGCTCCTGCTGGCCGCGTGTAGCGCGGCCGCGCCAACTCGGGCGCCGACCGCGGCCCCACCGGCCGTCACGCCGGCACCTGTTGTCACGCCGGCACCTGTTGTCACGCCGGCACCTGTTGTCACGCCGGCACCCCCAGCGATCACCAATAGCAAGGACTTCTGGATCGGCTTTACCTCGGTCGGCCTGTCAAGCGCGCCGTTCCTGGCGGCGATCGCCGACCTCAACGCCAACCACGGCTATGACATCAAGACGCCGATCCTGGCCCAGTCAGAGCTCGTCGCCGAGGGTGTGGCGCAGGGCCAGTTCGCCTTCGGGTCGGGCGCCAACAACGCCGTGCTCGCGGCGATCGAGCAGGGCGCGAACATCAAGGTCGTCGTCGACCGCGTGGCCAACGAGTGGACGCTCTACGCCCCCACCGAAGTCACGGAGTGCGCCGGTCTCGCTGGCCTGCGACTTGCCCTGCACAGCGACGGCGCCGTCAGCACGGCAATGGTCCGCAACTACATCAACGTCAACTGCGCGGGCACGACGCCACAGGAGATCTTCATCGAGGGCTCGCCGAACCGCGTCGCCGCCCTGCTGGCCGACCAGATCGACGCCAGCCCCCTCGAGCTGGGCGACTCGATCACGATCGACAACGAGGCGGGCGATCGCTACCACCTCCTGTCGAGCTTCTCGGCCGACCTGCCCGACCTGAAGACGACGTCCATCTACGTCAACGGCGACTGGGCGGCGCTGAATCCGCAGTCGGTCACCGACGTGGTGCGCGCAGTCATCCAGCAGTTCCGATTGGTCTCCGCCGATGCGGCGTACCTGAGGACGGTCGCGGAGGAGCAGGTGCCCGACGCGATCAACCCGGACACGATCGACCAGGCCGCGGCGCGGTACGTCGACCTCGGCATGTTCGACGTCAACGGCGGCGTCACCGAGGAAGGACTCAACTACACCGCCGACTTCTTCGGACCAGAAGGCACCGGTACGGTCGACAAGGTCTTCGCACTCGAGGAGTGGGCTGACCTGTCGTTCCTGAACACGGTCCTCGATGAGCTCGGTCGCCAGTAGCAGCCGAGTAGGCATGGGGGGGGGGGGGCGGGCCTCAGGCCCGCCCCCGCTTCAACGCGATCAGCGCGATCACCGAGTCGCCCTGGACCTACCGCCTGATCGTGCTCGTGGTGATCGCCGTGCTGTGGGAGTGGTATGGGGCCACCTCCCGCAGCCTGATCATCCCGGGGTTCTCGGAAACCGTCGTCCGGACCGTGCAGCTGCTCTTCGAACCGGTGGTCTGGAAGGCGTTCCTCGACAGCAACCAGGCGCTGGTGGTCGGCTTCGCCGTGTCCGTCGTCCTCGGTCTTCCCCTGGGCCTCGCGGCGGCGCGCTTCGAGCGGCTGGAGAAGTTCATGGACCCCTATCTCAACATCATGCTGGTCACGCCGACGGCGGCGCTCATCCCCATCTTCCTGATGGCCTTGGGTTTCACCCTCGCCTCGCGCGTGCTCCTCGTCATCGTCTTCGCGATCCCGATGCTGATCGTCAACGCCCGCGCCGGAGTGCGCCAGGTGGATCCGTCCTTGATCGAGATGTCGACCAGCTTCCTGGCCAACGAGCGCACGATCTGGCGCAAGATCCTTCTCCCGGGCGCATTGCCGGCGATCATGACCGGCGTCCGCCTGGGCGTCGGCCGCGCGATCACCGGCATGGTGATCGTCGAGCTGCTGATGTTCGCCGTCGGTATCGGAAACCTGATCATCAATGCCCGCGGCCGCTTCGACGGGCCGACGCTCTACGGCGTCGTCATCCTGATCGTCGTCGAGTCGCTGATCCTCATCTCGGCGGCCCGATGGGTGGAGCGCCGCGTGGCTCCCTGGGCGAACGAGTCGGTCCTGGCAGGCTAGGAGCGGGCAGTTGATCGAGATAGTCGGCGTCAGCAAGCTCTTCCCCGGCAAGCGTCAATCCGAGCCGGTGCTCGCCCTCAAGGACGTGGACCTGAGCGTCCGCGACAACGAATTCCTGACGATCCTCGGGCCGTCGGGCTGCGGCAAGACCACGCTCCTGCGTCTGATCGCTGGGCTCCTGCACTGGGACGAGGGCGAGATCACGATCGAGGGCAAAGCCGTCCGCGGCCCCGGGCCCGAGCGAGCGATGGTGTTCCAGAGCTTCGCCCTGCTGCCGTGGATGAACGTCCTCGACAACGTCGCCTTCGGGCTGGAGATCGCCCGCGTTCCGCGGCAGAAGCGTTATGAACGGGCGAACGAGCTGATCGAGATCGTCGGCCTCACGGGCTTCGAAAAGCGCTACCCGATGGAGCTATCGGGCGGCATGCAGCAGCGTGTCGGTCTCGCCCGCGCCCTCGCCGTAAGGCCCAAGGTGCTGCTCATGGATGAGCCGTTCGGCGCGCTCGACGAGCAGACCCGACGCCTGCTCCAGGAGGAGCTGCTGGCGATCTGGGAGAAGGAGCGGACGACCGTCGTCTTCATCACGCACTCGATGGAGGAAGCCGTGCTGCTCGGCGACCGAGTGGTGCTGATGAGTGCGCGCCCGGGCCGGATCGAGGAGATCGTCGAGGTGCCGCTCAAGCGCCCGCGCTCGACGAACGTGGACAGCGTCGAAGGCTCGCCGGAGTTCACGGCGATCACCCAGCACCTGTGGTCGAGACTGCGTGACATGCAGGTGTCCCGCCGCCACCAGGCGCAGGGCAAGCACGCGCCGCCGACCACAACCTCGACCGGGGCCGCATGAGCACCGCCGCCGCGACCCAGGCTCGGCGCGCCGTCGCCCAGAAGCGACGGTTCTCGCCAGCCTCGATCGGGCTCGGCTCCGGGTTCGTGGCGCTGCTCATCGGCGCCATCGCCTGGGAAGTCGTGGGTCGCGCCTGGGACGTGGTGTTCTTCCCACCGCTTTCGGACGTGATCGTGCGCCTTTTCGAGCTGACTGCTCCCAACGGCGATCTCGCCAAGGGCGTGATCCTGAACAACCTCGTCCAGAGCCTGATCAACCTCTCAATCGGCTTCGGGATCTCCGCCATTGGCGGAGTCGTCATCGGCACGCTCATGGGCGCCTACCCGAAGATCGGTTCGGCGCTCGACGTCTACGTGTACTCGCTGCTGACCGCGCCATCCCTCGTGTTCGCGCCGATCTTCTTCGCCGCGTTCGGTGCGACCAACACGCGCGAGACGACGATCGCGGTTGTCGTCATGTACACGATCTTCATCATCATCGTGAATACACAGACTGCGATCCGCTCGGTGCCGCCCTCGCTGATCGAGATGGGCCGGAGCTTCGGCGCCAATGACCGCAGGATGTTCTGGCGGATCATCCTGCCCGCCGCGCTGCCGCTGATCATGGCCGGCCTCAGGCTGGGCTCCGGGCGCGCCGTCAAGGGCATGATCAACGGCGAGATGTTCATCGCAGTGGTCGGCCTGGGCGCGGTCGTCATGAACCAGGGCAAACGCTTCGACGCTGCCGGCGTGCTGGCCGTGCTGCTCGTGATCGTGATCGTGGCGATGTTCGCGGTGAAGCTCGTCCAGATCATCGACCGGCGACTCACCTCGTGGATGCCATCGACCGCACGCGTCAAGATGTGACGGCGGAGCCAGGAACGGCGATCGGCCGCGGACGGCTGGCGGGCAAGGTCTCGATCATCACCGGCGCCGGCCAGAACATCGGCCGCGCCATGGCCGAGCTCTTTGCGGCGGAGGGCAGCGCGGTTGCCGTCGTGGAGCTGAACGAGGAGCGGGCCGAGCGCGTGGTCGCAGCGATCGGGAACGCCGGCGGTCAAGCGGCCGCGTTCGTCGCCGATGTGACAGACGAGGCGGCCGTGGAGCAACTCGTCGCCTCGGTGGTGGAGGCGTTCGGTGGTCTCGACGTGCTGGTCAACAACGTCGCCGCGACGGTCAACGCCTCACTCGTCGACTGCACCCTCGAGCAGTGGGAGATGATTCACGGCGTCACGCTCAAGGCGACGTTCCTGTGTTCCAAGCACGCCGCGCGGCAGATGATCGCGCAGGGCCGCGGCGGGTCGATCGTAAACATGGGATCGACGAGCGGGCTGCGCGGGATCCGGGGCAAGTTCCCCTACGCAGTGGCCAAGGCCGGCGTCTACAACCTGACCCGGGCGGCGGCCATGGAGCTGGCCGAGCACGGCATCCGAGTCAACACGTTGACGCCGACCCAGACCGGATCGCCGGTCGGCGTCGCCGACGAGGACTTCGCGTCCACGGTGCGGGCTTCCGAGCCGCGCGGTATCCCGCTCGGACGCTGGGGGCGCCCGATCGATCAGGCGAACGCGGCGCTCTTCCTCGCGTCGGCCGAATCGTCGTTCATTACGGGCGTCGACCTGCCCTGCGATGGCGGCCTGCTGGCCGTCTTCCCGAGGGCGTTCTAAGAAAAATTCATGGACGTCGGGGCGTCGAGCGGATGGGTAGAAGCACACAAAGACCCGACGTGCGTCCACGTCATGGGATCTCGGCGCCACCCGGACGTCCGCTGGCGGGCCGTTGGACCCGAAAGATAAAGAAGTCAGCGGCGCTCCCCGCTTGGCGGAGGCACCCAGCTATAGGAACCTCCGCTTACCGCCGACTTCCTCGAAAGTGCACTTTCGACGCTCGGGGGCATCGCGGCACCTTGCTACGCCCGTTGGGCCCTCAACCTTCTAAGGCGCGCGTGCCGTAGTCGTGGTGCGGGCAGCCCTGCAGGTTCAGGGTGTGGCGACTAGCGTGTCGAGCGTCAGTCCCTTCGGCACAGACACGGCACTGTCGCCTACTTTAGACAGCGTTCCGCCCGGCCCCACCGCGAGCCGACCTTGCGGTCCTCCCAGGACGGTGTAACGACCTTTGGACGGCCCCGACGTGATGCGGCGTAGGTACATGACAAATTGCTCCCCTTCCCGCATCAGTGGATCACCGTTCACCTCGGCCATCCTTCCGGCGACTGGCCCACCAGTCTGGCCGACCAGAATCGTGTTGTCGGTCAGACCTTTCAATATTCTTGTGACAGATACTTCGAAGATAGTAAGCGGAAGGTCGCCGCCTTCATCCTGTGGATCTGCGCCTTGATACGCGATTCGCGACACTTGGCCGAGGATTACGACATCGGCTTGTTCCTGAAGCTCACTGAGGTCGCGGTACGCCCACGCCCAGCTCGCATTAAGTCTGACGTACGCATCATCAGCTCGCGGAACCGCGCCGCTCGTGCTCGGGTTCGAAGTGCCGCAAGCGGCTGCGACGGTGGAGGCCAGGAATGCCACGGCAATACGCATCCGTGACGACCTCCCGCGTTGCGGCCTAGTAGATCGCATTGATTCCATTGATATCGTCCTGCTGCGGCTTACTAACTCCGAACGTGCACCACCGACTATTGAAGCCGCAGGTGATGCCATTCATGACGACGGCGACGCCGTTCTCGTGAGCGAGCCCCAGCGTGTGGCCCAGCTCGTGACTCGTGACCGACAATCGTTTCGCAGCCACATACCCGTCGGTATAGAACTCATTTAACCGGGCGTCCACCCAGTTGATCACACCGCCGGCAATGGTCACGCTCGCTATTCCGTCCCATTCCACATCATTCTTGTTGACGGTTCGCAATCTGATGTTCTCTTCGCCGACGTTGGGTTCCACGGTAAAGTTAATTGGCGTATTCGTAGCATTCCAATCGCTTCGCGCGGTCCCCCATGCCGCATAGCTCGCATCGCAACACCCGTATCGGTAGGTGCTGATGTCGCTCTCGTCAACCCACGTGAAACCAATCCATTCCCACGAGAGGACGGGTGCAGGCGCGATCACCAGCAGTCCTGCAATTAGTCCCAACGCCGCCCCAAGTGCCCTAAACCGCGTGTGACTCTCCTCTGTCCACTCAAGCTAGAGGTACTTAACGGGAAGTCAAGAGTTTCTTTCCTCGTCCGTCGAGCCCGGATGGGGGCGTCGACCACAATGTTCTAAGCTCAATTTGCCGCGAGAACCCCTTTGCTCTTCCGCGCCACGATCTCGCTCTGCTCGGGCAGAAGCACTTCTCTGTCAGGTTACGGAAATGACGCTGTCAGCGTCCGTTCCCCCAGGAACGACGCAATGCCCGCGGCACATGCTCTAAATCGATGTCCTGAGAACATGCGTCGTTCCTCGGGCGTCGCTGCAGTCGAGACTGCCACCCTCAAGCCGCGAGAGGCGCCATCTCCCTCAAAATACGGCCGAACCCATCAATGGGTGCCGGATAGCTGACCCGCTTGAGGCAGGCCGCGACCTGGGCCTGCGCACAGGCGACCACGGGCAGCCCGGTACGCGCCTCGATCTCGTCGATCACGGAAACTACGGGAAGCGAGCCGCAGGGCAGGTAGACGGTCTCCGCGCCGGGGCTCGCGTCGGCCACTCGCACGGCCAGATCGATCACGTCGCGCGGATCGAGCATCGCAATCTCGCGGTTCCGCAGGATGTCCAGGCTCTCGAAGCCGACGACCCGGAAGCCCTCCTCTTCGAGGATGGCGATCCGCCGCTCCGTCTGCGCCGCGGGATATGGCGACGCAATCGCGACGCGCGTCGCCCCGACTGCGCGGATGCCCTCGAGCTCGGCCTGGAGCGCTGTCACGAACGGCCGGCTGACGCGGGCCGCGATCTCGTCGACCAGGCGCGCATGTCCGGCCATGCCGTAGGCGGTGACGACCGGCGAACCGCCGACGTTGATGACGTCCACCCCTTCACGCTCGAGCAGATCCACCTTCTCCAGGATCTGAGCGTGCGCCCTCTCCAGCTCCTCGGGCGTGAGGCGGCCCACTCCGAGCGAGAGGACGGCCAGGCGGACATCGGCGGGCAGCATCTCTTGCCACCAGGCGCCCTCAAACCACATCGAGGGCTCGATGCGGCCGATCCAGTAGGTCACTCGAACAGATCAGCCAGCGAGTCGGCTCGGCAGGGTCAGCCGCCGCGCCAGTCCGCGGTCACGCTGCGCGGCAGCGTCGAGTCCTGGACGAGGCCAGTGCCGCATTCGCGATTGAACGCGATGCGCTTCTCCTGGAGATCCTGGCGCAGGACGCGGTACTTCGCAGGGTCCCCGCCGCCCGCGCTGATCTGTAGCCAGGTCTGCTCGAACTCCGTCTGGAGGGCATCGATCTCGGCTGCCAGCTGGGTACAGCGATCGGCCGCGGGCTCGGTCATCGTGATCTCCTGTCCTGGGAGCGGCGTTGCGGGGAACCCCTGGGCCGATTAGGATACCAGTGCATACTGACGGCCGACCGAGCGGCCTCGGACGCTTGAGACGCTCAGCTTATCGCCGCAACGCGGCGCTTCCCGGAGGACCGCGGCGTGCGAGATCGCGGCCTCTAACGTGGGCGGAGGAGAGTAGGAGGAGCGCGTGCCATCGTGGGCGGCAAGGAGCTAGCTCTGGTGTCGGCGCTCTGCTTCGGGCTCAACCCGGT
Organism: Chloroflexota bacterium; assembly: GCA_040905225.1. GTDB lineage: Bacteria > Chloroflexota > Limnocylindria > Limnocylindrales > CSP1-4 > JALYGJ01. The sequence goes on along the minus strand of JBBDRY010000110.1, from coordinate 56,941 downwards.
CACCCTCAAGCTCGCCTTCGCGCGTCATGGGCGGTCCGACGTGGCCGTCGTCATCGGGCTCGCCGTCGCGATCCCCATCTACCTGCTCCTCCTTCCGTTCTGGGGCGGCCTCCACATCGACCAACTGACGTTGCCGGCGCTCGGCGGCTTCATCCTCGGCGGCCTGTTCGGCGGTGGGATCGGCCGGCGGTGGATGTACACCGCGATCGACAAGCTCGGTGCCGCGCCGGCCACCGCGATCAAGAACTCGGCACCCGTCATCACCACGTTTCTGGCGGTGCTGCTGCTCAACGAGACGGTGACGTGGATCCAGGCGGCGGCGATCGCCGGGATCGTCGTCGGCATCACGCTCGTGACCTGGAAAAAGGGCCAGGGCATCAAGCAGCTCGCGGCCGCCGGCGTCCTCGCCGCGGTCGGCTCGGCGATCTCCTATGGCATCCGGCCGCTGTTTCTCGAGTTTGGCCTGGACGCCGCGAACATCCCACTGACGGCCGCGCTCATCGGAGCCGTCGCCGCCTTCATCTACGCCACGGCGCTGACTCGCCTCGCGGATCTGCGTGGCGCGATCGACGTACGGTCGCCGGCCCTGTGGCTCTTTGTCGTCTCGGGCTCGCTCCAGGCAGTCGGCTTCCTCGCCTTCATGCTCGCGCTGTCCGCGAACGATGTCACCGTGATCTACCCGGTGACATCCAGCGCTCCCCTCTTTACGCTCGGCTTCACTGCGCTGCTTCTGCGCGGCCAGGAACTGGTCACGTGGCGCATCGTCCTCGGAGTCGCCTTCGTTGTCCTTGGCGTCATTGCCCTGTAGGAGGTTCCATGGCCACCACGCTCACGCCCAGCGAAACCACCGCCGCGCAACCGGCAAGCGGCACACCAGCGAGCCACGGGAAGGACCTGCGCACCTTCCTCGACCAGCTGGTCAGCACCTATCCCGATCAGCTCAAGGTCGTGGACGAGGAGGTTGACCCGGTATTCGAGGCCGCGGCCATCGTCCACAAGATGAAGAACGACGCGAACTTTCCGGGCTACCCGGCCGTGCTGTTCCGCAACATCAAGGGCTCGAAGATCCCGCTGATCCTCAACCTGCACGGGACGTTCGAGAGGGTAGCCCTGTCGATCGACTCGGACATCAAGGGGATGGTCCCGGAGTACGGCAAGCGTGAGGGTTCGCCGCTCCCGTGGAAGGAGGTCACCTCCGAGGAGGCCCCCGTCCATGAAGTCGTCCAGACGGGCGACGAGATCGACATAACCCAGCTGCCGCTGCTGATCCACCAGGAGTTCGACTCCGGCAAGTACATCACCTCGGCGGCCGCCATCACGGTCGATCCCGACTCCGGCCGGGAAAACGCCGGCATCTTCCGCCATCAGCTCCAGGGCCCGCGCCAGATCGGCTTCATGTCCAACCCGGCACACCACACCTCGTACATCCTCCGTGCCCGCCGCGAGCGAAAGGAGCCGCTCCAGGTCGCGCTCGCGATCGGCCACCACCCGGCGATGTTGATGGGCGCAGTCTCCAAGCTGGCCGGCATCGGCGGCGAGCTGGAGGTGATGGGCGGTTTGCTCAACGAGCCGCTCGAGGTCGTCAAGGCCAAGACCGTCGACATGTTCGTCCCAGCGCGGGCCGAGATCATCATCGAAGGCGTCGTCGACACCGACCCGGAGAAGGTTCAGAACGAGGGACCATTCGGCGAGTACCCGCTCTACTACACGCGGATCGGCCCGATGCCGTGGATGCGTATCACGGCCGTGACGATGCGGCGCAATCCCATCTACGTCGACGTCTTCAACGCGCATGACGAGCACCTGGTTCTTGGCGCCCTGCCGCGGATGGGTTCCATCTACCGGCGCGTCCGCGAATCGATGCCGACAGTAACGGCCGTCAACCTGCCACTCATGGGGATCCGCTCCTCGCTCTTCATCGCCATGAAGAAGCGCGTCGACGGGGAGCCCAAGATCGCGGCATCGGCGGCGTTCGCCGTCGACCCCATCCTCAAGCACATCTGGATCGTCGACGATGACATCGACGTCTTCGATAACGACCAGGTGCTGTGGGCGATGACGACCCGCTTCCAGGCCGATCGGGACCTGATCGTGATGCCGAACTTCCTGGGCGGGCACCTCAACCCGGTCACCTACGGCTACCACCGCGAGGAGAAGGGGCCGATGGAGACGAAGATGATCCTCGACTGCACCAAGCCCGCTCCTCCAGCCACCTTCCCACCCAAGTGCGAGGTGCCCAAGGACATCGTGGAGACCGTCGATCCGGCGAGCGTCGTAAAGCCGCTCGAACCGGGAACGTCGTTCTCCAGTCAGTCCTGATCGTCCCCCGACAGAACGTTCGGCCCATGCGGGCAGGGGTCGCCGGCTTCCTCCTCCGCCGGCGACCCTCGCTCGCCCTCGCATGAGGAACCCATGAGCGACAAATGGCGCACCATCGAGCGCCTCGAGCCGGCGGACTTCTATGCCGGCTGGCTCGAGCAGAGCGAGCGCAACGAGATCGACGTCAACCGCTCGCCCGTCGTGGCGCGCGCGCGGGAGATGCCCTGGACGGAGACTGTCAACGACTACGCCATCGGCATGCTGATCGGCGCACAGGCGGGGTTTCCGACCCAGGGCACGAACCTGTGCAAGGTGCGCATCCCAGCTGATCACCACAGCGGCAGACACAGGCACGGCGAGGAGGCGATCCACGTCCTGGCCGGGACCGGCTTCATCGTCGTGGATGGGCGCCGGTACGAGTTCCGGCCCGGGACGACCATCCACGTCCCCTGGGCGTCCGAGCATCAGCTCTTCAACACGGGCTCGGACGAGGTCGAATACGTGACCGCGTCGGCGATGGATCTGGACCTGTTCGCGAAGCTGGGCAGGCTGGAGCAACTGGAGCCCAAAGGTGCCAATGCGCCGGGCTTAGTGTCCGCCTTTCCCGCCGAGGACGGCCAGTTCGACGCGGAGGGTCGACGCATCGCGCTGCATCTCGAGGATGCGCCGGACGAGCAGAAGCGACGCGAGGAGGCGCGCAAAGAGCGCGAGGCCGCGGCGGCAGCGCGAGGCGACGGCCACGGGCATGAGCACGGCGGGAACGGCCATGGTGGCGGGCACGGCGGCCACGGCGGCGGCGAACACAAGCCATCCGAAAACCCACACCGCCACGGTGCGATCTACATCCTGATGGGCGGCGGGGAGAGTCCGTCCGACGAGCGCAACGGCTTCCAGGCGGTGTCGGTGGCGATGACCAACATCTTCGAGGAGGTGCCGCACACCTCATCGCATTGCCACTCCCACACGGAGGCCGTGCTCTACGTGCTGGAGGGCGTCGGCTTCTCGGAGATCGACTACGAGCACTACGACTGGGAGGCCGGCGACGCCGTCCACGTACCACCGAAAATGACGCGCCACGAGCACTTCAACCCGTCGGACTCGCGCACGCGCACCCTGCGCATCGAGTTCGGCATACGCTACTTCTACGAGCCGCTCTGGAAGGGCTTCGCGAAAGTCGAGCACCGCGAGACGGCGATCGCCCGCCCGTGACGTGACGGCCCTGCAGCTGGGCGGCCAAACTGTGGCGCGCCGATGCGCTGCGTAGCCGCCCGCGACTTCACCGTCGGCAAGGCGCTCGCGTGGCGCAGCTCGATCGACGAGAATGCGCCCTACCAGCGCGAGGGGCAGGTCTGGTCTGTCGAGCAGCAACAGCTCTTCATCGACTCGCTGCTCAACGGCTATGACGTGCCGAAGATGTATCTGCACGACCTGCGCGGCCGCCACCCGACCAGCGTCTACGCGATCGTCGACGGCAAGCAGCGGCTGACCACGATCTGGCGCTTCATGCGCGACGAGCTGGCGCTCGCGCCCGACTACACCACCATCGAAGCGAATATTCCCGACGAGGCGCGCGACGCGGCGCCGCCGGGTCCTGGCCAGCGCTTCTCGGAGCTGGATCCGGCCTGGCAGCGCGTCCTGACCGGCACCTACCTCTCCGTCGTCCTCATCCAGAACGCCACGCCAGACGACATCGAAGAACTCTTCTCGCGGCTCAACAACGGGGAGCCGCTCAACGCGGCCGAGAAGCGCAACGCGATCGGCGGCTCGGTGGTCCAGCTCGCGCGCGAACTGGCGCGCCATCCGTTCTTCACCGACCGCCTGCCGTACGGGAACGAGCGCCACCAGCATTTCGACCAGGCGACGAAGTTTCTTGTACTCGAGAGCGCGCAGCGCGACGACCGCAATGCCGTGCCGGACCTGCACGCCGGTCAGCTGGACCGCTTCGTCCGTGAGCACCGCGCGCTGGGGCACGACGATCGCGAACGACTCAAGGAATGGGCGCTCGTCCCGCTCTCGCTGATGGCGCGCACGTTCCAGGGCCGTGACCCGTTGTTGACACGCGCAGCGGGCGCGCCGCTCGTCTACCTCGCCATCAAGCGTGCTCGACGCGAACGCGCCGATCTATCCCCAACCGCGTTGCGCGAAGCGCTCGCGCGTTTCGAGGTCGCGCGCCATGCGGCCCTCGCCACACCGCGCGACGCCGATCCGTCATATCTGGAGTACACGGCGCTGGCAGAGGGTGACACGAACAGCGCGCACAACCTTCGTCGCCGCCTGGACATCCTGCTCGAGCGGATTTGACTACCACCGCTAACTCCAAGCCGAAGTAAGCAGTGCGAGACCGTGGCGTCGTTGCGACCGCTCTCCTTGTGTCGCTGGTCATCGGCTGCTCGCGCCCCGCTGTGCTCCAAACTGCCGCTCCGGCGGAACTATCGCCCGCGCCATCGAGGTTTCGCCGGAACCCAGCACATCGGTCGAGCCACCGAGCATTCCGACGCCGACTCATTTCGCGATCCCTTCGCCGACGCCAACCGAGCGCACAACTGCACGTCCCACGTCGCCGGTCGGAGCGTCGCCATTGCCCTCGCCGTCGTTTCAACCCGGGCTTGCGGCCTCCGACCGCTTCTGGGCCAACTGGATCAGCGATTGCTGGTTCGGGATCGATCCGCTTCCGTCTTCCATCGCCGAACTCGTCAGTGACGCCGATCTGGTGATTCGCGGTCCGATCGCGGATCTCTATGTCGGCGAATACTGGAGTGGGTCACCGCGAGGCCCGTTGGCGTACGCAAAGGTCGCGATCGACGAGCTACTCAAGGGCGAGCCGGTTTCGCGCGAGGCTGGGTTCGTTGAGGTCCAAATGGGACACGCCCCGAGTGACCTTGAGGAAGTACGCGCCAAGATCCCGGCGCACGACCACCTTTGGTTTCTCGACTATGAGGACCGGGAGCGTCCCTACCCAATGAACCAGTCCCCGATCCTCGGGTTCGTCTACTACGCCCCTCAGGACATGGTCACCGTGTACCGCGAGATCGGCCAGGTGGTCCGTGTCATCGGGCCTGAGCTGATCCGGCGTGCGTACGGGAATAGAAACTTCCTGTTTACGCTCGACGGGACAGACTTCGAGGAGCTCGTCGAACAGGTCCGCGAAGTGGGGACCACGCCGTCGACGTCGTACTCGTTCGCCAGGTGGTCACCCAGCGGCGAACGTGATCCGAACCGCTTCGCTGCCTGCTGAGCCGCGCCTCCCACCACTGTCCAACTTTCTGTCAGATGTCTATTTGGCCGACGTTACGCGGGTCGGAGCGCCGCGACAGGGCCTGAACCAAGGTGCGTGACGCTGGCGCGAGCGTGAGGCCACCAGGTTCGTGGCCCCGGGCGCGGGTCAGCCGGCCGAGCCCGCGCCGACGAGCTCGCGCACGCCCGCCCCGCGATTCTCGCCGCTCAGGTTCGGACGAACCATTCGTCCCGCCGGTGAACCCACGAGCTGGCCGTCGCGCATGATGATCTGGCCGCGCACGATGGTCGCCACCGGCGCGCCCTTGGTCGCCGTGCCGTCGAACGGCGTGACGTGGTTCTTGGAGTGGAGCTCGTCCTCGTGGATGACCCCCTCCTGTGCCAGGTCGACGATGGTCAGGTCGCCGTCCGATCCGAGTGCGATGCAGCCCTTCTGCGGGTACATGTCCCACATCTTGGCGGGACCCTCGGACGAGGCCCGAACGAACTGCTGAAGCGTCATTCGACCGGCGTTGACGCCGAAGGTCAGGAAGAAGCGCACCGAGGTCTCGACACCAGGGAAGCCGCTGATGGCCGTCCAGATGTTGTCGGTGAGCTTCTCCTCGGCGGTGTGTGGCGAGTGGTCGGTCGCGATGGCGTTGACGCGGCCGTCCTTGAGGCCCTCGAGCAGGTAGTCGCCGTGGCCCTCCGAGCCGTAGCGGACCGGCGGGTTCATGCGCAGCCGCACGCCCAGGTGGTCCATGTCCTCGGCCTTCAGGAAGACGTAGTGGGCACCGGTCTCGCAGGTGATGTCGACGCCCTTGGCGCGCCACTCGTCGATCATGTCGAGCCCCTCGCGCGACGAGAGGTGGAAGATGTGGATCTTGGTGCCGGTGTGCTTCGCGTAGAGGCCCATCCGCTGGATGGACTCGACCTCCGCGAGCGCCGGTCGCGAGTCGACGTGCGCCTGCGGATCACTGCGGCCCGCCTCCTTCATCTGGCGGATGAGGTGCTGCATGATCTCGTTGTTCTCGGCGTGGAAGCCGATGCGCAGCCCGGTTGCGGCGATCTCGCGCAGGCCGTCGAGCATCATTCCGTCGTCGGGCGCCGGGATATTGCCGATCGTCTCGCCCAGGAAGCACTTGAAGCCGACCACGCCGGCCTCGGCCATCGGCCGGAGCTGCGGAACGCTGTCCTGCACGAGCAGGCCGATGATCCCGAAGTCCACGTAGGACTTCTCCTCGGCGAGGCGGCGCTTCAGCTCCACGTTCTCGACGGTGTCAGTCTTGGGCTTGGTGTTGGGCATCTCGACAACGGTCGTAACGCCGCCGAAGACGGCCGCAGTCGAGCCCGTGCGCCAATCCTCCTTGTACTCGAGGCCCGGCTCGCGGAAGTGGACGTGTCCGTCGATCACCCCGGGCAGCACGTGCTGGCCGGCCGCGTCGTAGACCTCGTCCGCGTCGAGGCCCAGCCCGCCGCTCGGGGCGATGGCCACGAACTTGCCGTCGTCGATTGCGATGTCCGCCTGCATGGTGGCGTCGCTCGTGACAACGGTACCGTTCTTGACTATCAGATCGACCTTGTCGGACACGGTTCCTCCTTCGGACTCAGTTCTGGTTCCATCAGCTTCATGTCGCGGCCGGTGCCGCGTCGTGCGGGTTAGCCGGGCCGCACGCGCGGATCGGTCGCGTTGGGATCGAGGATCCAGCCCCAGCGGCGGCGGTGCTCGGCGGCCATCTCTGCCGTGACCACAGGTTCGGCAAAGCGGTCCTTCCACTCCCACGGCTTCGTGGCGTCGATCAAAAGGCGCGAGTTGAAGCCGCGGTGGTCGGGATGGATCGCCGGATCGAGCGGGCCGCTCCAGGCTCGGTCGATGATGCGGACGTCTCTTACCGGATCGCAGCGGGTCATGATCGCCCACATGACGTCGTCCATCGAATAGATGTCGATGTCCTCGTCCACGACGACCGCGATTCGGCCGGCGTACGCCGACGTGCCGGTCTGAGAGGCGACCAGCAACGCCTGCGTGGCGTGGCCCGGGTACGCCTGCTGGATCGCCACGACGACCATCATGCGGTTGCCCGCCACGGGCGGCGTCCAGACGCCGGTCACCTTGGGGACACCGGCGGCCTTGAGCTGCGACTCGATCAGCCCCGCCTTGAGGTAGGCCAGGAAGCGGTTGTCCTCGTGCGGCGGCTTGCCCTGCGGGCAGCCCAGCAGGATCGGGTCATTACGGTGGTAGATGGCCTTCACGCGGATGACCGGCGTCTCCCCTTCGCCGCTCGCGTAGTAGCCCATCCATTCTCCGTACGGGCCTTCGGCGTGCCGCTCGTGCGGGTCGATCCAGCCCTCGATCGCGATCTCGGAATTAGCCGGGAACGTGATCCCGGTGTGCTTCGCGCGCACCACCTCGATCGGACGGCCACGAACCCCACCCGCCCAGCCGAGCTCGCTCTGGCCGTAGGCGATGCCTTCCGCGCAGGCGGCCATGAACAGGAGCGGATCAGCGCCGACCACGACGACCACCGGACACGGCTGGCCGCGCTCGAAGTATTTCTCGCGGATGAGCTTGCCGTGCTTGCCGGGGCTGATGTAGATGCCCATCGTGTCACGGCTGAAGATCTGGTTGCGGTACGTGCCCACGTTGACCCAGTCGGAGTCGGGATCGGGGAGCATGTTCATGCTCGCGGTGCCGATGTAGCGCCCGCCGTCCTTGGGGTGCCAGATCGGAACGGGGAAGCGCTCGAGGTCGATTTCGTCGCCCTCGATGATGTTCTCCATTACAGGCCCCGTCTCGACTTCGACTGGCGGGATGGGGCGCAGATCCTCCAGGACGCCGCGCCAGAAGTTGCGCAGACCGTCGTGCGTGCCCGCCGACGGAGGGAGGTTGAGCGTCACTGCCTGCCGTGTCGGAGTTCCGTTGGCGTTGACGAGCACGCGGTAGCCGCTCGCGTAACCCGGGACGTCGTCGAACAGCACGGCCGGCGATCCGTCGGTGTGGTCGAGCAGCTCGGTGACCTGGGCGATCCCCTCCTGCCAGTCGACGCCGTGGACGACGCGCAGCTCCCCGCGGGCCTCGACGCGCTCCAGCCACTCCCGCGTGTCAGCCCAGGGCTGCACCCGGTCCGCGAGATCGGGACGCGTCTGGGTGACCATGCGAGCTCCTCCAGCCGGGCGTCAACTGGTCCAACGGGCGCGGCCGGCAGCCGGTCGCCGCGTCAACCGCGTAATTGTATGCAACGGTATCTTATGGTCGCGCGGCGGCCGGGGTCAATCGTGACGAGGGCAAAATGGGGCTTCGGTACGGGTCGGATGTGGTGGTCGAACTGCTCCAGGAGCTAGGCGTCGAGTACGTCGCGTTCAACCCCGGCGCGAGCTTCCGCGGCCTGCACGATTCACTCGTCAACACGCCGGGAGCACCCGAGCACCTGCTGTGCGCCCACGAAAACATCTGTGTCCAGCTCGCGCACGGCTACGCCAAGGCGAGCGGCCGGCCGATGGCCGTCGTGCTGCACGACGTGGTCGGTCTCCTGAACGGTGCCATGGCCCTGTTCTACGCGAGCACCGATCGGGTCCCGGTGCTGGCCCTGGGTGGCTCTGGGCCCGTCGACGCGGCGCGCCGTCGTCCGGAGATCGACTGGCGCCACACGGCGAACGTGCAGGCGAACGCCATCCGGGACTTAGTCAAGTGGGACGACCAGCCGGCGTCGGTCGACGCGATCGGTGAGTCGCTCATCCGCGCCCATCGCATTGCCGTCAGCGAGCCCGCCGGACCCGTCTATGTGGCGCTCGACGTCGACCTCCAGGAGCAGGAACTGGGTCAGGGCTTCAAGCCTATGGATGTGGCGTTGTACGCCGTCCCTTCGCGGCTCGCGCCAGAGCCGGACGCGCTCAGGCGCGCCGTGGACGCACTGGTAGCCGCCGAGCGCCCGCTCGTGGTGGCCGACTTCTGCGGACGCGACCCGGCCTGCTTTGAGCAGCTCCCCCGCCTGGCCGAGCTGCTCGGGGCAGCCGTGATCGACACGGCCACGCGGCTGTCCATGCCGAGCCATCACCGGTTGAACGGCACCGGCGACCAAGGGAAGCTCGTCGAGGAGGCTGACGTCGTGCTGCTGCTCGACGGCAAGGATGTCGGAAGGACGCTCAACCAGCCGCCGGACGTTGTCGGGGAGCGCGGGCTTCGGTCACGGCTGCGCGACGGCGCTCAGATCGTGGAGATCGGCTTCGCCGACATGGGAATCTCGTCGTGGGTCATCGACCACGGCGCGCTTCGGCCGGCACAGGTGCGCGTCGTCGCCGACACGAGCGTCTGTCTGCCCATGCTCATCGAAGCGGTCGGCGCCGCCGTTGCGGACGAGGAGCCGGCGCGCGCCGAGCAACGAGAACGGCGACGTCGCGAAATCGCCGATGTGCACGCCCGGAGACGCGAGGGCTGGGCGGCCGAGGCGGCGGCGGCTTCCCGCCGCTCGCCGGTGGCCACGGCGCACCTCGCCGCCGCGGTTTGGAGCATCGTTCGCCGCCACGATTGGGTCCTGACCGCCGGCGATGCCGGCGGCTGGGCGCGCCGGTTGTGGGACTTCGACCGACCATACCGGCACCCCGGCTCCAGCCTGGGCACGGCGACCCAGATCGGCGTCTCACTGGGCGTGGCGCTGGCACACCGAGGGACGGGCAGGCTCGTGGTGGACCTCCAGCCCGACGGAGATCTCCTCTACCACCCGGGCGCGCTGTGGACCGCGGTCGCCCATCGGCTGCCGCTGCTCGTGGTGATGTTCAACAACCGCGCCTACTACAACGACTGGAACCACCAACTGACAATGGCGAACGTGCGCGGGACACCGCCCGAGCGCGCCCGCGAGGGCATCGCGCTCGACCAGCCGGCGCCCGACTTCGCCGCGCTCGCACGCGCGTTCGGATGGTGGTCGGAGGGACCCATTGTCGATCCCGAGGCGGTGGAGGCCGCAGTCGAGCGCGCGGCGGACGTCGTACTGCGCGAGGGCCGTCCCGCGCTGGTGGACGTGATCTGCGAGTACCGCTAGGTCACGCCGGCGCTTGACCCGCTCGGCGGTGCGCTCGCCACTCGACAAGCATCAGCACGAGGACGCCGACGACGAGCAGCGCGCCGAGGTAGAACGCGGCGCCGAACCCGGCCTCGTCCACAGCGACGCCGAGGACGACGGGACCGATGAACAGCGCCAGGTCAGCGATGAAACGGTTGCGGCTTATCCAGCGGCCGTGATGCTCCTCGGGCACTCGGTCGCTGAGCATTGCGATCGGCATCGTGTTGCCCACCCGACCGATCGACATCAACCACGCGAGCGCCGCGAACGCGACCACGCTGTCCACGAACGGGAAGAGCAGCAACGGCACAAGGGTCAGTGCGAAGCCGGCCAGGACGACCGGGTGGCGGCCGGTGCGATCCGAGATCACGCTACCGACGACGCTGACGAGCACGCGCAGCCCGGTGGCGATGCTGAGCACGAGCCCGATTCCGGCTGCGTCGAGGCCGAGCCGGTCCCCGAAGAGCGGCATCACGTTCGAAAAGATGCCCCCGGTCATGAAGAAGAGCACGAACGTGGCGACGTTCGCGAGGAGCACGTCCAGCCAGATCGGGGAGGCGCGAACCTGGCGCGGCGCCTCTTCGGGCGGCTCCGGCGGCCCGGCATCGCGCTCTCTTGACGGGCCTGCGAGAGCGAGCACGGCCAGTCCTGCCAGGGCCCCGAGCCCGGCGACAAGGAACGCGGCGCGCCAGCCGAACAGCAGGCTGGCCACGCCCGCCACGACCGGGCTCAGCGAGGCGCCGCCCTGGAGGGCGACCTGGTAGATGCCGAGCACGCGGCCCTTGTTGGCCGGGGTGCTGAGTGCGAGCAGCGCGAGAGTGTTGGTGATGGCCAGCACGGCGGCCCCGGCTCCGCTCACGATCCGTCCCACGAGCAGGACCTCGAACGATGATGCGAGAGCGGACACCAGCGCGCCTGCGCCCAGCAACCCGGCGCCGGCGAGGAGCATCTTCCCGGTCGAAACCCGCGCGGTGAAGCCCGCGAGTGGCAGGTCGACAGCCAGCCTAGCCAGCCCCCACAGCGCGGTCACGAGCGAAACGGCGGCGATGGAAACGCCGAACTGGTCCTGGAGCTCGGGCAGGATGGGGATGGCCACGCCCGTGCCCAGCTGCGTCAGGAACGTCGTCAGGTAGAGCGAGAGACGGCGGGCTCCCGCGCCCGAGACTTTTGCCCGAAGACTCAAGCCGTGGGCACCCGCTCGCGTTCGGTCGCCGCCTCGATCAGGCCGCGGAGGACCGTCTCGGGTTTGATGGGCAGGCTCGTGACGCGGACGCCGACGGCGTCGCGCACCGCGTTGGCGATCGCCGGCGCAACGGCCGTGTTAGTGAGCTCGCCGGCCATCTTCGCGCCGAACGCGCCCGGTCCGACGGCCGTGGGTATCTCCACGATGCGCAGCGGCGGCACGTCCTCGGCCGTCGGCAGCTTCATCTCTCCGAGGTTGGCGCTGACCACCTGACCATCGGCGCGCACCAGCTCCTCGGTCAGAGCGGCCCCGATCCCGAACGCGAACCCGCCGAGCAGTTGGCCGCGGTGTGCGACTGGGTTTATGACCGTCCCGACGTCGGCCACCAGCACCGCGTCGCGCACGCGGACGACTCCGGTCTCCCGATCGACCTCCACGGCGATGCCGTAGCCGGAGAAGTTGAAGTCGCCCGGCTCATCGTCGTCGTGGACCGCGGCCTCGTATGTCGCGGTCAGCTCGATCTCCCCGGAAAGCGCGAGTGCCGCGGCCTCGCCGAACGACAGCCGGCGGCCGCGTTCGCCGACGAAGGTCCCGGATTCGAAATCCACGTGCTGTGCCACGCGCGGCTCGATGCGCTCTTCGAGAGCCTCGATCAGCTGCTGGGCGGCCCGCTCGGCGGCGCGGCTCGCGAGATGGGTCGCCCTGCTACCGCCGACACCCATGTCGAAGGGCGCCTCGGCGGTCGAGCCATGGACGACCTCGACGCTCGCCTCGTCGATGCCCAGCGAGGCGGCCATGACGCGCCGGATGACAGTTGCGACACCGCCTCCCTGGTCCGGCGCGCCGGTCACGACGCGGATCTGTCCGGCGGGCGAGCAGCGGACGCGAAGGCCCGTCTTACCGCCGCCGATATGCCGCACGGCGAGAGCGACTCCGCGACCCACTCCGGGCGGCCGTGGCTCGTCCCAGCGCGATTCACGACGGATGGTCTCCAGGATCTCCACAGCTCGCGGCTCGCGAAAGCGCGACCCGTCGATCCCGCTGTCTCCTTCGCGCACGGCGTTGAGCAACCGGAACTCGAGCGGGTCGCGGCCGAGCGCCCGCGCTATCTCGTCGACGTGGGACTCGCCCGCGAACAGGGCCTGGACCTCGCCCGGCGACCGGACGTGGCCCGCCGGCGGATTGTTCGTGTACGCGACGGTGACTTCAATCCGCACGTTTGGTACGGCGTACGCGGGCAGGGTGTTGATCGCCCCGGCCAGCGTGAGATGGGGAAGGGGCTTCGCTGCCGCGTACGCGCCGCCGTCGAGGAGGATCCGCGCGTCGTGCGCAACGAAGCGGCCATCGGAATTGACCGCCGTACGGAGAGCGATCGTCGCGGAATGGCGCGGGTTCATCGTGGCCATATCGTCCGCGGCCGACATCACCGCCCGGACCGGCCGACCCGTCTGCCGCGCGAGGAAGACGCACGCGTATTCGTCGATCGTGAGGCCTTTCCCGCCGAAGTCGCCGCCGATGTAGGGGACCTCCACGACGATGCGATCGGCCGCGATACCGAGCGCCTGACTCATCTGCGCGCGCAGGTTGAACGGAGCCTTGTTCGGAGTGACGATGTGGATCAGGTCGTCCTCGTCGATCCAGACGATGGTCGCGTGCGGTTCGAGGTATCCGGCGGGCAGCGGCGGGATGTTGAAGGTGTGCTCGAACACCCGCGCGGCCGAGGCGAAGATCGAGTCGATGTCGCCCTCGCCCTTCGTCACCAGGCGATGCCCCTGGACGTTCGGGTGCGGGACCGAAGGCCGCGTGCCGCCCAGGTAGACGTACCCGGCGGCCTCGGGATGGAGCACAGGGGCGCCGTCCGCCAGCGCCTGCTCGACGTCGAGGATCGGGTCGAGCGCCTCGTAGTCGACGCGAATCAACCCCACTGCCTCCTCGGCCGTCGCGGCCGTCTCGGCCGCGACCGCGACAACGTGTTCGCCGACGAAACGGACTCGATCCAGTGCCAGCACCGGCCAGTCCTGCAGGCGGCGGCCCATACGGACCGGGCCGATGTCACGGCCGGTGAGTACGGCCAGAACGCCTCGCACGGCGCTCGCCCGCGTGACGTCGATGTCGACGATGCGAGCGTGCGGCAGAGGACTGGCGAGGAAACGGGCAACGAGCTCGCCGGGGATGTGACGGTCGGCCGCATACTTCGCGCTTCCGGTGACCTTCGCTCGGCCATCCAGGCGCCGTTCGGGTCCCGCGAGCGAAGCCGGCGCCGGGCGGGCTGGCACGTCGTGCCCGTGATGATCAGGATGGTCGCTCATGCCGCGACGTCCCCAGCCCGTGAGGCGGCGGCAGCGCTGACCGAGTCCACGATCTGTTGGTAGCCAGTGCAGCGACACAGGTTGCCGCCCAGCCAGTCACGGATGTCGTCTTCGCTCGGGCGCGGATTCTCGTCGAGCAAGGCAGTTGCGGCGATGAGCTGACCGGGCGTGCAGATGCCGCATTGGAACCCGCCATGCGCGATGAACTGATCCTGCATCGTGGAGAGCCGCTCCTGGTCGGCCAGCCCCTCCACCGTGGTGATGTCGCATCCGGCGACTGCGGCAACCGGCACGAGGCATGCCGAGAGGAGCTCGCCGTCGACGGTGACGGAGCAGAGTCCGCAGACCCCGACCGCGCAGCCCTCCTTCGTCCCGGTCAGGCCGAGACGCTCGCGAAGAACCTCGAGCACGGGAGTCCATGGCTCCGTCTCGACCGTCCGAGAGGCGCCATTGACGCGGAACGTCAGCGACTCGGTCACGAAAAGGTACCTCCCAACCGCTCATCCCGGTCAGTCCGCAAGCGCTCTGGCGGCGCGTCGTGGCAGCCGCTATCGTGCCCTCGGCGCCCCGTGCATACAGCCGTACGCCGTAGAGAACGATAACGCAACGAGGCGCACCGACCGGGCCCTTTCGTCGCACAGGGAGACAGCCTTTGGAGCTTGGCATCGGGCTTCCCGGGTACCTCGGCACTGCCGTTGATCCGCCCCTCGTCCTCGAGTGGGCCCGTCGCGCCGACGAGGCCGGGTTCGCGGCGGTCTCGGCGCACGACCGTCCGGACCACGACACCTGGGACCCGCTCATAACCCTGGCTGCTGTGGCTCCCCTCACCCGCCGCGTGCGGCTGGTGACCACGGTCCTGATCCTGCCTGCGCGGGATGCCGGGCTCGTGGCGATGCAGTCGGCAGCAATCGATGCCATCTCCGGGGGGCGATTCGAGCTGGGTGTCGGGCTCGGCGGGCGCGAGCAGGACTACACCGCCCTCGGTAGCGACATGGCCGGGCGCGGCCGCCGCTTCGAGCGCCAGCTCCGCCGCATCGACGAGGCATGGCGACGCTCCATCGAGCACGGCGACGAATCGGGCGTCCTCGGACCACCGCCCGTCCAGCGCCCGCGGCCGCCGATCCGGGTCGGCGGCTACCAGCCGGACGCGCTGAAGCGCGCCGTGACGCTCGGCGACGGCTACATCTTCGGCGTCGCCGGGGTCGCGGCGATGCGCGCGAAGATCCCTGAGATACGCGCTGCGTACCGCGCGGCCGGCCGCCCGGATCTCCCGATCGGCGGCCTCGCCTATTTCGCGGCGACCGACGATCCCAACCGGCTGGATCAGGCCGAGAGCAACCTCAAGCACTATTACGGCACCTTGCGCAAGCCGTTCCTCGAGATGGCCCACACCGGTGACGATGCGGCGCTGCGCGACCAGGTCGGAGAGTACCGCGAAGCCGGTCTGGACATCCTGTACCTCTTCCCGACGCTGCTCGAGCTCGACCAGCTCGACGCGGCCGCGCGGCTCCTCTAGACCGACGTGCTCGACCAGGCTGTCGTCGAAAGACTGCGCACGGTTCCTGACCTTTCGGCCGAATTCAGCGATCTGCTCGAGCGCGAGGGCTACCGACTCGCCGTCCCGGCCAGCCGGCTGGCGCCCACGGACGCTGGGTCGCGGCTCATCGGACCGGCGACGACAGTTCGCTACCTTCCAGAACGGCGCGAGCCGGGCGCGCTGAGGCGGGAGGACCCGGAGGGAAGGCTCGGCAACAAGCGACTCGTCGAGGTCGCGCGGCCGGGTGACGTGATGGTCGTCCAGAGTCCCCGGCCGGACGTGTCCGTGCTCGGGTCCGAGGCCGCCGATGCGCTGCGACGCGCAGGGATCGTCGGCGCCGTTGTAGACGGAGCGGTTCGTGACATCGAGGGCCTCGCCCGCCTCGGCTTCCCGTGCTGGGCATCCACACGGACGCCGATCACCGGTCGCTGGCGGCTGGAGGCGGCCGCGTTCGGAGAACAGGTCGCGATCTGTGGGGTCCAGGTCCGCCCGGGCGACGTCGTCATCGCCGACGACGGCGGGGTCGTCTTCGTGCCTGCCGAGCGCTTCGATGAGCTCGCGCGCCGGCTGCTCGAGCGCTGAGGACCTATGTCCGGGTCCACCAGCGCTGACTCGCCAACGGTGCAGCTGCGGTCACTCATCGAAGGCCCAGGCGATCCGCTACTGCTGGTCGGCTGCGCCGACGCTTTGACCGCGCGAATCGTGGTCGAGGCCGGCTTCGAGGCGGTCTATGCCACGGGTGCCGGCATCGCGAACGCGCAGCTCGGCGTGCCCGACATCGGGCTCCTGACCGCGACCGAGATGCTCACCCAGGTCGAGCGCATCGTTGCCGCCGTCGACGTGCCGGTGGTCGCCGATCTCGATACCGGATACGGCAACGCGCTGAACGCCGCGCGTGCCATGCGTGCGTTTGAGCGGGCCGGCGTGGCCGGTGTGCAGATCGAGGATCAGGTCTTCCCCAAGCATTGCGGCCACTTCGAGGGAACCGAGGTCATCCCGGCTGTGGAATTCCTGGGCAAGCTGGCGGCCGTGCTCGACGCACGCAGGGACCAGGATCTCGTCGTCATCGCCCGTACGGACGCGCTGGCCAGCCTCGGGGTGGACGAGGCGATCGAGCGTGGGCGGGCTTACGCGGAGGCGGGCGCTGACGTCGTCTTCGTCGAGGCGCCGCCATCGCGCGAGGTGCTCCAGCGGCTGCCGGCGGAGATCCCCGCGCCACTGCTCGCAAACGTGGTGGAGGGTGGCCGGACGCCGGAGCTCTCGGCCGCGGAGCTCGGCGCATTGGGTTACCGCATCGTCCTGTTCGCCAACACCGCGCTGCGTCTCGCGGCGCGCGCCGTCCAGGAAGGCCTCGCGGTGCTGCGCCGCGACGGCACGTCCGGCTCATTGGCCGATCGCCTGCTTCCGTGGGACGAGCGCCAGCGCCTCGTCGGGCTCGGCGAATACCGCGTGCTGGCGGAGCGTTACGCCAAGGTGGAGAATCGGAACCAATGAGCGACGTCCGTCCGCTGCCGATCTCGATCCTGCGCGGCGGCACGAGCCGCGGCATCTTCTTTCTCGCCAAGAATCTGCCGCACGCTCGCGAGAGGATCGAACCCATCCTGCGGGACGTGTTCGGAAGCCCGGACGCGCGACAGATCAACGGACTGGCTGGCGCTACGCCGAACACGAGCAAGGCGGCGATCATCGGACCGCCCAGCCGCGGCGACGCCGACATCGACTACACGTTCGCCCAGGTTGACATCAAGACGCCGCTGGTCGACTGGGGCGGTAACTGCGGCAACATTTCGTCTGCCGTCGGCCCGTTCGCGATCGATGCTGGGCTTGTCCCCGCAGTCGAGGGCGAGACCATCGTCCGTATCCACAACACGAACACCGGCAAGATCATCGTCGCGCACGTCCCGGTTCGTCACGGGCGCGCCGTCCGCCACGGCGACTACGCGATCCCCGGAGTCCCCGGCACCGGTGCGCGAGTGGACCTCGAGTTCACCGACCCGGCCGGCTCAGTCACCGGCAAGCTGCTGCCGACTGGTCGCCCCGACGAAGAGATGACGCTCGCCGACGGCCGGTCCGTCCGCGTTTCGCTCGTCGACGCCGGCAATCCATGCGTCTTCGTGCTTGCCGAGGACGTTGGCGCGCGGGGCAGCGAGGCGCCCGACGAGATCGAGGCGAACGTCGGCCTGTGCGACACGCTGGAGGAGATCCGAGCCATCGCGGCCGAGCGGATGGGCATCGTCCCCTCCCGCGACGTGGCGCTCAGCAAGAGCCCGGGGCTGCCCAAGGTAGCGATGATTGCGCCGCCGTCCGAGTACGTCGCCACAACCGGCGACGCAGTCCCGGCCGACGCCGTCGACCTACTGGTCCGATCGATGAGCATGCAGACCGCCCACCGCTCCCTCCAGGTGACCGGCGCGATCTGCATCGGCGCTGCGGCCGCCACGGACGGCACGCTAGTGCATCGAGTTACCCGGCCGGCGACCCAGCGCCGTGATCGAGACCGGATCAGGATCGGCAACCCCTACGGCGCGATGGACGTCCTCGTCACCGCGCACGAGGCCGACGGCCAGGTGGTCATCGACGGCGTTCGCATTGGCCGAACGGCGCGCCACATCCTCGACGGGACCGTGTGGGTAAGCGCCGAGCTGCTCGCCCTGGAAGAGGAAGCGCGCGGCGACTCCGAGCTGGAGGTTCTCGCGACTCTCCGCTAGTACTTGTCGAAGAGCCGCTGGAGCTCCTGTGGGTCGGAGGTCTTCGCGAGACCCAGGGTGAGCAGGATGCGCGCCTTCCAGGGCACGAGGTTGTCCGCGCCGATGTCTCCGCGCTCGCGCGCCTTGGGGCTCTGCACCGTGCGACCCGAGCCGACTCGCGTGCCCTGGCAGATGACAACTCCTTGCGCCCGCGCCCTCGCCAGGGCCTCATCCTCGCCCGGCGTCGGCCGACCCGCGCCCGTCCCGGCCGAGACGATCCCCCGAGCACCGGCCGCCACGGCGGCGTCGATCGCGCTTCCGTCGGCGCCGACGTAGCTGACGACGAGGTCGACACGGGGTATGTCCGCGCCCAACTCGTCGACGTCGAAGTCGGTCGCGGTCGTGTGCGGCCGAACGGGCCGGTGATAGTAGAGAACCCGGCCGTCGGCGTCGGAGTAGCCCAGCGGGCCGAGGTCCCTGCCCTGGAACGCCTCCAGGCGATAAGTCGCAGTCTTGGTGACGTCGCGCGCGCTGTGGATCGTGTCGTTGAGCACGACCAGCACGCCCATTCCACGCGACTGCGGGTCGGCGGCGACCCGGACGGCGTTCAGGACGTTGAGGTAGCCGTCGGCGGACAGCCCCGACGACGGTCGCATGCTGCCGACGATGACGACTGGACGGTCGGTCTTCAGTGTCAGGTGGAGGAAGTAGGCCGTTTCCTCGAGGGTGTTCGTCCCGTGGGTGATCACGATGCCGTCCGCCTCGTCGGCGCTGAAGGTCTCGTGGATTCGGTGGACGAGGTCAATCCAGTCCTGGAAGGTTATGGCCTGGCTGGGGATCCGCCGGAAGGGGACCTCGGCGACCTGTGCGACCCGCGACAGCTCGGGCAGGCTATCGAGGAGCTCGCCTTCTGGAAGCCGCTTCGCAGCCTCGATGTACCACGCCAGATCGAGCCGATCGACGCCGACGGAATCGATGGTGCCGCCCGTGACGATCAGGGCGACGCGAGGCAACTCCGGCATCGGAAACTCTCCTCGGGGACTCGGGGTAGGTGGGGATACGATTGTATGCCGTGACCACTTCCGAGGACCGGCCGTCGACGCTCGATCCTCGTGCCGGCGACGCTGAACGCGAGGCGCGCACGACGCAGATCGAGCGGCGCAAGCGCGAACACGTCGAACTTGCCGCCGGTGAGGAGTTACCCAGTGGTGGCCGGGCGGGATTCGACGACGTCCAACTGGTGCACGAGGCACTGCCGGAGGCCGCACCCGAGCATATCGATACCTCGGTAGAGCTCCTCGGGAAGCGCCTCCGCCTGCCGCTCGTCATCGCCGCGATGACCGGCGGATTCGCCGGTGGCGAGACCATCAATACGACGCTCGCGCGCGCGGCGGAGCGACACGGGCTCGCCATGGGCGTCGGTAGCCAACGTGCCGCGCTCATCGAGCCGGCGCTCGCGCGGACGTATGCCGCGGCGCGCGAGGCGGCGCCAACTGCATTGCTGATCGCGAACATCGGTGTCGCCCAGCTCGTGCCCCAGGCAGACCGACCGGCGGTGGAACCGGCCGAGATCGAGGCGCTGATCGCGATGATCCGCGCCGATGCCCTGGCCATCCACCTCAACGCGGTCCAGGAGCTCGTCCAACCCGAGGGACAACCGGATGCCCGCGGCTGGCTGGCCGCGATCGAGGCGGTCGCCGGTCGCGTTTCAGTCCCGGTGATCGCCAAAGAGACTGGCGCAGGCGTGTCCGCAACGACGGCCGTGCGGCTGCGCGGCGCGGGCGTAGCGGTGCTCGACGTCGGCGGCCGCGGCGGCACCAGCTTCGCCGCGATCGAGGCCGCGCGCGCTCGTCAGACCCACGACTCCCGGGGAGTGCTGCTCGGCGAGCTGTTGGCCTCATGGGGGATCCCGACGCTGGTCAGCGTTGCGCTCGCGAGTGGCTCGGGCCTGCCCGTTATCGCCACCGGCGGCGTTCGCACCGGCCTCGACGCGGCGAAGGCGATTGCCATGGGCGCGACCGCGGTCGGTGTCGCGCGGCCGCTTCTCCAGGCCGCGCTGGCGGGCGATGCTGCCGTCGACGAATGGATCGAGCGCTTTGCGAGCGGCCTCGTGGCGGCGATGTACCTGACCGGGTCCCGGGACGTACCGTCACTGCGGCGCGCTGCCAGGGTCGTCACTGGCGAGGCGCGCGAGTGGATCAGACAGCTGGAGGAGGACGCGAATGGATGACTCACCCAAGCTCAACGGTGGGCCGATCTCGACTCTCGTCGAGTGGCAGGCGCCCGACCTGACTCCCGAGGACGCACGGGCGATCGCGCGACGCACGATCGAGCAGATCGGCGGGTTCCCGGGCTTCGTCGAAGGCCGCTTCTTCGGCGATTTCGAGACCGGCACGCACTACTACCTGCTCACCTGGCGCGACCGCGAGGCGCTCGATGCATATGCCGCCAGCGAGCTGATGCTCGGGGTGCGCGAGCTTGCCGCTCAGTACGCTCAGGGCAGGCCGACAAGGAAGATCCTGTCCGACTACTCGGTTCGCTGACGAGTGCGGCGAGGCGCGCACCCACCCGGGAGCGCTCGGAGCCGGACCCTTTAGGCTGCCTGCGCGTCTCCGCCCTGCGCCGCGGTGCGCGCGTCCTCGAGGGCCCGACGCACCCAGACTCGCACCATCTGTGTGCGATACCAGGCTGATCCGCGCATGTCGTCGAGAGTGTCGATCCGCTCGGCATAACCATCGGCAATGGCTCGGATCGCCGCGTCGTCCAGCTCCTTGCCGACCAGCTCCTGCTCGAGCTCCGTGAACCGCTGAGGGATCTCGGCCGCCGCTCCGACGGCCACACGCACGTCCTCCGCGGTTCGCCCGTCAGCTGCGAGCCGGACGACCCCGATCACCCCGATGCACGGGCGGTCCTCCGACGAGCGGGTCACGAACTTGTGGTAAACGGCATGCGTGCCGGGCTGGGGCACCGGCACGCGTACCGCGGTAACGATCTCATTCGGTTCCAACGCGGTCGAGTAGAAGGAGAGCGTGAACTCGCTCATCGCGACCGTGCGCGCCCCGTTCGGGCCGCGGACGTCCACCTCCGCGTCAAGGGCCAGAAATACCGCCGGAGGATCGGACGCATAGTCGGCCTCGGCAACAACTCCGCCGACCGTGGCCTGGTTGCGCACGCGGACGTTGGCGACCTTGCCGAAGGTTTCCGCGAGCACCGGCAGCACTGACCGTGTCGTCGAGTCGCGCTCCACGTCACGATGCGTGACCAGCGCGCCGATCCGCAGCTCACCATCCGCGTGCTCGATCCTCGAGAGTTGGGGCTCGGGGAGCCGGCCGATCCAGACCAGCGCCCCGGGGTCGATCAGCCGCTCGCGCAGCATGATCGTCAGTGCCGTTGAGCCGGCCACGACCTTCGCGTCCTCGCCGTGCTCGTCCAGCATCGCGACGGCCTCCTCGATGGAGCCGGGACGCAGGAAGGCAATCGATCTTGGCATCAGGGCGAATTTAGCAGTCGGTACCGTTGAGTACAACGGTATCCAATGGGGCGCGCGAGTCTGTCTCGGGCAGGCTCAAGGTCATGACTGGCCGGCGGGCGCTTCGGCGGACGTTTCGGCCGGCGCTTCGGCCAACGTTTCCGCTTCGGCAGGCGGCGTGGTCAGCCGGCGCGACATGTTCGCGGCGAACTCGGCGACCATCTGGTCGGCCTTCTTGCGCAGCACTGCCTGGCCGAACTGGCCCAGCTTGCCGAAGATTGACGCGTCCGTGTGGATGAAGACGTCGGTCTGGCCATCCTCCCGCGGTGTCAACTTCATCCACGCCTTGGCGTTGACTGCGCCGCGGATGCGCCGGTCGGTCGCTTCGACATCCATCCGCGCCAGCCAGTTGTCGCGATCCTGCTCGACCAACGTGACCTGCCCCTCGAGCCGGACACCGATCGGGCCGACCTTGATGCCCAGGATCCCCTTGTAGACGTCGGGTGAGACCTGCGCGAACCCTTCAACGCCGGGGACGCAAGTGCTCACCTCAGGCACGTCCATCATGAAGTCCCAGACTTTCTCGGGCGGTGCGGGGATGGTCACGTTCTGGTCGATGATCACGTTGCTCCTCCTGGTGTTTGGTTCTGGTTCAGTCGATCGAGGAAGCCTGCCAACGCACGGCTCACGGCGATGGGAGCCTCCAGCGGGGCCATGTGGCCTGCTCCCTTGATGATGACAAGGTCCGCGTTCGGCATCAGCTGAGCGACCCGCCTGGCCTCGTCGAGCGGGCTGAACGGGTCCCTCTCGCCACAGATCACCAGGGACGGCATGGCCAGCCCGGGCAGCACCGGCGCTGGATCCGGTCGCCGCGCGATTCCTCGGATCAGCGCCGCGATCGCGCGTGGATCCGCCGACGAGATCATCTCGTGCATCCGAGCCTTCACCGCGCCGTCGGCGTGCGGACCGAGCGGCTGGGCGTGGAGCTCATCGGCCACGGCCGCGGCGCCTCGATCGAGCGCGAGTTGGGCGAGCTCTTCGCGCTTCGGCGCCATCGTTGGGTTGTCCGGCGCCGCCTTGCAACCGATCAATACCAGGCCCGCGACGAGGTCGGGCCGGCGAGCCGCCAGCTCGATCGCCACGTAACCGCCGATGGCGACGCCACCCACGATCGCCGGACCGAGTCTCTCCGCCTCGATCCAGCCACAGACGGCCTCGGCAAGGAACTCCACAGTCAGAACGTCCGGTGCCGGGTCCGGCAGAGGTGTCTGCCCGAACCCGGGCAGATCGACGGCGATTACTCGGGCTGCCAGGCGTCCGGCTTCGGCAGCGGAAAGCTGCACGTCGTAGAGCCGCCCATCGACCGGGAACGCGTGGATCAGGACAACCGCGCGGCCGCGGCCAGCTGATCGGTGGCGGAACGCGATTGCCGTCCGGTCGGCGACCTCTGCCATCATCGCTGCGGCTGCGCGCGCAGCCGGCCGGCCGCATCGACCACGGCCTCGATGATCTTGACGTAGCTCCCGCAGCGACAGATATTCCCGGCCAGGAACTGACGGATCTCGTCCTCGCTCGGCGAAGGATTCGTCGCCAGGAGCTCCCGCGTCGCAAGGAGGAAGCCGGGCGTGCAGTACGAGCACTGGAACGCGTTGTGCTCGATGAACGCCTGCTGGATGGGATGCAGCGTGCCGTCTTCCGACAGTACCTCCGCCGTCTCGATCGACCGACCCGACGCCTGCCCGGCGAGGACGAGGCACGCACTCGCCTGGCGTCCATCGACGACGACCGTGCAGGTGCCACAGATGCCGATGCCGCACGCCTCGCGGACGCTGAACAGGTGGAACTGCCGCCGCAGCAGGTCGAGCAGTAGCTCGTCCGGGCGCGCGGCAACAGCCTCCTGGCGGCCGTTGAGCTCGAACTCGATCAGCTCCATATGGCGCGCAGCACTTTCTCGGGCGTCAGCGGCAGAGTCGGGATGCGCTTGCCGATCGCCCGACTGACGGCGTTGCCAACCGCCGGCATGACTGCCGGCAGGCCCGTCTCGCCGATGCCGTGCACCTCGTTCGTGTCGGTTTCGAGGATCGTCTCGCCGAATTCGGCCGGGAGGTCGAGCATCGAGGGAACCATGTAGTCGGACAGATTGGGGTTGGTCAGGTTGCCGCTCTCGTCCCAGAGGATCTCCTCGAACAGCGCCTGGCCGATGCCGAACGTCGCTGCGCCCTCGACCTGGAGCTCGCACTGGAGCGGATTGATCATCCTGCCCACGTAGACCGCCATGTGCATCTTGAGGATCGTCGTCCGACCAGTCTCCTCGTCGACCTCCACCTCGGCCGCGCAGACGCACGGATGCCACTGCGGGGAGCCGATCCCCTGGCCGTCCAGGTCGAGGTGCGATACGGCCTGGTACGAGCCACGGCCGAGGAGATTGCCCACCCGCGCCGGACCAAGGAGGGCGGCGAACGGCAGCGCCTTGTCGGGAGAGCCCCTGGGCTGGACCGTTCCGGCTACGACATCGAGATCGTCGACTGAGATCTCCAACCGCTGCGCCGCCATCTCGAGCAGCTGCTTCTTGACGTCGACGACCGCGCCACGGATGGCCTTGCCCATGTTGTTCGTCGTGCGCGACGCCGCCGACATCTGATCCCACGGCGTCACCGCGGTATCCGGTGTGGACACGCGAACGCGGCTCATCGGCAGGGTCGCCTCGTCGGCCGCTATCTGCGTCAGCGCCGTGAGCGCTCCCTGGCCCATCTCGACGCTGCCCGTGAGCACGTTGAGCGACCCGTCGGTGTTGAGCTTGGCGACCGCCGACGACGGGAACGCGCTCATGCCCTTGATGATCGTGGCGATCCCCCGGGCACGGATCTTCGAGCCCTCCCGGAACGGGCCGACGCCCTCCGACCAGCCGATCTTCTCCGCCGCAATCTTCAGCAGCTCGCGATAGTGCAGGTCCTCGGTGATCGTCTCACCCGTCGAGAACTGGTCCCCGACTTTGAGGACGTTGCGCAGCCGAAGCTCGAGCGGATCGAGCCCGAGCGCGTCGGCCAGGATGTCCATCTGCGACTCGTGCGCCCACGAGACCTGC
Organism: Chloroflexota bacterium; assembly: GCA_040905225.1. Taxonomy (GTDB): domain Bacteria; phylum Chloroflexota; class Limnocylindria; order Limnocylindrales; family CSP1-4; genus JALYGJ01. Next base: position 32,079 of record JBBDRY010000110.1, on the reverse strand, counting down.
GGGATGCCGAAGCCGCGGAAGGCCGCGGAAGGCGTGATATTCGTGTACACGCCGAACGAGTCGACGTGGACGTTGGGCACGCGGTACGGGCCCATCGATGCATAGCCGCGGGTGATCTTCTCGGGCGTCTCCTTGGCGTACGCGCCGCCGTTGTACCAGCACGTCGCCTGGTGGGCGACGAGGGTGCCGTCGCGCTTCGCCCCGGTGCGGATGCGCACCCGCGCCGCATGCTTGGTGTGCGTGTAGAACTCCTCGTCGCGCCTCAACGCGAGGCGCACCGGGCGTCTTGCCTTGCGCGCCAGCCAGGCGGCGATCGGTTCGATTGACGGGTCGATCTTGCCGCCGTAGCCCCCGCCGAGGGTCCCGACGATCACGCGCACGTCCGACGCCGACAGCTTGAACAGGTTGGCCAGCTCGATCTGCACCCAGTTAGGCGCCTGGGTCGAATCCCACAGCGTCAGGCGGTTGTCGCTCCAGCGCGCGACCACGACATGCGGCTCCATCGGCACGTGCTGGACGGGTGGGCTGTAGAAGGTGTGCTCGATCACCTCGTCGGCCCCCGCGAAGCCGGCATCGACATCACCCTTGCGCTGGATGAACTGGTGGATGACGTTCGTGCCTTCGAAGCCGGGCTGTCGGGCGAGGATGTCCGGCCGGCGGCTGGCCAGCGATCGGGGCCCCTCGTGGAGGATCGGCGCCCCGGGCTCCAGAGCTGCTTCGACGTCGAAGACCGCCGGCAAGGGCTCGTACTCGACCTCGATCAGGTCGAGCGCCTCCTCTGCCGCGGCGTCGTCCGGCGCGGCGACGGCCGCGACCGGGTCGCCCACGTGGCGGACCTTGTCGAGGGCAACGGGCGGCTGATCGCGGATGAACAAGCCGAAAGTGGGGTTCACGTCCTCGCGGCCGAGGATGTCGTCGCGCGTCAGGACCGTCACGCCGCGGAGGGCGGCCGCGCGACTCGCGTCAATGCGGACCAATCGGGCGTGGGCGTGCGGGCTGCGCAGGATCCGCGTTTGGAGCATGCCCGGAAGCTCGATGTCGAGCGCGTAGTCCATCGCACCCGTGACACGGGCAACCGCGTCGACCATTGGGAGGCGCTGGCCGAGCGGGCTGACCGGGCTTTCAGTCATCGAGGCGAGTCGTGGCTGTGGATCTGGGGCTCGCGGCGACGCCAAGGACGTGAATGCTCACGCGCTCCCTACCCTCCTCAGATCGCCGCTGGGGCGGTCGATCATTCCGCTATCTGAACCACCGTCCCGCATCGTGGTCCGGCCGCGATAATAGCAACGCGGCGTTGCGACAAGCAGCCCCGTCGATAGCCTGTACCAAGACGTCAATCCAGCGTCACTCCGGAGGCGCCGCGCCGCGATGGCCCAGGATCTGCGCACTTATCTCGACCTCCTGATTCGGACGTACCCGGACCAGCTGAAGGTCGTCTCTTCCCAGGTCGATCCGGAGTTCGAGGCGACGGCGATTGTCGATCGGATCGAGGACGACCCGGCGCGTTACCCAGGCTTCCCGGCTGTGCTGTTCAAGAACATCGGCGGCTCGCCGATGCCGCTGCTTCTCAACCTGCACGCCACTTACGAGCGGCTGGCGCTCTCGATCGGGACCGATGTAAAGGGCATGGTCCCCGAGTACGCCAAGCGTGAGGGCAACCGCATCCCGACTACCACTATTGATGCCTCCGCGGCGCCGGTGCAGGAGGTCGTCTGGACCGGTGACGACATCGACGTTGGGCGGCTGCCGATGCTCGTCCACAACGAGCTCGACGCGGGGCGTTACATAACCTCAGCCGCGACGCTCATGCGCGACCCGGACAGCGGCCGCGTCAACGCTGGCATCTTCCGCCACCAATACCAGGGCGCCAGGTCGGCATCCAGGTCAACCCTGCCCACCACACCGGTTACATCCTGCGGCGCATGCGCGAGCTCGGGAAGCCAGCGGAGATCGCGCTGGTTATCAGCCATCACCCGGCTGTGCTCATGGGCGCCGTGTCGAAGCTCGAGGGGATCGGCGGCGAGCTCGAGGTTGCGGGCGGGCTGATGGGCGAACCGCTCGAGATGGTTCGCGCCAAGACGGTCGATCTCGAGGTGCCGGCGCGGGCCGAGATCATCATCGAGGGGATCATCGACACCGATCCCGAGAAGACACAGGTCGAGGGGCCGTTCGGCGAGTACCCGCGCTACTACACGCGCGTCGGGCCGCAGCCGTACATCCAGATCACCGCGATCACGATGCGCGCGAAGCCGATCTTCGTGGACGTCTTCAATGCCCACACCGAGCACTCGATCCTCGGCGCGCTGCCACGCATGGGCTCCATCTATCGCCGGGTCAAAGAGGCGATGCCCTCTGTCACGGCCGTGAACCTGCCGCTCTCAGGCATGTCGCGCTCGCACCTGTACATCTCGATGAAGAAGCGGGTAGTGGGTGAGCCCAAGATCGCCGCAGTCGCAGCGCTGGCGGTCGACCCTCTTTTGAAGCATGTCTTCGTGGTCGACGACGACGTCGATGTCTTCAACGAGGTCGACACCCTCTGGGCAATGGCCACGCGTTTCCAGGCCGATCGAGACCTGACGATGTTGCCCAACTTCCTCGGCGGCCACCTCAATCCGGTGACGTACGGCTACCACCGCGAGGAGAAGGGGCCGATGGAGACCAAGCTGATCTTCGATATGACCAAGCCAGCTCCGCCGGAGACTTTCCCGCCGATGTGCCGGGTTCCGCCAGATGTGGTCGCGCGAGTGCAGCCGGAATCGGTCCTGGAGCCGCTGCCGGCAGGCGTGACGGCGGCCGACCTGGCCTAGGCTTCGCGCATGGCTACGGCTGCTCCAGCCCGACTAAAGCCGGAATCCCGCAAGGGCTTCGGCGCTCATTCGACCGGCCGTCGCGACTGGGCGACGTGGCCGAGGTACGAGGCGGCCGTGCTCGGCTTCAGGAACTACTGGTACCCCGCGACATGGTCGAAGCACGTCGGCACGCGAGAGCCACTCAAGGTCATGCTCGCTGGAGAGCGCATCTGGCTGCGTCGCGAAGGTGGCAGGGTGCTCACCGGCGGCGAACGTCAGTATCCCGCCGAGGAGCGGCTCGGGATCGTATGGGTCTTCGTCGGCGAGGGAGAGGCACCGCCTGTCGAGTCGGACATCCCTTCAGAGCTTCTGTCTGGCGACGCCGTCGTCGTTGGGCGGCTGACCCAGCGTCACGGCAACTGGCGTTTCGGCGCTGAGAACGGCATCGACGAGGGCCACGCCAAATTCCTCCATCGCCGCTCGCTGTGGACCCTCCGCCGGCAGATGCCGACCTGGACGCGGCACCACATGGAGCCGACCGGCGAGGGCTGGATCACGCGGGTGCCGGACGAGGTCCACTTCGACACCGAGTTTCCGGGCCTGGGGACATGGCCGCCAAAGCGGTTCTGGCGCTCGAAAGGTCGCGGGACGGCGACAGTCTCGATCCGTCTGCCGTGCTTCCTGCGAGTCGCGTATCCGTCGGCCGGTTGGCAGCATTACGAATGGTGGGCTCCGACCGACCCCGATCACCACATCTACCTGCAGCTGGTCTCCAAGCGCGCCGGCTTGATCGGGCGAATCCGGTTTCGGCTGTTCTACCGGCTATGGGTGCGCTGGGTATTCCACGGCATGTTCAACGACGAGGACCGGCTGATGGTCGACGTCATGGACGCGCCCCCCGAACGCCTCTACCGCCCGGACATAGCGATCACCGAGTGGCGCAAGCTCTGCGAGTCCGACACTCGCGGAACGCCTCAGGACCTGACGCCCGAATTTGCCAACTGGAAGCCCACCGAAGCCTCGCTGGATGCCCGCGCCGAACTGCCACTCACACACCGCTTCCGCCAACTGATCGGCATGTAGCTCGAGAACTGTCCGACCGTGAGAATCCGAGTCGTGGGTTTTCCATAGGTCGACCCGCGCGACTCGTCTCAATAGTTGCAAAATGGCTGAAGTCGATAATGAAAGAGCCTGGCGCAGAGCAACCATCCGCACTAACCCTGGATGAGATCGAGGAGCGGCTCCTCCGGTTGGCAGATCGCATCCCTTCTCCGCTCAAGGCGGAAACTGCCAACGCGTTGCTCGGGAGCATCTTGGGTGACCGCATCGTCCTGCTCTACCGCGGTGTTTTGCACGCACTCACAGGACCATCAGCGATCACGGCTCTTCACCATGCCAGAGCTGTAGTTGAGGCGGCAATCCTCATCAAGTGGATGGCACTCGATGTCGATACGAACGCGCCGCTTTGGTTTGGCCAAGCCGAAGAGGAAGACGTTCGCATGATCCGGCAGACCGCCGCGCACCTTCCCGCTCCGTTGGACGAGCGACTACGCATCGAGAACATGACTCACGTCCTCGAGGAGAAGGAGTCAATAGCCGCCGAAGGTAGGACGGCGGCGATGGCCGCTGGTCGAAACTATGGCGATCGCGTGATGCCGACGCTCGCTCGGATGGTCGAGGAAATTGAGACTGCGATTCCGGAGCACAGCTGGGCCATACGTCAGGCCTATGACATGCTCTACCGATTTCTTAGCCCGTACTCTCACACCTCCGCAGCATCGTTCAAGCCTTCATTGATCGATAGGGCCGATGGTGACGCCGTCTATGACCCCAACGGGTCGCCAATGCCAGAACGTCATCTGCGCATGGTCACCGCCCCCTCGGTTGCGTATGCATATGAAGCAGTTGGTGACCTTCTAGGGGACACACGAATGACTGTCGCGGCACGAATCCTGCGTGACCTAGCGATTGACCTTCCTGGTTGATCTAGTGCCTCTAGGGGAAACGGTCGACCCTCCTGATGACCATCTCGACGTTCCAAGCGATCTAGCTCATTACGAAGAGCTCGCCAGAGAAGCGGGCCCGGGCCGGGTTTCAGCAGAGTTGTTCAAGCGGCACAACGCAAGGTGGTCAAACGCAATCGACGCTGCCCCGTTTGTCAGTGCTTTCACAGTTCCGCGCTTTGGTGCGGTCCCGCACATCGATGCCGTGCTCAGGCGATTTGGCCTTTCTTATTCGACGCGGGTCGACCGAGTCACATCTCCCGCTCTTCCCATAGGAACGTGGCCCGCACAGATTCGCTGGGGAGCCGACTCGTGTGCGTCAGCGTTCCGGCTAATCCTTGTCGGCCAGGCAATCGGGGCCTCCGTATTACTCCGTGGCCAACTTGAACGCTGGACCAGCAACCGTGCTTTCACCTTTGGGATCGAGCGAGGCGACGGCGAACCGATCGCAGCCTTCATAACTCGTGTCTGGAGCGGTGGCCCACGCCGGCCACGAATACTGAGCGATCCAGGAAAGGCCTACGCCACGATGTCGTCCACGCTTCACGCTCGAGGTCAATTTCACGCGCTCACTGCTTGGGAAAGCACCGATCTTGCTCAGGGCACTCCCAGTTCCGGCGCGAGCCTGCCGATGATGGTGTTCGCCGACGTAATCATGTTGGTCGTTCACCAAATTCGCGAGTGCACGCTTGAATTGGCGGCGCGTGCAGGGCAGCTTGATCTTGCCGACTGGCTCGAATCGCAGCCGTTGATGAGACATGAAGCTGGGCGGCTGCGAAACCTCGTGGGAAGCACTGTCCCCCTAACTCCGACGGGACTTGACATTCCCCACGTTAAGGCGATGGCACCAGTGGGACGTGCCTACGACGAATGGCTGCGAAGTGCTGGCCCCCGTGTCGAAATCCCCACCGCCGGGCTCGCTGAATTGGCCTACCTCCACCGAAGGTATCGGTCGATTCAGTTCGCCAAGCGAGCCTACAAACAGGAGGCGCTCCATCTGGGGGAGAACTACCGGCCTGAGCACCTCGTCGCCCGCGAGGCGGTCTACATCCTCACCGCTGAGACAGCGGCCTTGTTGGCCGTATGGTCTCCGATCGAAGGCGTGCAGCGCGCTGCCGCTACTGCGTTAGCGCGTTGAGATCAGCGTTTCTGCTTTGGCTCGAGGATGACGGGCGTTGCTTGGGCGTAATCCGGACGATCCTCGAGTCGACCGCTCAGCTCAGAGCTTGGCGTTTGAAGCGCGCATCGGCAGAGCGACTTGATGGCCGCGGCGAAACTACCACAACCCGCGATTGGCTTGAGGCTGCGGGATGGCGACGCCTGAGCGCCTTGGTGAGAGCGCTCGGCGAGTTAGCGCACGTTTTGCCACACTCGCGCTGGTCGGGGGCCTTCGATGTGTTGTCGGAACTGGAGGAGTCCCAGTTCCACGGCACACCCGTTACGGCCACCACGACTAGAGGCGACAACCTCAACCGCTCGGTGCAGCTTCTTGCGCTCGAAACGTCCGAGCACATACGGCTGATTTCCCCAGAGCTTGCCCGCTCAACCGACATGCTGATCCGCCCAGCCGGCCTTAGCGAATCAGACCTGGATCGTTGGCTTAGCCGGGCGTTTACGTTCCGAGAGCGAGACCTTGGCGCACCAATGTTCCGCGCAGCAACCGAAGAGGATTACCCGCGACCTCGAGAATGAGCGACGAACACTGGTTTGCCGTCGAACGTGGGCGACCGCCGGAGGCCTATGAGCGAAGGCGCGAGGGCGAGAGCGCGAGCGACAAGGCAAGCATCACAGTCGCCGTTGCGACGAGGAGCAGCATCGTCAGCGTGAAATTGCCCGTTAGGTCGCGGGCGGCGCCAAGGAGTGACGGCGCAATCGATGCGATGAGATAGCCGGCGCCGAGCATCAGAGCGGTGTAGCCGCCGGCTTCGGATGGATGTCGAGCGGCGTCGAGCGGCAGGGTCATCACCAGCGCGAAGATCGCAGCGAGACCCAGGCCGCCGACGACCGACCAAACCAGCGCAAGATCCGGCAGCCAGGTGTAGCCGGCGATCGCTACGAGCGAGGCGACCGACGTAGTCACCAAACCAACTCGCCGCGATGGGAACCGATCCCCCAGCCACGAGACGAGCAGCGTTCCGGGGATGCCGGCGATCAACAGGACACCAACGATCGTCCCTGCCTCGATCGGCGAACGACCGGCCTCGACCATCACCGGCGCCAACCAGGCGACGATGCCGTAGAAAAGGAACGCCTGGAGCGCGAACGCGGTCACGAGCAGCCACGCAACGGGGCTGCGCCATGGCAGCGGCGGTCGCTCCGGGCGGTCAGCAGGCTCGACGTGGTCTGGCTTGGTAAGCATGATCCAACCGATGACCGGGATCGCGCCCGCGAAGCCGAACACCAGCAACGGCACGCGCCACGACCCGCCCCACTCGGCCAGCGGCGCCGCCAGCACTCCGCCGAGAGCCGATCCGACGAGCATCGCGGTCACGTACAGGCCGGTCGCGCGTGCGGGCATCTCCCCGGCATGCTGCTTGACGAAGATCGGCAGGATCACGCCGATCACGCCTATCCCGATTCCAATCGGCACGGTCCAGCCCAGGACCCAGAGCGCGTCGTTGCCGATTGGCCGTGCTGTCCCGGCCGCAGCCAACAGCGCCAGACTGACAGCCATCACTCGGCGCGACCCAAACCTATGTCCGAGCCCGGCCGACGGGATGGCCACGGCTGCCATCAGCGATACGGGGAGCGTGATGAGCAAGCCAGCGACGGCGTGCGAGATGCCGAGCTCCACCGTCATCTCCGGCAGCACCGGCCCGACGATGATCAGGTGAGTCCGTGCCCCGATCCCCGCGAGGAAGACCGCTGCGACCGCGAGTCGTGACGGCGTCACGAACCTACGACGCCCAACAAGCCCACGTGAGCTGGCGTGATTCGCTCAGTCTTGGCCGCGGGTATGTGCGCCGACAACTGCTTCGGCCGTGTCGAACATCCGTTTTGCCCACGACAACGCCTGGCGAGCATCTGTTGACGAGACCGAAAGCACTCCATATTGGGAGTTGTCCTTCAGATCCAGTAGTCGGTCGAGGTCGTTGGCGAGGCCGGTGCCTTCCGGATGAACACGCCGAATCAATGCAAGTGCTTGAGCGTGGGCTTGGCCCCGGGATCGCATCCCGAGGCGAAGACAGCTGACCGCATCTGCGGATGCGATGCCTGCAAGAACCGACAGTGCAGTCGACACGCCGGAGAGGTTGACGCCGTCATCGGCGTCGTCAGCATCGAGGGTCTCACCTAGAACAAGGTCGGCCACATAGATGAACTCTCGAGCCCTGCCCAAACGCCCGCGTGCGTCGTCTCTGGAGCACGCCGCTGTTCGCCCGCCAACGCGGGGCATCAGGCACGCCTTATCAGGGTTGAAACTGGTTCGCCGGCGATCAAAACAGAGTCACGCTCCCACTCCTTGACCATGGGATCGCGCGCGGCCACATGCTGACCGAAGCGTCGGCGGGAGATAGCAAGCGTCTGGCAGTTGTTGCCGGTCCACGTACGAACCTGCTCCCGCAACCGGGCCAGTTGATGTTCCCATGTCTCCAAGTGGATCGGAGCAAGGCTGTCCTCGCAGACGAGCAGCAGGTCGACGTCGCTTTCTGCATCGGCGTCACGACGAGCGGCTGAGCCGAACACCGACGCGTGGATTGGCGGGACGGTCCAAGCCTGGATCTCAGCGCGAATTCGCTCGAACAACGCGGAACGAAGCCCGACGAGTGACTCTATGGCGGGCCAAGCCAAATGCTCCCGGTTTCCGACGTAGTGCGTCAATTTGAGTCTGTGGTCGGCAACCACGACCCCTTGCTGCTCCAATCGGGCCAAGACTTTCCAGACACCAGCGACGCTCCCGAACCCGGTGATCCTGTGTATCTCTCGACCAGACAGTGGGAGCGTTGTACCGCTGAGCGTCTCGAGAACGCGGCCGGTCAGAGGCGCCGATATGGTCGCCGCGGGATTGGAAAGATCCATGTTTACTCCGAACGACAGGTGTATGAAAGAGTAAACAGATGTCTACCGATCGTCAACACTCAGTCCGGTCCCGGGTCAATGGCTATCGAAGATTTCCTGGTAGCGATCGAGGGCGGCCCGGGTGGCGCCGATCTCTGCGCCGGTCGGGTGTGCCGGGTCTTCTGCCGCCGGTAACAGCCCCAGCTTCAGCAACGAAGCCATCAGCAGAAGGCGCGCCTTGGTCGCCGTGAGGTTGCCGCCCGCGATCGCGAACGGGGCGTAGGTCTTCTCGGACACTCCCCCACCGCCACGGCCGACTTTCACGACCGGGACGCCCGAGAAGACCGCCCGGCGAAATGCCATCTCCGCCGACTCGTTCATTGTCCCGAAGGGCGCCGACCCCTCGGCCACGAAGCCGGCCAACTGATTGCGCTCGAGCATCCGACTGAGACGGCCGACTATTCCCACCACCTGCGACACGTCGACCTCATCCGATTCCTCGATGTACTGCCCGTGCTTGACGATCGCGACCACCGGGATCTTCTCCGGGATCAGGTCGCCCGATTCATCGCGGACAGCCGAGGGCAGCACAGTCATACGGACGTCCGAGTTCCAGGTGTGGCGGTGCAGCGGGCGCATCGATACGACCGGGCGACCGATGCTCGAGATGGTGCCCAGCACCCCACCGTGCCCACCGGTAGTCACGTAACCGCCTGGCCGTGCGTCGGCTTTCTGGATCGAGCGGGCCGTCATGATCTGCTGGTCGATGACGACCACGGCACCGAGCGCATCGCGGCCGTCCGCATCCGCCCATACCCGCGAAGTCAGGTACGCGACCGCGTCGATGATGTTCCGGGCGCCGTCGTCGCCCACCGCGCCGTGCGGCCGCTGGGCTGCGGCGCCGGCGATCGGCATGGTCGTGTCGATCAGCAGGTTGAGCCAGTACGCCGTCTCCTCGACATACGGGCTGCCCTCGAGCCACAGTCCACCGGCGTAATTGCCGGATGACATGGCGCGCTGAACCTCGTTCGTGAGCCGCGCCAGGGCGAGCCGCGACGGTTGGCGGATCATATGAACCGGCCGGTACGGGAAGTAGTCACGGCCGCGTACCTCGCCACGCGCCGTGTATCCAGCTGGGGGCGCGGGCCGAAGGAACTCGTAATCGGCCAGGCGCGAGAGCTGCCCGCCCAGGCCGTCCTCGCCGACGCCGAAGCGGTCGATCTCCTCGAACACCCGTTCAGCAGATGGATAGAAGGGCTGCCTTGTTCGATCTGGGGATCCGAATGGATCCGATTCGTCGCCTTCCCATGGCCGGCCGTCTGCCTGCATGGCCATGTACGGCAGCATGTACAGCCCGTCGTCGACAGACAGGGTGACCTCGTAGACAGGCTTGTCGTCTTCCGATCGTCGCTCTCGATTGAAGGTCGCATCGGCCCCCACGTAGCCATCGGGCGGCCCGTACAGACCCGCCGCATCGGACTCGAGCGGGTGCGCCGAGAACTGCTCCACGTAGACCGTCACGGGCGCGGCCAGCCGCTGCGGTCGGACCGCGTCAAACGGAAGCGGCGGCAGACCCGCACGAACCCGCGCAGCGTTGCTCGTGACGAGCGGCTCCGAATTCAGGATCGTGGCATTCGGCCCGGCGAACACCGCGATCCTCGGCCGCGAGCGTTGCTCCATTGCTCCCCTATCTAGATATCGGCACTATCGGTAAATAGCCGCGCAACGCCTTCCGGCCCACCCATGATTGGCGACCATAGAAGCTGCGCATATCTTGGCTGAGCGTGGACGCGCCCCGATTGCTCTTTGATTCGTGCCGTAAGACGCACTCGTATCGATAGTGCCGATAAACGTGCGCTGATGAGCGCGCCGGTCAGGCGCCCTCCTGTCATAGACGAGAGGGACGAGCTTTCGCCCGTCCCTCTCGCTTGCGCTGGGGCCTGAACTAGCGCGGCCTTACCTAGATGCTCACTGCATCCCGGCTACGGCCGCATCCCAGAACGAACCGTCGAACGTCGTGTCGACGCCGGGGTCCGCGTCCAACTGGCCAAGCGTGACCAGTTGGTCGATCGTGGCCTGGTAGCTATTAGCATCCGGCTGGAGCAACGTCGCGTCATCGGCGCCCGTGCCGGTGATCGCGAGCACGTCCGGCAGTGCCGCCAGCTGGTGCCCGGGGGTGATGGGCGAGCCTTCGGGGACGAATGTCATCGTCGCGTCCACTGCGCCCTGAGCGTCCGTGAACGCGTCCTGCCAGCCTCGAATGGAGGCGCGCAGGAAGCACGCGACCGCGTCGGGGTGCTCGCCAAGGTACGTCTCGTTGCCAGCGACCGTCTGGGAGGCGAAGTCCGCTCCAAGCTCGGCCGGCCGGAAGACGTTGTAGCTATCGGGGAATGGCGGCATGCCGACCAGATTGATCAGCGCCGGGTGGAAGAACACGACGCCCTCGGCGATGTCCATCGTCTCGGGGTCGAGCAACCCGTCGAAGTCCTGCGGGACAACAGTGATGTCCTCCGGATCGGCCCCGCCCGCGATAAGCATGGCGTCTCGCTCGGGATATGCCCCGACCTGGATCGCACCGACTCGCGCGCCGGCCCAGTCCGCGATCGTTGCCGGGCCGCCATCGCCCGACGAGTACCAGAAGAAGAACGGGTCCTTGTAGATCTGCCCGACTGCCTTGACGGGCACGCCGGCGGCGCGCGCCTCCACGAGCGGGACGTAGTCGATCTGACCAAGGTCAGCGGTGCCGTCTGCAACCGCCGCGGCGACGTCGATGCCAGGCCCTGCGGGCGTGATCGTTACATCGAGGCCTTCCTCGTCGTAGTAGCCCTCTGTCTCGGCAACCAGGAATCCAGCGTGCTGGATGTTGGCCAGGAAGGACAGCATGAAGGACAACGACTGGCCTTCGCATGCCGCTGCGGCCGGCGTTTCCGTCGGCGGTGCCGTGACCGGCGGCTCAGCCGTGAGCCCGGGGGTCGGTTCCTCCGTTGGCGTCGCAGCCGGCGTCGCTGTCGCTGGCGCCGGGGTTGCGGTCGCAGACGGCGCGGTCGGCGTCGCGGCCGGGGTTGTGCAGGCCATGACAAAGAGTGCGAGTACTCCGATCATAGCCACGACTTGTCTGGGTACCACTGCCCGGTTCCTCCTCTTCACTGCTGTGGCCGCCCAGTCTCTCTGGCGCGTGCCAACTTGTTAACCCGCGGCTCGGCTGGCTGCGTCCCATGGGACGACGAGCCGTTCTACGAGACCCACGATGAGATAGGAGACGATGCCCATGACGGCGATCGTCACCAGTGCGAGCCAGGCCAGGGCCGCGTCGAAGCCGCTCATCGCGTCGGCAATGACGAAGCCCAGCCCCTCGAAACCGCGCATGGCCTCGGTCACGATCACACCGATCAGTGCCAGTACGACCATGCTCTTGAGCGCCGTGAAGATGAACGGCATTGCCGTTGGAACCTGAACGAAGCGGTAGACCTGGCCGGGCGTGGATTCGATCGAGGCCATGAGTTCTCGTGCCTCGCTCTCCACGCTCATCAGGCCCCGAACGGTGTAGACGACCATTACCGGAGTTGTCATGAAGGCAACGACGATGACCTTCACCGGCAGCCCGTAGCCCACGAACAGGCCGACCACCGGCGCCAGAGCCACGATCGGCAGCGAGTTAGTGGCGCTGATCACCGGCAGAACCTGGGTCATAAGCCGCGGCGCAAAGCGCACCAGCGCAGTCGCCACCAGGAAGCCAAGGCCGGCGCCGGTGAGGTAGCCGATTACTGCCGCGGGGAGGCTGATCGCTACGTGCTTCAGCAGGTGGTCGCCGTCGTCCTCGATCGCGGCCAGGATCGCCGACGGATAGGGCACGGTGTACGGCTTGAGATTGAATGCCGAATGGAACACGCCCGCCTGCCATGCCCCGATGACCAGCACGCCCAGCAGCAGCGGAGCGACCACCTGTGGCGATGCCAGCCTTCGCGCGTGCGCCCAGCTCACGCGGTGGCCCCGGCGCGATACGCGGGTTGCCAGAAGGAGACCCGTCGCTCGAGGTACGCAACGAACCGAGTGAAGACAAGCCCGAGAACGAGGGTGACCACGAGCGCCGACCAGAGCGTGGTCGAGGCAGCGTTCGCGCCAAGCGTCAGCGACGCCACGAGCAGGTAGCCGAGGCCGCTGTTGGCGCCGATGAAGTCGACGAGCAGCGCGCCGATGAGACTCAGCGGCGCAGCCACGCGCAAGCCGCTGAAGATGTATGGCACCGCCGCCGGAAACCGGAGGAAGCGCATCGTCTGCCAACGACTGGCGTTGAGAGAGCCCATCATCTCGACTGCCACCGGTGCCGAGTTCTTCAAGCCCCGCACCACGGCGATCGTGACAATGAAGAACGTCACGTAGGCGCAGATGTAGAAGCGGACGACGTCGGGGTCGCGCAGGATGGCGCGCAGGATGGGTACGAGCGCGATCAATGGGATCATTTGGCTGGCCAGGACGTAGGGCACGATCGCCGACTCGATCCAGCGGGACTGGATCATCACGATTCCCAGCAGCAGGCCAACCCCGGTGCCGATCACGAACCCGATGACAGCACGAGATCCCGTTTCCCAGCTCGCCCGCGCGTAGATGGACCACTTGTTGAAGAGGTCGAGCAGCACGTCGTGCGGATAGGGCAGCTTGAGAGTCAGCGAGGCATTGCCGGTCGCACGTGCGTAGATAGCGGCCGCGTACCAGACGGCGACCAGCACGGCGACAACCACGGCACCGCGAAGAAGTGCGCGCGAAGTGCCACTCAAATCGATGAACGAAAGGCGCGGTCTCCGCGTGGATGACGCGCTGGCGACGGCGGCTTCGCTCACAGCTCGGGCTGCTCGGTGGGCTGCGGCTCGACCTTGTCGGCGTGCTCGGCCTGGAGCACACGCCGCAGCTCGTTCTCGTACGCGTAGAACTCGGCCGACTCGCGCACGCGCTCATTGCGCGGGCGCGGCAGGTCGATGTTGACCGTCCGCAGCACTCGTCCCGGCCGTGCGCTGAGCACCACCACGCGGTCGGACAAGAGAATCGCCTCGGGAATCGAGTGGGTTATGAAGAGCACCGTAGTGCCCGGGGTGCTGGACCAGATCCGCAGCAGCTCGCCGGCCATCCTGTCGCGCGTGATCATGTCCAGCGCACCGAACGGCTCGTCCATGAGCAGGAACGGCGGCGCGTACGTCAGGGCCCGGGCGATTGCCACGCGCTGCTGCATGCCGCCCGAGAGTTGCCATGGGTAGTGCTTGCGGAACTCGGACAGGCCAACCAGCCCGAGAAGCTCGTCGACTCGGGCCGCGGCCTTTGAGCCGTTCTCGTGGATCACCTGCAACGGCAGGTTCACGTTCTGCTCCACGGTCCGCCAGTCGAAAAGCACCGGCGACTGGAAGACGATGCCGAACTGCCGACGACGCCGCGCTTCCGCGGGCTGCAGGCCGTTGACGCTGATCTCGCCGGCCGTGGGCTCGACCAGTCCAGACACGAGGCGGAGAAGCGTCGACTTGCCGCAACCCGAGGGTCCGATAAGGGAGACGAACTCACCAACGCGGATAGAGAACGAGACGTCCTGCAGGGCGACCGTCTTGACCTCGTTTGAGGTCTTGAAGACCTTTGTCACGCCCTCGACCGAGATGGCCACTGGGTGTTCGGCACGTTCCGAAACGGGCTCGTGGTGATGGCGAGCCTCGACCGGCGCGTTCGGATCGAACGTGTGGGCGGGTTTCGTCTGGGTCACGTGCCGGTCATCTGCGGGACCGCGTTCTCTTCCGACGCAGAGCCTGTGAGCTCGAAGCCGAGATTGCGCAGGCCGGCGATCGAAGGCCGATAGGCCTCGCTGATCGGCGCACCCCGAGCCGTTTCCTCGACGAGCTTGCGCCACTCGGTGATCGAGACGTCGGGGCGGTAGAGGCGCTCTGGCGGCGCGTCCATCACGTCGACCATCAGCCGGTCCTCGTCATTGAACATGCCGTGGAAGACCCAACGGACCCAGGCGCGGTAATAGATGCGGAAACGCAGGTTCTCCAGC